>NZ_JAAFZA010000014.1 GCF_015356865.1 Catenulispora pinisilvae
CCCTGGCGCCTCGAAGTCACCCACCCCGGCACGCTCGACGGCCTGGCCGCCGCCGAATTCCCCCCGGCCGCCGCCGCCCTCGAACCCGGCCAGGTCCGGGTCGCGGTCCGCGCCGCCGGCGTGAACTTCCGCGACGTCGTCCTCACCCTCGGCCTGGTCCCGGCGGATCGGGATCCCGACGCCGGGATAGTCGGCAGCGAGGTCGCCGGCGTGGTGGCCGAGGTCGGCTCGGGCGTGACCGGACTGGTGCCGGGCGACCGGGTGATGGGCATCGTCACCAGCGGGTTCGCGCCCCTGGTGGTCGCCGACGCCCGCACCCTCACCCAGGTCCCCGCCGGCTGGTCGTACGCCGAAGCCGCCGCCGTACCGGTGGCCTTCTCGACGGCCTGGTACGGCCTGGTGGATTTGGCCCGGGCGGCGCGCGGTCAACGCATCCTGATTCACGCCGCGACCGGCGGCGTGGGTTCAGCGGCGGTCCAGGTCGCGAAGCACCTGGGCCTGGAAGTGTTCGCCACCGCCAGCCCTGGCAAGTGGGACGCGCTCCGTGCCATGGGCTTGGACGACGACCACATAGCCTCCTCCCGTGACGCCGACTTCGAGCAGAAGTTCGCAGCCGTCACGGCGAGTCAGGGCATGGACATCGTCCTGAACGCGCTGGCCGGTGAGCTGACCGACGCCTCACTGCGCCTCCTGCCACGCGGCGGTGCCTTCATCGAGATGGGCAAGACCGACCCCCGCGATCCGGACCAGATCGCCACCGATCACCCCGGCGTGGTCTACCGGGCCTTCTCCACCCAGGACGCAGGCCCCGACCGGTTGGCTGAGATCCTCACGATAATCAATGCCCTGATCAATGACGGCGTGATCACGCGTATGCCGGTTCGCTGCTGGGATATGCGCCGGATCGGCGACGCGTTCCGTTTCATGAGTCAGGCCAAGCACATCGGCAAGGTCGTCCTGACCGTGCCTCGCAAGCCCCGTGCCGCGGGCACCGTTCTGGTCACCGGCGGGACCGGCATGATCGGCGGCCGAGTGGCCCGTCATCTGGCCGCCAGCGGCCGGGCCGGTGAGCTGCTGTTGACCGGCCGCTCCGGCCCGGTCGCCAGCGGAGTCCCGTCGTTGGCGGCGGGCTTGGCGGGTTCCGGGGCCGGGGTCAGCGTCGTGTCCTGCGACGCCGCCGACCGCGAGGCGCTGGCTGGCTTGTTGGCCTCGGTGCCGGTGTCGTCGGTGTTCCACTCGGTCGGGATCCTGGATGACGGTGTGCTGACGTCGATGACCCCGGAACGAGTAGACGCCGTCATGCGCCCGAAGGCCGACGGCGCCTGGAACCTCCACGACCTGACCGCCGGCCGCGACCTGGACGCCTTCGTCCTGTTCTCCTCGGCGGCCGCGACCTTCGGTAGCTCCGGCCAGGGCAACTACGCCGCGGCGAATGCGTTCCTTGATGGTCTGGCCGCACACCGTCAGTCCTCTGGCCTTCCGGCTACAGCTCTGGCCTGGGGCCTGTGGTCCGAAGCCAGCGCCATGACCGGCCATCTGGCCACCGATCAGAAATCCCGCCTCGGCCGCGACGGCATCAATGCCCTGACTGCCGCGGACGGTCTGGCCCTGCTGGACACCGCCCTGTCCCGGGACGAAGCGATGCTGGTCCCGGCGCTGCTCGACGTCCCCGGCGTGCGAGCCCGCGCTGCCCGAGGCGAGTCCGTCCCGGCCGTGTGGCGCGGCCTGGCCGCCGGAACCGCGACCCGCCCGAAGGCCGCAGCCGTCGCGACGCTGGACGCCGCCGGCTTGCCGGACTGGCTGGCCGGGGTCGCCGAAGCCGATCGGGACCGGGTGCTGCTGGATCTGGTGCGCACGCACGTCGCGGCCGTCCTCGGCCACGACTCGCCCGACGCCGCCGCACCGGACCGGGCGTTCAAGGAACTCGGCTTCGACTCGCTCACCGCGGTCGAACTGCGCAACCGGCTCGGCACCGTGACCGGCCTGCGCCTGCCCTCGACCCTGGTCTTCGACCACCCGACCCCGGTGGCGCTGGCCCGCTTCCTGCGCACCACACTGCTCGGCGACTCGGCCGGGTCGGGCGATCCGGCCGGCCGGAACGCGTCCTCCCGTCCCCAGCCCGGCGCGCTCAGCGCCGAGCCGATCGCGATCGTGGCGATGAGCTGCCGGTTCCCCGGCGGCGTGGACAGCCCCGAGGACCTGTGGGAGCTGATGGCGCAGGGCCGCGACGCGGTCGCCGCCTTCCCCGCCGATCGTGGTTGGAACATCGAAGAGCTCTACCATCCGGATCCGGACCACAGCGGCACCTCGTATGTGCGCGAAGGCGGCTTCGTGGACGGCGCGGGCGACTTCGACCCGGCGTTCTTCGGGATCAGTCCGCGTGAGGCGCTGGCGATGGACCCGCAGCAGCGACTGTTGCTGGAGACGTCCTGGGAGGCCTTCGAGCGGGCCGGGATCGACCCGGCGGCGCTGCGCGGCTCCGACACCGGCGTCTTCGTCGGCGCCGCGACCTCCGGCTACGGCAGCGGCGGCGTCGAGGAGGCGGCGGCCGAGGGCTACCTGATGACCGGCACGGCCGCCAGCGTGATCTCCGGCCGGGTGGCGTACACGTTCGGGCTGGAGGGCCCGGCGGTGACGGTGGAGACGGCGTGCTCCTCCTCGCTGGTGGCGATGCACCTGGCCGGTCAGGCCCTGCGCGCGGGGGAGTGCGACCTGGCGCTGGCCGGCGGCGTGACGGTGGTCGCCGTACCCGGCGCGGTCATCGAGTTCTCCCGCCAGCGCGGCCTGGCCCCCGACGGCCGCAGCAAGGCGTTCTCCGACGCCGCCGACGGCATGGGCATCGCCGAGGGCGTCGGCATGGTGGTGCTGGAGCGGCTGTCCGATGCGCGCCGCAACGGGCATCAGGTCCTTGCGGTGGTCCGGGGCAGCGCGATCAATCAGGATGGTGCGTCGAACGGTCTGACCGCCCCGAACGGCCCGTCGCAGCAGCGGGTGATCCGGGCCGCGCTGGCTGCTTCCGGTCTGAAGCCGTCCGAGGTGGACGCGGTGGAGGCGCACGGTACCGGGACCGAACTGGGCGACCCGATCGAGGCCGGTGCGCTGATGGCGGTCTATGGCCAGGATCGGCCCGAGGACCAGCCGCTGTGGCTGGGCTCGGTGAAGTCGAACATCGGACACACGCAATGGGCCGCCGGCGCGGCCGGCGTGATCAAGATGGTGCTGGCGCTGCGGCATGCGGAGCTGCCCCGCACGCTGCACGTCGCGGAGCCCTCCTCGCACATCGACTGGGATGCGGGGAATATCAGGCTGCTGAGTGAGTCGGTGTCGTGGCCGGTGTCCGAGCGTCCGCGACGGGCCGGGGTGTCCTCGTTCGGGATCAGCGGGACCAATGCGCATGTGATCCTGGAGGAGCCGCCGGTCGTCGAGGCCACAGCGACTGTCGGGGCTGATCCGGTGGTCGGGGCCGATTCGGTGGGCGCGGCGGGTGGTGGTACCGGGGCCGGCCCGGTGGTCGGTGGTGTGGTGCCGTGGATCGTCTCGGGCCGATCGGATGCGGCGCTGTGTTCTCAAGCCGAGCGGTTGCGGGAGTCGACCGTGGCGCGCCCTGACCTCGATGCGCGGGACGTGGCGTGGTCCCTGGCCTCTACACGCGCGGTATTTGAGCACCGGGCGGTAGTAGTCGGATCGGCCGGTCAGGAACTGGCCGCTAGTTTGGCCGCGGTGGCGACCGGTCAGGCTGCTGGTTCAGCGGTCACCGGTTCGGCATCGGCAACCGGCCGTTCGGTGTTCGTCTTTCCCGGTCAGGGTGCGCAGTGGGCCGGTATGGGCAGCGAACTCGCTGCCGCCTCGCCAGTGTTCGCCGAGCGCCTCGCCGAGTGTGGCCGCGCCCTAGCACCATTCGTGGACTGGTCGCTGACCGATGTCCTCAGCGATCCGGCCGCACTCGAAGCCGTTGACGTCGTCCAGCCAGCCCTGTGGGCAGTGATGGTTTCCCTCGCTGCGGTATGGCAAGCGGCAGGCGTCACACCAGATGCGGTAGTGGGTCATTCCCAGGGCGAGATCGCTGCTGCGACCGTCGCCGGGGCTCTGTCTCTGGAAGACGGCGCGCGGGTGGTGGCTCTGCGCAGTCGTGCGTTGCGGGTGTTGGCCGGCGCCGGCGGGATGGTCTCGGTGGCTGAGCCGGTGGACGCGGTGCGTACCCGCATCGCAGAGTTCGGCGACCGCCTCTCGATCGCCGTGGTCAACGGCCCCTCGGCGACAGTTGTCTCCGGTGAGCCGGACGCGCTGTCCGAACTGCTCGCGGCCTGCGAAGCCGATGAGGTCCGCGCGCGCCGTATCCCCGTGGACTACGCCTCGCACAGCGCCCAAGTCGAGCAACTGCGTGCCGAGATCACCGAGGTCTTGGCGCCTGTCACTCCCGCCGACCTGAACATTCCCATGGTCTCGGCCGTCTCCGGCGAGTGGCTTCAGGGCCCTGAGTTGGGTGCCAGCTATTGGTTCGACAGCCTGCGCGCGACGGTCGAGTTCGACCGGGCCGTTCGCGCTCTGGCCGACTCCGGGCACGGCGTCTTCCTGGAGATGTCGCCGCATCCGGTACTGACCGCAGCGGTGACGGAAACCTTGGAGGACCAGGGCGTCGCAGCCCCCGTAGTCTCCGGTTCACTGCGCCGCGACAACGGCGGCCCGGCCCGCCTGCTGGCCTCGTTCGCCGAGGTGTGGGTACGCGGCGTCGACGTCAACTGGCCGACGGTCATCGGCGCGAGCCGTCAGGTCGACCTGCCCACCTACGCCTTCCAACACCAGCACTTCTGGCCGACGCCGGTGACGGCGTCGGCGATCTCCGGAACGCTCGGTCACCCGTTCCTGGCCACGTCGGTGGAACTGGTGTCGGGCGAGGGCGTGGTGCTCACCGGTTCGGTGTCGCTGCGGACGCATCCGTGGCTGGCCGATCATGCGGTAGGCGGGACGGTTCTGTTGCCGGGCACGGCGTTCGTCGAGATGGCGGTGCGCGCCGGGGATGCTGTGGGTTACGGCCGCCTGGACGACCTCGTCTTGGAAGCACCTTTGACCCTGTCCGCAGACGCGGCAGTCCAGGTACAAGTGGTGGTCGGCCCAGACATCGACGGGAACCGCTCAATCGAGATCCACACGCGGCCCGAAGACAGTGACCTGCCGTGGACCAGGCACGCCGCGGGCGCCCTCGCGCCGGCGTCGTCGGTCCCTGACACGTCAGAGTTCCTGGAGTGGCCGCCGCGTGACGCCGAGCCGGTCGCGGTTGACGATCTGTACGATCGGCTCGCTTCCGATGGCTATGGCTACGGTCCGGCGTTCCAGGGCTTGCGCGCGGGCTGGCGTCGCGGGGACGAGTTCTTCGCCGAGGTCGTCTTGCCCACGGAGCCGAACGCGGCCGGGTTCGGCATGCACCCGGCGCTCCTCGACGCGGCGCTGCACATCTCCGGCTCGGTCCTGCCGGAGGCGGGCCCGGGCCAAGTGCGACTGCCGTTCGCCTGGACCGGCGTCTCGCTGCACGCGTCCGGCGCGACCGTCCTGCGCGTGCGGCTGACGGCCACCGGCAACGACGGGATCGCGCTGGTCGCGGCCGACAGCGCCGGAATGCCGGTGGTCTCGGTGGAATCGCTTGTGCTGCGCCCCGCAGCGCTGGACCAGCTCGGGGCCGGCGCTGTGGTGCGCGACGGTTTGTTCGCGGTGAGCTGGACGCCGGTCGCGGCGGGGGAGTCGGCCGGGCGGATCGCGGCGCTCGGCGCCGGTGTCCCCGGAGTTTCGGCGGATGGTGTGTTCGCGGATGTGGCGGCGCTGGTCGAGGCGGTGCGGGCTGGCGAGCCGGTTCCGGATTCGGTGTTGGTCGCCGCCGGTGCGGATGCCGATGCATCACCTGCGTCAACCGCCACCACAGCCGCGACTCCGGCTTCGGCCGCGCCTGTGCCTGCCGTTGCGGGTTCGGCTGTGACTCTGCCTGGGGCTGGGGCTTCTGCTCGTGGTGCGGTGTCCGATGTGCTTGCTGTGGTGCAGCAGTGGCTGGCCGCTGATGAGTTGGCTGCGGCCCGCCTGGTCGTCCTGACTCGCGGCGCGGTATCCACCGGAACCGGCGAGGATGTGTTGGACCTCTCCGGAGCCGCCGTCTGGGGCCTGATTCGCACCGCTCAGTCCGAGAACCCCGACCGCTTCGTCCTCCTGGACATCCCGGGCCAGGGCTCTGATCTCCTACCCGGCGCCCTCGCCTCCGGCGAGCCCGAGTTGGCCATCCGCGGCGATGCCGTCCTGGCCCGCCGCCTCACCCGGCCCGCAGGCGGGCTGTCGATTCCCACCGATGGCACGCCATGGCGCGTGGAAGTCGAGCACCCCGGCACGCTCGACGGCTTGGCCGTCGCTGAGCTCCCGTCGGCAGCCCTCGAACCCGGCCAGGTCCGGGTCGCGGTCCGCGCCGCCGGCGTGAACTTCCGCGATGTGCTGATCACTCTCGGCATGTATCCGGGCGAGGCACTGCTGGGCAGCGAGGTCGCCGGTGTAGTGGCTGAGATCGGTCCCGGCGTGCGGCACCTGTCGCCCGGCGATCGAGTGATGGCCATGGCCGCCGGCGGGTTCGGCCCGTTCGTCGTGGTGGACGCGCGCACTGCCGTGTTGCTGCCGTCCCGGTGGTCGTTCGCCGAAGCCGCCGCAGTGCCGATCGCGTTCTCGACGGCCTGGTACGGCCTCGTCGATTTGGGTCAGGCGGCGCGCGGTCAACGTATCCTGATTCACGCCGCGACCGGCGGTGTCGGCTCGGCCGCAGTCCAGATCGCAAAGCACCTGGGCCTGGAAGTGTTCGCCACAGCCAGCCCCGGCAAGTGGGATTCTCTCCGCGCTATGGGCCTGGATGACGACCACATAGCCTCCTCCCGTGACGCCGACTTCGAGCAGAAGTTCGCAGCCGTCACCGCGAATCAGGGCATGGACATCGTCCTCGACGCTTTGGCAGGCGAGCTGACCGACGCTTCACTGCGCCTCCTGCCACGCGGCGGCGCCTTCATCGAGATGGGCAAGACCGACCCCCGCGACCCGGACCAGATCGCCGCCGACCACCCCGGCGTCCGCTACCAGACGTTCGAGACCGGCGAAGCCGGCCCGGACCGGCTGCACGAGATCCTCACCCAGATCAGTGCCCTGATCGAGGAGGGAGTGTTCACCGGCATGCCGGTCCGCTGTTGGGACGTCCGCCGGATCGGCGACGCGCTGCGCTTCATGAGCCAGGCCAAGCACATCGGCAAGATCGTGCTGACCGTCCCCCGGACGCCGTCCCGATCGGGCACGGTCCTGATCACCGGCGGCACCGGCATGATCGGCGGCAAAGTGGCGCGGCACCTGGCCGCCGGCGGCAAGGCCGGTGAGCTGCTGTTGACCGGACGTTCGGGCCCGGCCGCGACCGGTGTCCCGGCACTGGCCGCCGCGCTGGCGGAGTCCGGCGCCGCGGTGAACGTCGTGTCCTGCGACGCCGCCGACCGCCGCGCGCTGGCCGAACTGCTGGCCGCGGTCCCGGTCACCGGCGTCTACCACTCCACCGGCGTCCTCGACGACGGCGTGGTGGCCGCACTCACCCCGGAGCGGGTGGACACCGTCATGCGGCCGAAGGCGGACGGGGCGTGGAACCTCCACGACCTGACCGCCGACCGCGACCTGGACGCCTTCGTCCTGTTCTCCTCGGCCGCCGCCTCCTTCGGCGGTGCCGGCCAGGCGAACTACGCCGCGGCCAATGCCTTCCTGGACGGCCTGGCCGCCCACCGTCAGTCCTCTGGCCTTCCGGCCACGGCTCTGGCCTGGGGCCTGTGGGCGGACGCCAGCGCCATGACCGGCCATCTGGACACCGGCGACACCTCCCGCATCAACCGCGGCGGGATCGCGGCGATGACCGCGGACGAGGGCTTGGCCCTCATGGACGCGGCGCTGATCCGGGACGAGCCGCTGCTGCTCCCGGCCCTGCTCGACGTCCAAGGCGTCCGGGCGCGCGCCGGCCGGGGCGAGGAGGTCCCGGTGCTGTGGCGGGGCCTGGTCGGCGGCGCCGCCCGCCGGACCGCCGCCGCCACCGGCGGTCCGGCCGCCGGCCCCGGTGGCTCCGGTGGCGCCTCGCTGGAGCAGCGCCTGGCCGCGATGTCGCCGGCCGAGCAGGACCGGTTCCTGCTGGACCTGGTCCAGGCGCACGTCGCGGCGGTCCTGGGCTACGCCTCGGCGGACGCCGTCCGGCCCGACCAGACGTTCCGCGAGATCGGCTTCGACTCGCTGACCGCCGTGGACCTGCGCAACCGGATCAACGCCGCCGCCGGGACCCGGCTGCCCTCGACGCTGGTGTTCGACTATCCGACGCCGACGGCGCTGGCCGGGCATCTGCGCTCCAAGCTGGTGAAGCAGGAGCCGGGACACGCGCCGGTGCTGCGCGAGCTGGACGGTCTGGAGGCCGCGCTGGCGGTGATGGCCGGGGCGGAGCCGGAAGGCGAGGGGCGGATGCGGGTCCTGATGCGCCTGGAGGCGATCGTTCAGGGCCTGCGGACGGCGAACACCGAGGCGACGGCGGGTGTCGTCGCGGCGGGCGTCGAGGAGATCGGCGACGCGACCGACGACGACCTGTTCGACCTCATCGACAACGAGCTGGGCCTCGGCGGCGCCGGGGGTGAGGCGCTGAGCTGACCGACTATCATCCGGTATGCGCTCATCATCCACCCCATTCACTGGATGGGGTGGATGATCCCTTTCGTCAGCGTTCTGCGTCCCCGCGCGACCGTAAAGTCGTGATGACCGTACTGGCTGGTGGACGTGGGATGAGGCGACGATGGCGGATTCGGGTGTGGAACCGGTGGCCCGGTGGGCGACCGTTCCGGGGCGGCCGCCGGTGGCCTGGCGTGCGGTGGCGGTGGTGGCCGTCGTCGCCGTGGCGGTGCACCTGGCGGTGGCGACCCGCTTCGGCTGGCACCGCGACGAGTTCTACTACGTGCTCTGCGGCCGGAGCCCGGCCTGGGGCTACGTCGACCAGCCCCCGGTGGCTCCGGTCCTGGCCCGGCTGGCCGCCGCGCTGCCCGGCGGCGTCCTGCCGCTGCGAGTGGTCGCGATCGCGGCGCAGGCCGGCTGTGTGCTGCTGACAGCGGTCCTGGCGGCCGAGTTCGGCGGCCGGCGGCGGGCCCAGCTGCTGGCCGCCGCCGCGACCGCCGCCAGCCCGGTCTTCGTGGCCGCGTCGCTGCTGTTCGGCACCACCGTGCTGGACCAACTGGCCTGGGTGGCGGTGCTGGTGCTGGTCGCGCGGGCGCTGCGGCTGGGAAGCGTCCGGGCCTATCTGGCCGCCGGCGCGGTGGCCGGGATCGGGCTGGAGACCAAGGACACCATCGCCGTGCTGCTGCTCGGTATCGGCCTGGGCCTGGCCCTGTTCCGGCGCGATGCGCTACGCGGACCGGGGCCCTGGCTGGCCGGAGCCCTGGCGGTGCTGATCGCCGTGCCCAATCTGCTCTGGGACGCCCGGCATCAGTGGGCGAACTTCCACATGGCCCAGGTCCTGGCCGAGCAGGAGGGCGGCGCGTCCGGGGCGCTGACCCACCTGCCGACCATGGCGCTGCTACTGGCCGGGCCCCCGCTCGTCGGACTCTGGGTGCTCGGGGTGCGCCGGCTCGCGACGTCGGCCGGGCGCGACCACCGCTGGGTCCTGGTCGCCACGGTGGTGGCCGTGGTGGTGTTCACCGCCGCCGGCGGTCGCCCGTACTACCCGGCCCCGGCCCTGACCGCGCTGTTCGCGGCCGGGGCGGTGCAGGTGGAGGCGGCCGCCACGGCGCGCGGCCGGATCTGGTGGCCGGCCGCCGTCGCCGGCTCCGGGCTGCTCGCGGTGATCGTGGGGCTGCCGGTCCTCCCGGTGGCCGCCGATACCGACCTGCGCTCGGTCAACCCGCAGGTGATGGAGACCTACGGCTGGCCCTCGTTCGTCGCCACGGTGCAACAGGCCTCTGCGAAGCTGCCCGCCGGGACGCCGATCTTCACCAGCAACTACGGCGAGATCGGCGCGCTGACCATCCTCGGCCCGGCCGACGGCCTGCGGCGCCCGGTGTTCAGCGGACACAACCAGTACGCGCTCTCCGCGCCGCCCGGCACGCCGAACACCGTGCTGTGTGTGGGCCAGTGGAGCGCCGCGTTCCTGCGCCGCTTCTGGTCGCAGGTCACCGAGGTCGCGCCGATCAGCCTGCCGCACGGGCTCCGCGACCAGGAGACGACCCAGCACGCCGCGGTCTACGTGTGCAGCCGGCCGCACGGGTCGTGGGCCGCGATGTGGCCCGGCCTGCGTCACCTGGACTGAACCCGGCGCGGCACTAGGGCGTGTTTGAGAAGTCGGGTGGGTAGTGTCCCGCAGGTGATGAGCAGGTCGAGCGCGACGGCTCAGCGGCAAGCATGGCAAGACGGGCGGCCTGCCTCATCCTGGTTGGCTGTGGCTGGTCGTCTGGCGCAGCCAGGCGCCGGACGATCAGGCGTCGCGCCCCGCCCGACTTCTCAAACACGCCCTAGACGCTCACCTCAGCCGCGCGCCGGGCCGAAGTACCCCTTCAACACCGCCATGACCTCGGCCGGGCGCTCGCTGAGGAAGAAGTGTCCGCCCTGGAAGACATGGAACTCGAACCCGCCGGAGGTGTGCTGCTCCCAGGCCCGCGCCTCATCCAGCGTCGTCTTCGGGTCACTGTCGCCGGTCAGCACCGATATCGGGCAGCTCACCGAGACGTCGGGCCCGCAGCTGTACCGCTCCACCGCCGTGTAGTCGGCGCGAAGGGCGGGCAGCGAGGCACGCATCAGCTCCTCGTCGTCGAGCAGCATCGAGGCGGTGCCGTTCATCTTCCGCAGCTCGGCCAGGATCCCGTCGTCGTCGAGCAGGTGGATCTGCTCATCCCGACGCGTAGCCGGCCCCCGCCGCCCCGAGGCGACGATCCGCACCGCGGGCCGCCCGTCGGCTTCCAACCGCTGAGCCACCTCGAACGCCAACACCGCGCCCAAACTGTGCCCGAACAGCGTGGTCGGCGACTCCGGCTGCTTCCGCAGCACATCAGTCAGCTGATCAGCGAGCTCCGCCATATCCGTGATGGGCGGCTCCGACCGCCGCTCCTGCCGCCCGGGATACTGCACCGCGACGACATCCACACCCTGTCCCAGCCCCAACGCCACCGGCCGGAAGAACGGCGCCGACCCACCGGCATGCGGAAGGCAGACCAGGCGCGCGGGCGCGTCCCGCACAGGCAGGTAGCGGCGACACCACAGGGATTCCTCAGAAGACATGCCGCTCCAGGTGAGAGATCCGACGATGGCACGCCGACCCTAACCAGAACCCTGATGCACTGGCAATCACCCGCGCCCAACTGCCCCGGCGGCAGTTGAACGCCGAGCCACGCCCCGAACCTCCCCGAGTTGATCGAGCGCCCATCGGAAAGCATCATGCTACGAACAGTCGCTCATCCACGAGATGCTGAGAAGCAGCGGACCAACGCCACCCGCCAGGCCCGAAGAAAGGCGCAACCAGTGAGGGGATCCAAATGAGCGAGTCCACGGGGCATCCCCTGCAGCGGGTAAGCCATGACGACCGCGAAATGGCCGCCGAACGACTGCGCGCCGCAGCCGGCGACGGCCGCATCTCGCTGGAGGAACTGGACCGCCGGCTAGGCGCCGCCTTCACGGCAGCGACCTACGCCGACCTGGAATCCGTCACGGCCGACCTGCCGCCGACAGCCGTCGAGCTAGTGGCCGCCGAGGCAAACGGACGGCCGCTCCGCTTCGCGGTCAGCGGTGGATCCGTCGACAGGTTCGGGGAATGGGAGATTCCCGGCCGAATCGACCTCGAACTCAACCGCGCCACGTCAACGCTCGACTTCCGGGCTTCGGTGGTGCCCGCGACGGGGCTCCACATCGAAATCCACGCTCGCCGCAGTCGAATACGCCTTCTGGTATCACCAGACACATACGTCGACCTCGACAGCCTCGGCCGTCACGGGGCGACGGTCGCGGACCGGTACGCCCGATCCGGCTCCGCGCGGGAGCTCCATGCGATCCGCGTGACCGGCGACCTCTACGACGGCAGCTTGCGAGTCTTTCGGCGGCCGTTCCAGATGTTCTAGTGCAGCGCCGCATTGATCTTTCGGGGGCTGAGTGGGGGGCTTTGGTCACCGGCTTTACGGGAGTCGGGTGTGAGGCCGGCGGTCGCGTGCGGGGCTTTGGTCACCGGCTTGAGGTGAGCCGGGTGTGAGGCCGGCGGTCGCGTGCGGGGCTTTGGTCACCGGCTTGAGGTGAGCCGGGTGTGAGGCCGGCGGTCGCGTGCGGGGCTTAAAAGCGTTGTGAAAAAACCGCCAGATTTCGTCCGCCGGCTTCCCGAGGCCCGCGGCGGTCGCCCGGCAGGGCGGACAAAATCAGGCCGTTTTGTCACAACATGTGTGGTCCGCTTCCGAGAACGGGCAGTCCGGGCGTCAAGCCGGCCACGTCGCCGGCTGCCGGTCGCCCCCAGGGCGAGGTTCACAACCCTACGGCGCAAGGCGGGGACCGGCTGAGGTGACGGCGTACCCGGCCGCGGGCTTCGCGCGGTGCGGGACCCTGACTAACGCAAGCACACATGTTGTTAGAAAACGGCCAGATTTTGGCCGCCGGACCTGCTTACCGCCGCCCGACAGCGTAAGTCAGCGGCCAAAATCTGGCGGTTTTTTCACAACGCTTTTAAGCCCCGCACGCGACCGCCGGCCTCCGTACCCGACTCACCTCAAGCCGGTGACCAAAACCCCCCACCCAACCCCCGAAAGATCGACGCGGCGCTGCACTAGTTAGAGCTGTACCGGTGATGTGCCAAGCGGATTGAGCATGGTGAAGCGCCAATCCCCGTCAGCATCGCGCCGTGCGATGTTGGCGGTGGTGCCGGTGGCGGTAACCCGCTCGCCTCCCGGGCCGTCGATCTCCATGGTCCAATCGGTGACCAACAGCGCCGTGTCGGCGCCGAGCAGTGTGTGCCGCTGCACATTGGTCAGCCTGCCGCCGGCGGCGACAGTCCCGCTGATCTCCGCGCGTAGCGCGTCATCGCCGGAGATGATCTCGCCGGCCACGGTGCGCATGCCCGCCCCGGGCGCGAACAACGCGAGAACGTCCTCAATGGCACCGGCGTTCAGAGTGTCCTGGAACAGGATCGGGAGCTTGGCGGGGTCGGTGATGCCAGTGGACATGATGTAAGGATCCTTACTTCTAGAGACTTCTTGAAACTTCTCGAAGCGGTTCTGCCGCTGCCTCCACGATGCCTTCGGTCTCCCCGGGCGGACGAGGTGCGGTTCGGTCTCGCGATGGTCGAAAATGGACAGCGTGATCATCGACATCGCCTACGACAACCCGGACGGCTCGCACGCCGGCCTGGAGGTTCTGACCTTCGAGGAGCTGAAGCCGCGGCTGAGGGGCGCGGTCACGCGCCGGCCGAGTCGCCTGGACTTCCACCAGCTCATGCTGGTGCGCGACGGCGAGGGCACCGCGATGGTCGATTTCGCCGACTACGAGTGCGCGCCGGGCACGCTGCTACACCTGCGGCCGGGCCAGGTCCAGAGGCTGCCCTACGACGCGGTCGGCCGGCCGGCGAACCTCGATGCCGTGCTGCTGCTGTTCACCCCCGACTTCCCGCCGCCGCCACTCCTGCCGGCGGCGGGCGCGGTGCTCGACGGGTTCGGCCCCGTCGCGTGGTCGCTGCCGCCGGACTGCTTCGGCGCGTTCGATCGCGCGGTGCAGGAGCTTGTCGCCGTGTATCGGACGTGGCGCGGCGCTCCGATCGCGCCCGCGGCCGGCCTCGACCTCACCGGCGCGCTGCTCCGCCAACTCCTCGGTGCCCTCGTTCTGCGTATGGCGGGCCTGTCGGATCCGGTTACAGCGGGCCTGTCGGATCCGGCCGTCGACCGCGACATGCCCGCGCCCATCGCCGAGGCGTACCTCGCGTTCCGCCGCGAACTTGAACGGTCCTTCGCCGCCACGCGATCCGTCGAGACGTACGCCGCGCGCCTGGGCTATGCCGCGCGAACCCTGACCCGCGCCTGTCAAGCCGCCACCGGCCGCACCGCGAAACAACTCGTCGACGCGCGCGTGATCCTCCAAGCCCAGCGCTTGCTCGCGCACACTGATCAGCCGATCTCGGTGATCGCCCACGCCCTGGGCTTCACGGAGGCCACCAACTTCGGCAAATTCTTCGCCCGGGAGACCGGCCTTGCCCCCGGCGACTTCCGGTGCGCACAACGGTGACCGCGGGCTTGGCACGCGTTCGCCGCAGGCGATCGCTCAGTTCGCGAAAAGATCGGCGCTCCAGTGAGCGGGATCAGTGCCGAGTCCTTGAATGTGCGCGAGCAGGCCGTCGACCCCGCCGGGCAGCTCGGCGGCGGCGCGGGGGTCGGCCACGACGCAGATGTTCCAGCCGTCGGAGTCTTTGCACGCTGACGTGCCCCAGGTCCAGGGGCCTTGCGCCGTCCCGGTCGGCTCGACGAACACGTTGAGGCCGTCGCTGGCGGTGTTCAGCCCGATGTTCAGGTCGGAGGGGCCGGTGCGGCCGGGGGCGGGGTGGGTGAGCACGACTTGGTTGACGCCGAGCGCCGAGGGTGTCAGTCCCCTGATCTGGATCGGCAGTGGCAGGGGGGCCTGGCCCACCACGATGGTGCGGGCGACGTGTTCCAGGGTCGCGGCGGCGGTGGCGGGGTCCAGGGAGTCGCCGCTCACCGTGAGCCACTTGCCCGAAGGATCATGCCACATCAGGTCCGCCTGGCCGGGGACGACGCTCTGGCCTTTCCCCGCGACCCAGTAGGCGGCCGTGCCGAGTCCGGCGACGGGGATCTTGGCGGACGTGGCTGCCGGTCCGGTGTCGCCGACCGCGAGGAACACCCTCGGTTGGCCCGCCGCCTTGCCCCGAGTGGTTCCGGCGGCGGCCGTGTAAGTGCCGGCGGACGGGCCTTCGCCGATGAAGGCCATTGCCTGCGGGAGCCAGCCGAATCTGGCCGGCACGCGAACGCCGCCGGTCTGTGCGATGCCCGGGCCCGGCGTGGACGACGCCGTAGACGGGCTGTGCGGTGCGCCGCCCGCCGTGGTCGGGGGCGACGTTTGTCCGCCGGGCGCTACCTGCTGTCCGCCGGGCGTCACCTGCTGACCGGCGGGCAGCTGACCGGCCGCCGGCCGGCCGGCGCCGTGCGTCCCGGGCCCGGGGGAGTGGGCGATCGTGAGCACGGTGGCCGCGACGCCGAGTACTCCGACGGCGGCGGTGCCGGTCAGCGCCCGGTTGGCGCGGCGCCTGCGGAGCCGCAGGCGGTAGCCGTCGTCGCAGGCCTTGTACAGGTCGATGGTGGTGTCCGGGGCCGCCAGCTCGGTCAGGGCCGTCAGCTGGGAGCCGGGGTCTTCGGGCATGCCTGTCATGGCGATTCCGCGCTTTCTCTGGGTCTTGTACAGAGGTCTTATGCACAGGTCTTGGGCAGGTCAAATACGTCTTGCGCAGGTCACAGGGACGGCTGGGCCTGAAGGATCCGGCGCAACGCGTCCAAACCGCGCGCGGTCTGGCTCTTCACCGTGCCGGGGGAGCAGTTCAACTCCGCGGCGGTCTGCTCGACCGAGAGGTCGCAGTAGTACCGCAGGACCACCGCCGCACGCTGCCGGGGCGGAAGCTTGGCGAGCGCGGCGCGCAGATCGAGCGCGGCATCGCTGTCGGGCGCGCGTTCGGGCAGGTCGAGCAGGACCCCGGTGTCGGCGGTCACGAGACGCTTCCACAGCGGACGCCGGGTCTCGTTGATGTACGCGTTGACGAGGATCGTGCGCAGGTAGGCGTCGAGGTTGTCAGCGGAGCGGGCCTTGGGCCAGACGGCGTACAGCTTCGTCAGCGCGGTCTGCGCGAGGTCGTCGGCGTGGTGCCAGTCCTCGCACAGCAGGAACGCGATCCGGCGAAGCCACAGGACGCGCCCGGAGACGAACTCGATGAAGTCCCGGTCCGGGGTGTGTTCAGCCATGGGGATTCCGTCTTGCGAGCGCAGCAGTGGTTGTCACGCCGCTACTGACAAGAGCCGGCCGGGATTGGTTGCATGCGAAGCGGAGCGGATTTCCCGGCGGCTGGCTGAAGTCCCTTCCCGAAGGGGCTGCTGGTGGCACTGGAACAGGTGGGGCTCGTGGGTCCATCGCGTGTCGGCCCCAACCCACCTACCCAGACCCCTGATTCACTAACCAGGGTAGTAGATCGCCGGTGATTCTCGCCTCCCCGAGCGCCGGGAGCCGGGCGTGGGACCGGGACCGGGGCCGGATTCCTCCGATGAGCCCTCGGGCTCGCCATACCGCCTCGGTGTACTGCCGATCGGCGTGAGTAGATCAGTGCTTTGCGGTACCTCGGCTAGTCAGACGCCGACAGCGCCGACGCCCGTCCCCGCGGCGCCCCCACAGCGCCCCGGCGTGCGCGTTCGCGGCGTACCGCATCGAATCAGAGCTTTGCTTTACGTTCGACTCCGAGGGGTTGCCTTGGGGTGACCTATCGTGAAGACTGTGCCGCGTCGGGCGTGATGAAGCGCTCGATTTCGGGCATCATGCCGTCCCTGGCACCTGGTGCGGACGTCCGGCGCAATGGCTGCGCGGGACGGACCGCTTGGGGGGAACCCCAGGGCGGGCTGGTCTGCTGTGCGGGCCAGGATGTGGGATTCGGGCTGCCTGCAGAGGCCCGCAGTCCCTCGGCGTGCGGTGGTGCGGCATACCCCTGTGCCGCGATTCCCAAGCCCGGACCACTGAGCTGATAGGCGTCTGATCAGCGTTCGATCATCGGGCTTCGTGATCGGCTGCTGGTGTCGTCCCGCCCGGCCTGGACCGAACGCTGGGTGCGGAGTCAGCGTGGTGTCTCCCCCCTGTGTTCGGCGGAGCGCCATGCCATCTCGGAACCGCTCATGGCGTCAGTTCGCCGCGCTCTGCCGCGGGTCCGCTATCCGTGCCTGAACGTTGTCATCCCCCGAGTGTGACCTGAGGAGCAATCGTGACTGCCGATCGACTGGTCGTTCCCCCGATGCCGTTGGAGGAGATCCCCGAGCGTTGGCGCGCCCTGCGTGCGGCCGGACCGGTGCGCTACGAGGAGAGCCTGGGTGTGTGGCAGGTTCTGGACTACGAGAACGTGGCCGTCGTCTTGGCCGATCCGGCGACCTTCTCCTCGGACCTGTCTTCCCTGGCGCCCACCCAGGAGGACTTCGATACCTTCACGCAGGGCAACTTCGTCGGCATGGACCCGCCGGAGCATCGCAGACTCCGTACGTTGGTGAGTCAGGCCTTCACGCCGCGGGTCGTGGCCGGGCTCGGGCCGCGGATCGAGGCGCTGTGCGCCCGGCTGCTGGCCGAGGTCGACGACCACGACCGGTTCGACCTGGTCGAGTCGCTGGCCTACCCGCTGCCGATCATCGTCATCGCCGAACTGCTCGGCATCCCCGCCGAGGAGCACACGCTGTTCCAGGAGTGGGCCAGCGTCCTGTTCAGCGGCGACCAACTCGGTGAGGCGCCCGACGCGGCCGACCTGGAACGGGCCCTGGAGGCCATCGCCCCCACCATCCGCGAGATGAACGGGTACATGCTCCAGCACATCCGCGAGCGCCGTGCCCACCCCGGGGACGACCTCACCAGCAAGCTGATCGCGGCGGAGGTGGATGGCGTCCACCTGGAGGACCAGCAGATGGTCGGGTTCGTCGCCCTGCTGCTGGTCGCCGGGCACGTCACCACGACCGCGCTGCTCGGCAACGCCGTGGTGACCTTCGACCGGCACCCGGGCACGGACGCGGCGCTGCGCGCCGATCCCGGCCTGCTTCCCGGCGCCATCGAGGAAGTGCTGCGCTGGCTTCCGCCCTTCCCCGAGCTGGGCCGCCGCGTCGCCCGGCCGGTGGTGCTCGGCGGTCACGAGCTGGCGCCGGACACCATGGTGATGACCCACCTCGGGGCCGCCAACCGCGATCCGTCCCGCTTCGCCGCGGCCGACGTCTTCGACGTGAACCGCAATCCCAATCCCCACCTGACCTTCGGGCACGGGATCCACTTCTGCTTCGGCGCGCCGCTGGCGCGGTTGGAAGCGCGGATCGCGCTGCGCATGCTCCAGGAACGGTTCAGCTCCCTGGTGGTCCCCTCCTACGAGGACGTCACGTACCAGAACCCGGCAGTCATCCTCGGCGTGCGCCGACTCCCGGTCGAGGTCGTCAGACGGTAGGACCGCCGGTGCCCGCCGCCCGTGCTCGCCCGCGGCCGACACCACCCGCACATGAGACCCCTGATCCCATGTCAACGAGAGTGCCTTCGCCATGAACCGCATGCATACGCTGTATCCGCTGCGCCAAGAACTCCAGCACCGACTCGACACCCTCGCCCGCGTCCACAACGTGCCCGGCGCCCAATTGGTCGTGGACACCGGCGCGGAGATGGTCGCCGTGCACACCGGTACGGCCGATGTCGCCACTGGCGTACCGTTCACCGCGGACACCGCCGTCCCCTTGGGATCGCTGACCAAACCCTTCACGGCCGCACTCGTGCTGCTTCTCGCCGACGACGGCGACCTCGATCTGGACGACTCCGTCGCCGAGTATCTCCCGGAGTTCCGGGACGTCCCCGCCGTGACGGTCCGTCAGCTCCTGAGTCACACCGGCGGCCTGCCGACCGGACCCGATTCCGACACGGCCGCCCGGACCACCCCGGCCCGCTACCTCTCCTCCGTGTGCACCGCAGGGGATCTGCTGTTCGAGCCCGGAACCGACTTCTCGTACTCCAACGCCGGCTTCGTCGCCGCCGGTCGGCTGGTCGAGGCGGTGACCGGTATGCCGTGGTACGAAGCTATGGAAGCCCTGTTTCTCGAACCCATGGGCATCACGCCCGCGTTCCTCGGTATGACGACTGCCCGCCCGGTCGCCGCCGGTCATGGCCTGAACATCGCGACGGGCCGGACACGTCCGGTGCGACAGAATCTGGCCCCGTTGGAGGCGCCGGCCGGTGCGCTGCTCGCGAGCGCCATCGACCTCGGCGTCCTAGGTCGTGCCTTAGCTGGCCAGAGCGTATTCCTGCCCCCTGCGATCGTCAAGCATATGCATCACGCGGAGCCCTGTGCCGACCCCGGCGCGCTCGCGGACGGCTGGGGGTTGGGGGTGGCCCTGTTCCAACAGGACGACCGATCGTGGTGCGGCCACGACGGCAACGCCCAAGGCACCTCATGCCATCTGCGGGTCGACCCGGACAGCGGCGTGGTGGTCGCCTTCACCGGCAACGCCGGCACCGCCACGGCGCTCTGGCGCGAACTGGCCGAGGACATAGCGCACATCGCCGGGGTGCCGGTGCCCGCCGCGATCACGCCCTCGAACGCGGGCGACCCGGTCGCGCCGCCGGACTGCGCGGGCACCTATGCCAACGGCGGCATCCGCTACCGCATCGCGCTTGAGCCAGGCGGCGCGCCGACCCTGTCCGTGGACGGCGACCAGCCGCTGCCCCTGCGCTGCTACTCCGACCTGTCGTGCGATCTGGTCGACCCGGCCACCGGCCGCGGCGAGCCCGGCGGACGGTTCCACCGCGACCCGCACACCGGGGTCATAGACCGCGTGCAGATATCGGGGCGTACAGCGCGCCGCGCCAGCTTCGCCTGAGCCCGTCCGCCATCGGCGGCCGCCTAGGGCGTCCCGGACACGCGCCGAGCGGGTCCGGGATCGACCGCCGAACCGCTGCCGCGGGTCCGCCGACGTGCCGCCGCCTTGCTCCGATCCGGAAGGACACCAATCATGGCCGACCATTCCCTACCTGCCTCCATCGTGCCGCAGGCCGGTGGCGCCTGGTCCTCGGACGGCGGCGGCATCCCCGGACAGGGGCACCCGACGCTCGGCGAGCTCTTCGCCGCCTGGGTGGCCCGCACGCCGCACGCGCTCGCGCTGACCGACGGCCGGCGCACCTGGACCTACCGGGAGCTGGCGGCCCGGGTCGACCTGCTGCGCCGCGACCTGGTGCGGCGTGGCGCCGGGCCGGAACAGACGGTGGCGCTCGTCCTGCCGCGCTCGATGGAACTCATAGCGGCGGAGTTGGCCGTGGCGCAGGCGGGCGCCGCCTTCCTGCCGGTGGACCCCTCTTATCCCGCCGAGCGGCGGGCGATGATGCTGGCCGACGCGGCGCCCGCGGTGACCCTCGACGATCCGGCCGGTCTCCGTGCCCTGATGGACGCCGCCGACCGGGCCACCCCGGCGGAGGCCGCGGAAAGGGCAGGCACTGCACAAGGGGCCGGCGCCTCGGGTCCGACGGTCGGCGCCGACCACACGGCGTATGTGATCTACACATCGGGTTCCACCGGGACGCCGAAGGGCGTGGCGGTCACCCACCGCGGGATCGGCGCGTTCACCGCCGCCGCCATCGAGCGCTACGCGGTGCGCCCCGGTGACCGGGTGTTGCAGTTCTCGTCCCCCAGCTTCGACGCCTCCGTGCTGGAGCTGTTCATCTCCGTGCTGGCCGGCGCCACGCTCGTGGTGCCGCCGGACGGGCCCTGGCTGGGCGAGGAACTCGCCGCCGTCCTGGACGAACACCACATCACGCACGCCCTGATCCCGCCGGCCGCCCTGGCCACCGTCCCCGCCTCGGCGGCGGGGACCCTGCGCCGTTTCCGCACCCTGATCGTCGGTGCCGAAGCGTGCCCCGCCGCTCTCGTCGACCGCTGGGCACCGGGCCGACGCATGATCAACTCCTATGGGCCCACCGAGGCCACCATCGTCGCCACCTGGACCGGGCCGTTGTCGGCCGGCACTGGCACCCCGACGATCGGCGGCGCGCTGCCGCGCACCAGCGTCCACGTCCTGGACCCGGCGATGCGGCCGCAGCCCCCGGGCGCCGACGGCGAGCTGTACATCGGCGGCGAGGGCGTCGCCCGCGGCTACCTGAACCGCGGCGGGCTGACCGCCGCGCGCTTCGTCCCCGACCCCTTCGGCAAGCCCGGCGCCCGGCTTTACCGCACCGGCGACCGCGCGCGCTGGGGGAGCGACGGGGAGCTGGAGTTCCTCGGCCGGCTCGACCGGCAGGTGAAGCTCCGCGGTTTCCGCATCGAACCGGGGGAGATCGAGGCGGCACTGCGCCGACAGAGCAGAGTCGGCGAGGCCGTGGTCGTGCTCCGCGAGGACGAGCCGGGCCGGGAGCGCCTGGTCGGCTACGTGACGGCCACGGACCCCGAGCGCGCGCCGGATCCCGCGGCGTTGCGCACGGCCGTCGCCGCCGAGCTGCCGGGCCACCTGGTGCCCTCCGCCGTCGTCGTCCTGGCGGCGATGCCGCTCACCGCGGCGAACAAGATCGATGTACGGGCCCTGCCGGTTCCGGCCCGGCAGGCCGTCGCCGCCGCCGGCGAGGCGGCGCCGCTCACGCCGGCCGAGCACCGCCTGGCCGCGATCTGGGCGCAGGTCCTGGGCCTGGACGCGGTCGGGAGGACGGACGACTTCTTCGACCTGGGCGGGGATTCGATCCTGGCCACGCGGATGCTGGCCCGGCTCCGGGACGAGACGGGGTATCGGCTGGCCGTCCGGGACGTCTTCACCGCGCGTTCCATCGCGGCCCTGGCTCCGCTGTTGGACGCCCGGCACACCGCCGCGCGGCCGGAGCCGATCCCGCCCGCCCCGCGCGAGGAGCCGCTTCCGCTGTCCAACGCCCAGCGGCGGCTGTGGTTCCTGGACGACCTCACCGTCGGCGCGAGCGAGTACAACACCGGCGTCGCCCTGCGGCTGCACGGCACACCGGACCCCGAAGCCCTGCGCCGGGCCCTGCTGCTGCTCGCCGCGCGCCACGACTCGCTGCGCACGACGTTCACCACGATCGACGGCCGGGGCGTGCAGCAGGTCTGCGCCGAAGCCGTCCTGCCGCTGCGCACCGCCGACCTGACCGACGTGCCCGCCGAACGCCGCGCCGAGGCCGCCGAACAGCTGCTCACCGAGGAGCTGAGCCGCCCCTACGACCTGGCGAGCGGTCCGCTTTCCCGGGCGCTGCTGGTCCGCGTCACCGCCGAGGAGCACCTGCTGTTGGTGGGGCAGCACCACATCATCACCGACGGCTGGTCGGTGGACGTGCTGACCCGCGAGCTGGCCGCGCTCTACCAGGCGGAGGTCGGCGGCGAGCCGGACGGCTTGCCCGCGCCGGCTGTGCAGTACCCGGACTTCGCAGTGTGGGAACAGCGGCGGCTTGCCGCGGGGGACAGCGGCGTCGACGCCGCGGACCTGGCCTACTGGAAGCGCTGCTTGTCAGGGCTGCAACACCTGAAGCTGCCGGCCGACCGTCCCCGGCCGCCGGTCCGCACCACGGCCGGCGCGGCGCACCGGCGCCGGCTCCCCGCGGAGTTGGTGACCCGGCTGCGGCACCTCGCCAGCGGACGTGACACGACGGTGTTCACCTTGTTCGCCGCGGCGTCCGCACTGCTCTTCCAACGCTATTCCGGCCAGCACGACGTGGCGTTCGGCACCGTCACCAGCGGACGGGAGCGCCGGGAGCTGGAAGAGGTGGTGGGCTTCTTCGCCAACACCGTCGTGCTGCGCGCCGAGGTGGACACCACGGCCACCGTCGACCGCTTCGTCGAGGACATGCGCGCCACCGTGCTGGACGCCTTCGCACACGCCGGGGTGCCGTTCGATCGGGTGGTCGAGGAACTGGCCCCGCCCCGGGATCCCAGCCGCACCCCGTTGGTACAGGCGCTCGTCGTCCAGCAGCAGGCTGCCGCCGATCTGCCGGACGCCGGCGGTCTGCGGTGGCAGGACCACCCGCTGCCCCGCCCGGCTGCGCGCTTCGACCTGGTCCTGGAGTTCGCGCCGGACGCCGGGGGCGGCTGTGTGCTGACGGTCGAGTACAACACAGACCTTTACGACGCCCAGACCGTGGAGCGGATGTCCGGCCACTTGTCCCGCCTGCTGGAGGAGATGGCTGACGGCCCGCAACGCAAGCTCGCCGAGCTGGCCATGGTCTCGGACGTCGAGCGGCGCGCGCTGCTCGACGCCTGGAACCCGCCGACGTCCGGTGCCGGAGCGCGGGATTTCGGCGACGCGGAAGTGAACCGGCGCGTCGACCGCCTGGCCGGGTTGCTCGGTGCCGGCGATGCTGGTGTGGAGCTCGATGCCGATCCGGCCGACGCCGACTTGGCGGTCGCCGACGACCTGCCGGTGCCGCCGACGCGCGCTTATGTCCTCGATCGGTCGCTGCGCCCGCAGCCTCCGGGCGTAGCGGGCGAGTTGTACCTCGGGGGCGGCGGCTTGGCGCGCGGCTACTCGCGGCAGCCCGGTTTGACCGCCGCCCAGTTCGTCGCAGACCCCTTCGGTGTGCCGGGGGAGTGCATGTACCGCACCGGGGATCTGGTGCGATGGAGCGCCGAGCGTGGCTTGGAGTACGTCGGCCGGCTCGACGACCAGGCCAGGGTCCGGGGGTTCCGAATAGAACTGGGCGAGGTCGAGGAGGCGCTTCTTGGCTGCCAGGGCGTCGAGGACGCGGCGGCTGCCGTGTCCGAGCGCAACGGCGACCGGCGTCTGGTCGGCTATGTCGTCCCCGTTTCGCAGGACTCTGTCGAGCCGGAGGCCGTGCGCCGGGAGCTCGGCCTCACGCTGCCCGGCTATCTGGTGCCGTCGGTTGTCGTGGTGTTGCCCGCTCTGCCGCTCGATTCCCACGGCGAGCTCGATCGGAGCCGGCTCCCCGATCCGGGCCCGGCCGCGCACACCGTGCGCCACGTCCCGCCCCGCACTCCCACCGAGCGCGTGCTCGCCGCCATCTTGGCGGACATCCTGAAGGTGGAGCCGGTCGGCGCGGACGACAACTTCTTCCAGCTCGGCGGCGACTCCATCCTCAGCATCCAGGTGGTGGCCCGGGCCCGGCAGGCGGGCCTGGCGGTGACCTCCCGGGACGTCTACCAGCACCAGACGGTCGCCGCCCTGGCCCGCTGCGCGGACGCCGCCGACCGTGCGCAACCGGCCGCCGCCACCGCACCGGCCGCCGTCGGAGACAGCCCCCTGACACCGATTCAGCGCTGGTGGTTCGACAGCGCGGCGGGACGGGCCGGCCACTTCGCCCAGGCGCTCTCCCTCCAGCTGCCGGACGACGTGGACGCGCAGGCGCTCCAGGACGCGCTGAACGACGTGGCAGCCCACCACGACGCCCTGCGCTCGGTGTTCCCGGCCGGAGGAGACGGTGCCGGGCAAGTGAGCTGGAGTATCGAGGACCAGCAGCTTCGCATACCACTGATCCGCCATGCGGGCCCTGATACCGACACCCCGCACTTCGGACCCTTCGATCTGGGATCCGGGCCGCTGCTGCGTGCTGTACTGCACGATCGCGGATCGGACCGGCCGCCGGTGCTGCACCTGGCTGTGCACCACCTGGTGGTGGACGGGGTCTCCTGGCGGGTGCTGCTGGAGGACCTCGACCGCGCCTACCGCGCTCGCCGCGACGGCCAGGACGGCGCGGACGGCGAGGGCGGCGAGGGCGGCGAGGGCGAGAGCGAGGGCGGCGCGGCTGTGCTGCCGGCCAAGTCCTCACCGCTGCGGCAGTGGGCCCAAAGGCTCGGCGCGTTCGCCGCCGACGGCGGCTTCGACGAGGAGGCGGAGTACTGGTCGCGGGCGATACCGGACTCCGTGGACCCGATCCCGGCCGACCTGGAAGGTGCCGACACCTACGCTTCGGCTCGCTCGGTCAGCGTGCGCCTGAGCCCCACCGACACCTCCCTGCTGTTGCGCACCCTGCCCGACACCTACCGCACCCAGGCCAACGACGTGTTGCTGACCGCGCTGGGCCGGGTGCTGTGCCAGTGGAGCGGGCAGGACCAGGTGCTGGTGGACGTCGAGGGGCACGGCCGGGAGGAGCTGTTCGCAGACCTCGATCTCAGCCGCACCGTCGGCTGGTTCACCACCCGGCACCCCGTCGCCCTCGCCGTGCCGGCCCGGGCCGACTGGGACGCGGTCCTCAAGCAGGTCAAGGAGCAGCTGCGCGCGGTTCCCCGCCACGGCCTGGGCCACGACGTCCTGCGCGGCCTGGACCGGCTGGGGACGGACCCGGGGCGTCCGAGTGCCCAGGTCAGCTTCAACTACCTGGGGCGGATGGCGTTCCCGGACGATCCGGACGGCCTGTACCGGGGCACGTTCCGGTCGCTGGAACTGGACGTCGACCCGCGCGCGGAGCGTCCGCACGCGCTGGAAGTAGTCGGCCAGCTCGACGGCGACGCGCTGGAGTTCACCTGGTTCTACAGCGACCAGCGGTACCGGGCGGCCACCGTCGAGGCCCTGGCCGCCGGGTTCGCCGACGCCCTGGCGGGCCTGGCCCGGCACGCGGCACGGCCGGACGCCGGCGGACGCACCCCGTCCGACTTCCCCTTGGCCCGGCTCGACCAGGCCGCCGTGGACCGGATCGCGGACGCCGACCCGGCTGCCGTGGAGGACGTCCTGCCGCTGACGCCGACCCAGGCCGGCATGCTCTTCCACAGCCTGTCCCAGCACGACGGCGCCGCCTACTTCCAGCAGCTGACCTTCGTCCTGGAAGGGGTGCCCGATCCGGACAAGTTCGCCGCGGCCTGGCAACAGGTGACCGACCGCACCGCGGTGCTGCGCGGCCGGGTCCTGTGGCAGGACGTGCCCGAACCGCTGCTGGTGGTCCAGCGGCACGCCCCGGTGCCGGTCACCGGACTGGACTGGCGCGACCTGACGCCGGACGATCGCCGCGACCGGCTGGCAGACCTGCTGGCCCTGGACCGCACCACCGGCATCGATCTGGCCAAGGCGCCGCTCCAGCGGCTGACGCTGGTCCGGCTCGGCGCCAGCGAAGTGCGCGTGGTGTGGTCTTTCCACCACCTGGTCCTGGACGGCTGGAGCCTGTTCCAGGTGCTGTCGGACGTCTTCGCCCGCCACGCCGAACTGTCCGGGGCTGGGACTGGTTCTGGGACTGGGACTGAGACTGGGACTGGGACTGGTGCTAGGTCTGAGACTGGTTCTAGGTCTGGTTCTGGGTCTGGGTCTGGTTTTGGTTCTGGTTCTGGTTCTGGAACCGGGCTCGGGCCGAGCGCCACGACCCCGGCGCCGCACACCGTGCCGGAGCGTCGTCCCTTCCGCGACTACGTGGCCTGGCTGCGCGAGCGCGACTGGGAGCAGGCCGAACGGCACTGGCGCGACCGCCTCGGCGGGCTGGCCGAGGCCACGCCGCTGCCCTGGGACCGCGAGCCGCGCCAGAGCCACCACGCGGAGTCCACCCGCGCCGTGCGGGTGACCGTGCCCGCGGAGACCACCCGGGCCCTGGACGACTTCGCGAAGAGCGCCGGTCTCACCGTCAACACCCTGGTCCAGGGCGCCTGGGCGCTGCTGCTCAGCCGGCAGGCGGGCCGGCCGGAGGCGGTGTTCGGCACCACCGTGTCGGGCCGCCCGCCCGAGCTCGACGGTTCCGAGGCGATGACCGGCCTGTTCATCGCGACGCTGCCCACCCGCGTCGCGGTGCCGGCCCAGGGCACCCTGCTGGACTGGCTGCGCCGGTTGCAGCAGGACCAGAGTGATGACCGGCGTTTCGACTACGTCCCGCTGACCCGGCTGCGGACGTTCACCGATCTGCCCGAGCGGACCGAGCTGTTCGGCAGCATCGTCGTCTTCGAGAACTACCCCGTGGACGACGACCTCGCCGCCGCCCACGGTCTGCGCCTGAGCGGTCTGGACGGGGTGGAGACCACCAACTATCCGTTGAGCCTGGTCGCCTATCCCGGTTCGGAGCTGGCGCTGCGGCTGAGCTACGACCCGGAGCTGTTCGACGCCGGTACGGCGCAGCGGATGGCCGAATACCTCAGTGTCCTGCTGGCCGGTATGCCCGCCGGCGCGCAGCGTCCGCCCGCCCGGCTGCCGCTGCTGACCGCCGAGCGCCGCGCGCAGGTGCTCGAAACCTGGAACGACACCGCCACCGACCTGCCCGAGCGCAGCGTCGCCGAGCTGTTCGCCGACCAGGTGCGCCGGACGCCGGACGCCGTGGCGCTGGAAGCCGGCGACGAGCGGCTCAGCTACCGGGAGCTCGACGCCCGGGCCACCGCCTTGGCCGATCGGCTGGTCGGGTTCGGCGTCCGGGCCGAGCGCTCGGTCGGCGTGCTGATGGACCGCTCGGTGTGGCTGATCGTCGCTCAGCTGGCCCTGGTCCGGATCGGCGGGGTCTACGTGCCGCTGGACGGCCGCGCGCCCCGTGAGCGGCTGCGCAGGATGCTGACCGAGGCCGGCGCGGAGCTGGTGCTCACCGATGCCGACTGGGAGCAGACGGCCCGCGAGTTGGACCCCGCTATCAGGGTTCTGCGCCTGGACGGCGCCGATGCCGACGCCGACCTCCACGCCGACCCACACGCCGACCTACATACCGACCCCTACACCGAGCACCGGCCGACGGCGACCGGCCCGAACCGGTTCCCGGCGATCGATCCCGACAACCTCCAGTACCTGATGTTCACCTCCGGCTCGACCGGCAACCCCAAGGGCGTAGCGGTCCGCCAGCGGGACGTGGCCGCGCTCGCGCTGGACCGGGCCTTCGCCGACCACGATCGGGTGCTCGTGCACTCCCCGCACGCGTTCGACGCCGCCACCTACGAGGTGTGGGTGCCGCTGCTGCGCGGCGGCACCGCCGTTCTGGCTCCGCCGGAAGACCTGGACGCGGCCGGGGTCCGCCACGCCATCGCCGACCGGGGCGTGCGCTTCCTGTGGCTGACCGCGGGCCTGTTCCGCCTGCTCGCGCAGGAGGATCCAGGCTGCCTGCGCGGCGCCCGGGAGGTGTGGACCGGCGGCGAGGCGGTGCCGGGCGCGGTGGTCGGCCGGGTCCTGACGGCCTGCCCCGGCCTCACCGTGGTCGACGGTTACGGCCCGACCGAGACCACCACCTTCGCCACCCGGCGGATCTTCCACGCCGGCGACCCGCTGCCGGCCGTGCTGCCGATCGGACGCCCGCTCGACAACACCCGGGTCTACGTGCTCGATGACGCTCTCCAGCCCCAGCCGCCCGGCATCGCCGGGGAGCTGTACATCGCCGGCGCGGGACTGGCCCGGGGCTACGCCGGGCGTCCCGCCGAGACCGCCGCGCGCTACCTCGCCGACCCCTTCGGGGCGCCCGGCGGCCGGATGTACCGCACCGGTGACGTGGTCCGCTGGAGCCAGGACGGCGACCTGCACTTCGTGGGCCGGGTGGACGACCAGATCAAGATCCGCGGGTTCCGCGTCGAACCCGCCGAGATCGAGGCGCGGCTGGTGGCCCACCCGGCCATTGCCGAGGCGGTCGTGTCGCTGTATCAGGACGCCGGGCGCAAGCGGCTGGCCGCCCACCTCGTGCCGGCGGACGGCACCGAGGTGCCCTCGGCCACCGACCTCCGGGCCCATCTGGAGGCGGATCTGCCGGACTACATGGTGCCCGCCGCGTTCGTCGCCGTGCCGCGGGTGCCGCTGACCGCCAACGGCAAGGTCGACCGCCGACGGCTGCCCGCCCCGGACTGGGCGGTGGGCGGCGACAGCGCCTACCGCGCCCCGGGCACCGAGACCGAGCAGGCGCTCGCGGCGATCTGGGCGGAGCTGCTCGGTGTGGACCGGGTCGGCGCCGACGACAACTTCTTCATGCTGGGCGGCGACTCGATCCTGAGCATCCAGGTCGTCTCCCGCGCCCGGTCCGCCGGGCTCGCGCTGTCCCCCCGCGACTTGTTCCGGCATCCCACGATCGCCGCGCTGGCGGCCGCCGCCACCGACACCGCCCGGACCGTCGTCGGGACCGAGCCGGTGAGCGGGGAGGTCGGCCTGACCCCCATCCAGTCGTGGTTCCTCGATCCGCGTCCGCCGCACGCCGGGTTCTTCAACCAGTCCCTCGTTTTGCAGACCCCTGACGAGGTCGATCCGGAGGCTCTGCGCCGCGCTCTGAAGGCGCTGTGGGCGCACCATGACGCGCTGCGGTCCCGGTTCGTCACCGGGGAGGACGGTCGCTGGCGGCAGTACTGCGCCCCCGCGCAGGACACCGCGCCCGAACTGCTGGAGGTCCAGGACCTCGGCGGTCTGGACCCTGCTGCGGCGCAGCAGGCCGAGGACCAGGCGACAGCAGCCGCGCACGCCGGGTTCGACCTGGAGACCGGCCCGCTGCTCGCCGCCCGCCTGTTCACCGCCGGCGCCGGTCGGCCCGCCCGGCTCCTGCTGGTCGTCCACCACCTGGTGATCGACGGCGTCTCCTGGCGGGTACTGCTGGAAGACCTGGAGACCGTATACCGGCAGGCCGTGACCGGCCGGACGCTCCGTCTGCCCGAGCGCACCAGCTCCGGGCAGGAGTGGACGCGGCGGCTGCGGGCCCACACCGAGGCTGGTGGGTTCGCTGACCAGCGCGCCCACTGGCGGCAAGTCGCAGAACACTGCGCGACGCCGCTCCCGATGGACGTCGGCGGCGGTAACACCGCCGCCGACGTCCGCGCCGTGACGGTCCGGCTGGACCGCGCGCGCACCGACGACCTACTGCGCAAGGTTCCCGGCGTCTACCGCACCCGGATCGACGACGTCTTGCTGGCCGCCCTGGGCCGGGTGCTCGGCGAGTGGACCGGGCGGGACACCGTCGCGGTCGACCTGGAGGGGCACGGCCGTGAGGACCAGCTCTTCGAGGACGTCGATCTGTCGCGCACCCTCGGCTGGTTCACCACCTGCTTCCCCGTCGCGCTTCAGGTCCCTGACGGCGACTGGGGCACCGCGCTGAAGTCTGTGAAGGAGCAGCTGCGGGCGGTGCCGGACCGGGGACTGGGCTACGGCGCGCTGCGCTACCTCGCTCGCGACGAACAGCTCGCCGACGTGCCGGACCCCGGCGTCAGCTTCAACTACCTGGGCCGGTTCGACTGGTCGGCAGACGACGCCGTCCTGGTCCGCGCGGTCCCCGGCGGCCTCGGCGGCGCGGAGGCCCCCGACACGGTGCGTGCGCACCTGCTGGACGTGGTCGCCCGCGTCGAGGACGACCGCCTGGAGATCGGCTGGCACTACAGCGCCGGACGGCACTCCGAACAGACCATCAGCGCTCTGGCGGCGGGCATGTTGCGCGCCCTGGAGGGCATCGTCGAGCACTGCGGGCTCCCGGACGCCGGCGGTCGTACCCCGTCGGACTTCCCGCTGGCCCGCATGGACCAGGCCGCCGTGGACCGGATCGTCGGGGACGGCCGCGCCGTCGCGGACGTCTACCCGCTGACGCCGATGCAGGCGGGCATGCTCTTCCACGGCTTGCTCGAACCGGACGGCGACACGTATCTCAACCAGGTCCAGCTGGTGCTCTCCGGGGTCACCGACTCCGAGGCGCTGGCCGAGGCGTGGCAGCGGGCCGCGGATGCCAACCCGATCCTGCGCACCCGGCTGAGCTGGCAGGACAGCGCCGAGCCGGTCCAGGTCGTGCAGCGGCGGGCTGTGATTCCGGTGACCCAGCACGACTGGACCGGGCAGCCGGCCGAGCAGATCGAGCGGCAGACCGCCGAGCTGCTCGCCGAGGATCGGCGAGCCGGGTTCGACCTGAGCGCGGCGCCGCTGATGCGGCTGGCCCTCATCCGGCTCTCGCCGACCCGGGTGCGGATGGTGTGGACCTTCCACCACGTCATGCTGGACGGCTGGAGCGCGGCCCAGGTCTTCGACGAGGTCTGCGAGCGGTACGCCGCCCTGACCTCCGGACGTCGGCCGCAACTGCCTGAGCGGCCGCCGTTCGGCGACTACCTGCGCTGGCTGGCCGCACAGGACACTGCTTCGGCCGAATGGTACTGGCGCGATGCCCTCGCCGGGTTCCCCGCTCCCACCGAGCTGCCGCGCGACCACCGGCCCGCCGAAGCGCACCGTGCCTCCTCCTCGGAGTCGGTGAAGGTGACCCTCGGTGGCGAGGTGTCGGCGCGGCTGCGGGAGACGGCGCAGGCTGCGGGGCTGACCGTCAACACCGTCTTGCAAGGCGCCTGGGCGCTGCTGCTGTCCCGCTACGGCGGCGGTGAGGACATCGTGTTCGGCACGATCGTGTCCGGCCGGCCCGCCGATCTGGCGGGCGTGACCTCGATGGTGGGCCTGTTCATCAACACACTGCCCACCCGGGTGCGGATCGATGGAGACCGGCCTGTTCGGGAGTGGCTGCGCGACGTGCAGAACGTCCAGTCGGAGGACCGGCGCCACGAGTTCGTCTCGCTGGCCCAGCTCCAGACCTGGAGCGAGGTGCCCGGCGGCACCGCGTTGTTCGACAGCATCCTGGTCTTCGAGAACTACCCGTTCGACGCCGACGCGGCGACCCGGCACGGCCTGGCCGTCGAAGCCGAGCGCGACGTGGAGCCGACCAACTACCCGCTCACCGTGGTGGTGGTACCCGGCGACGTCCTGGCGGTCAATCTCGACTACGACCCCGCCGCCTTCGACGCGACCACCGTCGAAGGGCTCGGGGCGAGCCTGGCGACGCTGCTGACCGCGATGGCGACCGGTCTGGACCGCCGGCTCGCCGACCTGCCGCTGCTGGACCCCGATCGGGGACGCGAGCTGCTCGACCGGTTCGGCGGAACGGCCGCCGAGGCGCCGGCGCGGACGCTGCCCGAGGTGTTCGCCCGCCAGGCCGCACGTACTCCCGACGCCCCGGCCGTCCGGGCCGGATCCGAACTCCTCAGCTATCGGGAGCTCGACGAGCGGGCCAACCGATTGGCTCGGCTGCTGATCGAAGCCGGCGCGGGCCCTGAGCGCTTCGTCGCCCTGGCGCTGCCGCGCACCGCCGACCTGATCGTGGCGCTGCTCGCGGTCCTCAAGAGCGGCGCCGGCTACCTGCCGGTCGACCCGGGGTATCCGGCCGAGCGCATCGCCTTCCTGTTCGCGGATGTGCGGCCGGAGGCCGTGATCACGACCGCGCAGACCGCGGGCCGCCTGCCAGAGGGCGTGTTCACCCGGATCGTGCTGGACGACCCGGCCTGCGCCGAGCAGCTGGCCGCCGCGGATACTTCGCCCCTCCGCGACGGCGAGCGCCGCAGCACTCTGTTGCCGGAGCACCCCGCCTATGTCATCCACACCTCGGGCTCGACCGGCCGGCCCAAGGGCGTCGTGGTCGCCCAGAACTCGGTGCTGGCGCTGATCGACTGGGCCGTGGCCGAGTTCACCGGTCACGGACTGGACCACGTGGTGGCCTCCACGTCGCTGGACTTCGATGTGTCAGTGTTCGAGATCTTCTCGCCCCTGCTGTCCGGCGGATGTGTGGAGGTCGTGCGCGACGTGCCGGCCCTGGCCGACCGGGCCGAGCCCTGGCACGCCGGCCTGCTCAGCGCGGTGCCCTCGGCGCTGGGCCGGCTGCTCGCCGAGGACGTCGTCCGCGTCGGCGCGGACACTGTGGTGCTGGCTGGCGAAGCGCTGCCCGCCCGGGCCGTCGGCGAGGTGCGCGCGGCGGTCCCCGGCTGCCGGGTGCTGAACGTCTACGGGCCCACCGAGGCCACCGTCTACGCCACCGCCTTCCTCTGCGACCCCGCCGACCCCGACCGCGAGCCGCCGATCGGCCGACCGGTCGGCGGCACCCGGGCCTACGTGCTGGACGACCGGTTGCGTCCGGTACCCGTCGGCGCGCCGGGGGAGCTGTTCCTGGCCGGTACCGGGGTGGCGCGCGGCTATCTGCGGCGCCCCGGTCTGACCGCGTCCCGGTTCCTTCCCGACCCCTTCGGCCCGGCCGGCCGGCGCATGTACCGCACCGGCGACCTGGTGCGCTGGACGGCCGACGGCGATCTGGCCTATCTGGGCCGCACGGACGACCAGGTGAAGGTGCGCGGGTTCCGGATCGAACTCGGCGAGGTCGAAGCCGCCCTGGCCCGCCACCCCCTGGTGGCGGCGGTCGCGGCCCGGGTGGTGGCCCACGAGGGCCATCCGCGCCTGGTGGGCTACGCCGTGCCGCGCGCGGACGCCGAACTGCCGGAGGCGGCCGACTGGCGTGCCTTCCTCTCGCGGGTGCTGCCCGACCACCTGGTGCCGGCGCTGGTGGTGCCGCTGGCGCGGCTGCCGCTCGGCGCGACCGGCAAGCTGGACCGGCGCGCCCTGCCCGAGCCGGTGTGGGCCGCCCCCGCCGCGCGCGGTGACCGGGCGCCGGGCACCGCTGCCGAGAAGACGCTCGCCGCGATCTGGGCCGAGGTGCTCGGCGTGCCCGAAGTGCGGACGGACGACAACTACTTCGCCCTCGGCGGCGACTCCATCCTGGGCATCCAGCTGGTCTCGGCCGCGCGCCGGGCCGGTCTGGCCCTCACCCCCCGGCACCTGTTCACCCATCAGACCCTTGCCGAGCTGGCCCAGGCGGCCCAGGCCGTCGGGCAAACCCCGAGCGTGCAGGCCTCCGCCGAACAGGACGCGGTGGTCGGCGAGGCACCGCTGACCCCGGTGCAGCACTGGATGTTCCGGACTCTCGGCGCCGACGCCCGGTTCGCCCAGGCGGTCTCCTTCGAACTCGCCGAAGACGCCGACGAGACGGTGCTGCGCGCCGCGCTCAGCGCGGTCCTGGAGCAGCACGACGCGCTGCGCCAGCGGTACGAGCCGGTCGGCGGCGGGCAGTGGCGCCAGTACGGCACCGCGCCCGACGGCGCGGTGAGCCTGATCACCAGTGACCAGGAAGCTGATGTCGATGAGCTGACCGAGGAGCTCATCGGCGGGTTCGACCTGGCTGCCGGACCGCTGCTGCGGGCCGCGCTGTGCCGCTTCGGCGGCGCGCGCCGGCCGGTCCTGCTGCTGGCCGCGCACCACCTGGTGGTGGACGCGGTGTCCTGGCGCCTGATCCTGGAGGACTTGGAGACGGCCTATGCGGCCCTGCGCGCCGGAAAGCCGGCCGCCCTCGGATCGAAGAGCACTTCGTTCCGCACCTGGGCTTGGCGGCTCGCCGCGCGCACCGGGACCGGCGGCTTCGACGACGAGCTCGAATACTGGTGTGGTCTCGCCGATCCGGCCCGCCTGCCGGCCGACCTGGACGGTGCCAACACCGCCGCCAGCGAACAGACGCTGACCGTCGGCCTGGATGCCGAGGACACCCGTGCGCTGCTCCAGGACGTGCCGCAGGTTTACCGCACCCGGATCAACGACGTCCTGCTCTGCGCGCTGGGCCGCGTGCTGGCCCGCTGGACCGGCCGCGACCGGGTGACGGTGGCGTTGGAGGGGCACGGCCGTGAGGAGCTGCTCGAGGGCGTCGATCTGTCCCGCACCGTCGGCTGGTTCACCGCGATGTACCCCGTCGCGCTGGAGGTGCCCGGCGGCGCGGACACCGGCGCCGCGCTCAAGGCGGTCAAGGAGAGCCTGCGGGCGGTGCCCCATGGCGGGCTGGGCTACGGCGCTCTGCGCTACCTGCGGCCCGCGACCGGCGCGACCGGCGAGACCGGCGCGCAGCCGGATCTGCCGGATCTGCCCGATCTGCCGCAGATCAGCTTCAACTACCTGGGGCGGCAGGACAGACGCGGCACCTCGGGCGGACTGCTGCACGCCCCGCAAGGCCCGCTGACCGGCGGCATGGACCGCGCGGGCAGCCGACCGTTCCTGCTCGACGTTCTCGGAACGGTCAGCGCTGGGCGGCTGGGGTTCACCTGGTCGTACTCCTCACAGGTCCACCAGCGCGACACCGTCGCCCGGCTCGCGGCCGAGTTGGCGGACGAGCTGCGGACGATCATCGAGCACTGTGCCGAACCCGGCGCGGGCGGCCGCACCCCCTCCGACTTCCCGCTGGCGCCGCTGGACCAGGCGGCTGTGGACCGGCTGGTCGGTACCGGAGCCGGCGTGGCGGACGTCTATCCGCTGACACCCACGCAGACCGGCATGGTCGTGCACGGCTTGGACGAGGCCGAACACGGCCTCTACACCGAGCAGCTCACCTTCGTCCTCGACGGCGCCCGCGACCTCGGGCAGCTGGCCGCCGCCTGGCAGCACGTGGTCGATCGCACCCCCGTGCTGAGAACCGCTGTGGCCCTGCACGGCATGCCGGTCCCGGTGCAGGTGGTGCACCGGGACGTGAGGCTGCCGGTCACCGAGCGTGACTGGAGCGCCCTGTCGGCACAGCAGATCGCCGCGGAGCTGGAACGCCTCCTCACCGAACAGCGGACTCCCGCGCTGGCCCTGGATCAGGCTCCGTTGATGCGGCTCGCCCTGGTCCGGCTCGGACCGGACGCGGTGCGGGTGGTGTGGACCTTCCACCACGTCCTGCTGGACGGCTGGAGCGTCTTCCACGTCCTCGCCGACGTCCTGGCCGCGCATGCCGCGCTCGCCCGCGGCGAGGAGCCGAACCTGCCCGAGCGCCGGCCCTTCGCGGACTACGCCTCCTGGCTCGCGTCCCTCGACACGGCGGGAGCGGCAGAGCACTGGCGCGGGGTCCTGGCAGACCTCACCGCGCCCACCGAGCTGCCGTACGACCACCGGCCCGCCCCGGACACGACCGCGCGCTCCGAGACCTGGCTGTCGCAGCGGCTCGACGAGGTGCGGACCGGTCGGCTCCAGGAGTTCGCCCGGCGGCACCACGTCACGCTCAATTCCCTGATACAGGGCGCCTGGGCGCTGCTGTTGTCGCGCTGGAGCGGACAGGAACAGGTGTACTTCGGCACCACGGTCTCCGGGCGTCCGGTGGACCTGCCCGGCGCCGACAGCATCGTCGGCCTGTTCATCACCACGCTGCCCGCCCGGGTCCGCGTCGACGGCGGCGCGGACTGCGGCACCTGGCTGCGCTCCGTGCAGAAGGCCCAGGCCGAGGACCGCCGCTTCGACCACGTGCCGCTGTCCGAGCTGCACCGGCTGGGCGGTCTGCCGCCCGGGACGCCGATGTTCGACAGCCTGGTCGTCTTCGAGAACTACCCGGTCGGCGACGCCACGGCCGGGGCGCACGGCCTGCTGATCCGGGAGCTGGACGCCAGGGAGGCGACCAACTATCCGGTCACCGTCGTCGTCTCACCCGGCGAGCGGCTCAGCGTGGAACTCGGCTACGACCCGAGGTGGTTCGATCCGGGCACGGCCGCCTCGATGGCCGGCCAGCTGCTGCACACACTGTCGGCCCTGGCCGCCTCCGACGGCGCCGTCCGGCTGGACGACATCGACGTGCTGCCGCCCGCCGAGCGAGAGCAGCTGCTGCGAGGCCCGGCCCGCCCGCCGCTGGATCCGGTGACCCCGGCCACGCTGCCCGCGCTCGTCGAGGCCGCCGTGGACCGGGACCCGACCGCGCCGGCACTGAGCGCCGCCGGCAGGGAGCTGACGTTCGCCGAGGTCGAGGCGCTCGCCAACCGGCTGGCGCACCGGCTCATCGCGCGCGGTGCGGGGCCCGGCGACGTCGTCGCCCTGCTGCTGCCGCGCTCGCCGGACATGGTGCTGGCCGAGCTGGCGGTCACGAAGGCCGGCGCCGCGTTCCTGCCGGTCGATCCCGGCTATCCGGACGAGCGGGTCGAGATGATGCTGGGGGACGCAGCTCCCGTGCTCACCCTCGACGCCAAGGAGGTCGCCGACCTGCTGGCCGCGCCCTTCGACGGCGTCCGCGGCGAGCGGCCTACCGGCATCGATAGGCCCACTGATACTGACCGGCCCACTGATACCGCCCGGCCTACCAACACCGATCGGCCCACTGATACCGACCGGATCCGCCCGCTGGACCTGGACGACCCGGCCTACGTCATCTACACCTCCGGCTCCACCGGCGTCCCGAAGGGCGTCGTCGTCACCCACCGCGGCCTCGCCGGGTTCGCCGCGGCCGAGGCCGAGCACTACCAGGTGGCGCCGGGTGACCGGGTGCTGGCCTTTGCCACGCCGAGTTTCGACGCCTCGGTACTGGAGCTGTGCATGTCCTTGCCGTACGGCGCCCGCTTGGTGGTGCCCGCCCCCGGCCCGCTGCTCGGCGCCGAGCTGGCCCGGGTGCTCCGGGAGGAGCGGATCACGCACACCCTGCTTCCCCCGGCCGCGCTGTCGACTCTGCCCTCTGATACCCCCGGCAGCCTGCCCGATATGAAGACCCTGATCGTCGGTGCCGAGGCCTGCGGCCCCGACCTGGTCGCCCGCTGGGCTCCGCACCACCGGATGGTCAACTCCTACGGGCCCACCGAGGCCACCGTGGTCGCCACCTGGTCCGCGCCGCTAAAACCGGACGGCTCCGCACCGCCGATCGGTCGCGCGCTGCCCGGCACCGGCGTCTACGTCCTGGACGCCCGGCTCCGGCCGGTCCCCGGCGGCGTGCCGGGTGAGCTGTGGCTGAGCGGACCGGCCCTGGCCCGCGGCTACCTGGGCCGTCCCGGGCTGACCGCGACCCGCTTCCTCGCCGACCCGTTCGGCCCGCCCGGAACCCGGATGTACCGCACCGGCGATCTGGTGCGGCGCGACCGCGACGGTGAGCTGTACTACCTGGGCCGCACCGACCACCAGCTCAAGCTGCGCGGCCACCGGATCGAGGCGGGCGAGGTCGAGGCGGCGCTGGTGCGGCACCCGGCCGTGCTGGACGCCGTGGTGAGTGTGCGGGAGGACGAGCCGGGGCGGCCGCGCCTGGTCGCGCACCTGCTCGCCGACCCGGATCCCGGCGCCGGGGTTCCGACCGGCGTCGAGCTGCGCGCGCTGCTCGCCCGCTCGCTGCCGGGATACATGATCCCCTCGGCGTTCGCGGTGCTGGACCGCTTCCCGCTCACGGAGAACGGCAAGACCGACCGGGCAGCCCTGCCCGCACCACCACCCGAGGAAGAGCAGGAGGCCGTCGGCCAGGTCGCACCGCGTACGCCGACCGAGGAGGTGCTGGCGGAGATCTGGGCGCTGAGTCTTGAGACGTCCGTCGGGGTCGAGGACGACTACTTCCTGCTGGGCGGGGACTCCATGCGGGCCCTGCTGATCGCCTCCCGCGCCAATGACGCCTTCGATGTAGCGCTGACGCCCCGGGACGTCATGGTCGGCCGCACCGTCGCCGCCCTGGCGGCACAGGTGCAGGAACAGGTGCTGAGCGAACTAGAAGCAGCCGCGTACGGCGGTCCCGACGATGACGAACGGTGAGGATCCGACGACCATGACGGCATCCGAGCAAGACCGCGCCGCCGCCCTGCCCGCCGACCTGCAAGAGGCGCTGCGCCGCCGGCTGGCCGGACGGTCCGGCGGCGCGGCGGCCGCCGCCGGCCGGCCCATCCCCCGCGCCGACCGCTCGGGCCCGCTGCCGCTGTCTTTCGTCCAGCAGCGACTGTGGTTCCTGGACCAGTTGCGGCCCGGGGACTCCCGCTACAACAGCGCTGTGGCGGTGCGGTTCACCGGGACGCTGGACCGCCGGGCGCTAGCCGAGGCCCTGACCGCGGTCGTGGGACGCCACGAGGCGCTGCGGACCACGTTCGAGGAGACCGACGGCCGGCTGGCGCAGCTCGTGCGGCCGGCCGGGCCGGTGCCGATGCCGGTCCGCGACCTAGCCGCATCACAAGACGTTGAGACAGTTTTGCTGGCGGAGTACTCGCGCCCCTTCGACCTGCGCCAGGGACCACCGCTGCGGGCCCTGCTGGTGCGGGAGTCGGACACCTCGCACGCCTTGCTGCTGACCGCGCACCACATCGTCACCGACGGCTGGTCGATGGGTGTGGTGCTCGATGAGCTGTGCACCGCCTACGACGCCTTGGCCCTGGGCGCCGCTCCGGACCTGCCGCCGGTGGCGACGCAGTACCCGGATTTCGCGGCGTGGCAGCGTGCGCAGCTCTCAGGCGCCCGGGCGGAGAAGCAACTCGCCTACTGGAAGGACCAGTTGGCCGGCGCGGTGGCCCCGGAACTGCCGGTGGACCACCCGCGGCGCGGCGAGGAGGCCGGGCCGGGGGCGGTCCACGCCTTCTCCGTCCCCGCACAGCTGACGGCCCGGCTGCGCGCGCTGGCCACCGAGCGGCACACCACGCTCTACACCGTGCTGGTCGCCGCCACCCAGGCGCTGCTGGCCCGCTGGTCCGGACAGGACGACGTGACCGTCGGCTCGCTGACGCCGGGGCGGTCCCGGACCGATCTGGAACGGGCAGTCGGCTGCTTCGTCAACACGGTGGTGCTGCGCACGCCGGTGGAGCCGTCGGGCTCATTCCACGATCTGCTGGCCGCCGCCACAGCCACCGTCAACGACTCCTTCGCGTACGGCGACACACCTTTCGAGCGCTTGGTGGAGGCGGTGGGCGCGCCGCGCGAGGCTGGCCGCAACCCGCTGTTCGATGTCATGGTCCTGCTGCATCCCTCCCCGCCGGGCGCCACCGCCCCGCACGGGCTGCGAGTCTCCCCGGTCGACATCCCCAGGCAGACTGCCACCTTCGACCTGAGCGTGGAGTTCGTGCCCGACGGGGACGGACTGACAGGACTGCTGGAATACCGCAGCGATCTGTTCGACGGATCCACCGCGGAGCGGATGGCCGAGCAGCTGCTGCATCTGCTGGACGGCGCCGCCGCCGAGCCGGATCGGCCGCTGGGCACGCTGAATCTGCTCTCTGACGCGCAGACCCGCCAAGTGACGCAGGACTGGAACGCCCGCGTGCTTCCCGTCGAAGACATCACCTATCCGGAAGCCTTCCAACGCCGGGTCGCCTTGACCCCGGACGCTCTGGCCCTGGTCGCAGGAGAGGAGCGGCTGGACTACGCGACGCTCAACACCCGCGCCAACCGGCTCGCCCACTACCTGATCGCCCTGGGCGCCGGTCCCGAACGGCTGGTCGCGCTGCGGCTGCCGCGCACCGCCGACATGATCGTGGCGATCCTGGCCGTCTGGAAGTCCGGTGCCGGTTACCTGCCGCTGGACCCCGGGCTGCCGGACGAGCGGGTCCGGTACCTGCTGGACGATGCTCAGCCGGCGCTGGTCCTGGACGAGACGGTGTTGGGTGCGATCCCGGCCGATAGCCCTGGCATCGATCCCGCCGACACTGACCCCACCGACGCCGACCGGCTTGCGCCACTGGACCCGGCGAACATCGCCTACGTCATCTACACCTCCGGCTCCACCGGCCGCCCCAAGGGCGTCGCGGTGTCGCATCGCTCGGCGACCCACCTGCTGGCCACCCACCGGGCGGGCTTCGTCGCCGACGCCGGTGGCGGGCCGCTTCGGGTCGCGCTGACCGCGTCCTTCTCCTTCGACACCTCGCTGGAGGGCGTGCTGCTGATGGCCGACGGCCACCCGCTGCACCTGGTGGACGAGGCGACCCGGATGGACCCGGCCGCCCTGGTCGAGTACGTGGTCCGGCATCGCGTCGACTTCCTCGACGTGACCCCCTCCTACCTCGGTCAGCTGCTGCCCGCCGGGCTGCTCACCGATGCGCGGCACCGTCCCCGGGTCCTGATGCTCGGCGGCGAGGCGGTCGGCGCCGGCTTGTGGCGCGAGCTCGCTGGACACCCCGAGGTGGCCGTCTACAACTTCTACGGCCCCACCGAGTGCACCGTCGACGCGCTGTCCTGCCGCGTCGCGGACGCCGATCGTCCGCTGCTGGGCCCGCCGCTGCCCAATGTCCGGGCCTACGTCCTGGACGCCCGGTACCGGCCGGTGCCACCCGGCGTCGGCGGCGAGCTGTACCTGGCTGGAGAACAGGTCGCCCGCGGCTACGCCGGCCGTCCCGGCCTGACCGCCGCGCGCTTCACGGCCGATCCGTTCGGGGCGCCCGGAACCCGGATGTACCGCACGGGCGACCTGGCCCGCTGGACCGCCGACGGCCGCCTGGACTACCTGGGGCGCGCCGACGACCAGGTCAAGGTTCGTGGTCACCGCATCGAACCGGGCGAGGTCGAGGCGGCGTTGCTGGACCTGCCGGAGGTCGGCGCGGCGGCGGTCGTGGCCGTCCCCGACGCGCATGGGCAGGCGCGGCTTGCGGCTTATGTGGTGCCCGCCGGTGCCGATGGAGGTGCTGGTGGCAGCGGGAGTAGCAGCGGCGGCGGCGGCGCCGTGCCGCCCTCGGCCGAGCTTCGGGCGGCGCTGCGGCGCGTGCTGCCGGACCACATGGTGCCGTCCTCATTCACCGCGCTCGCCGCACTGCCACTCACCACCAGCGGCAAGCTCGACCGCCGCGCCCTGCCCGCGCCCGACGTCGAGGCGGAGGGCGGGCAGCGCGAATTCGTCGCCCCCCGCACGCCGCAGGAGGAGATCCTGGCGGGCATCTGGGCCGACGTGCTCGGCGTGAGCCGGGTGGGCGTCACGGACAACTTCTTCGAGCTGGGCGGCGACTCGATCCTGAGCATCCAGGCCGTCTCCCGAGCCCGGGCCGCGGGCCTGCGCCTCAGCTCGGCCGACGTGTTCCGGCATCAGACCGTCGCCGACCTCGCCGCCGCAGTCGAGCACCGCCCCACCGCCCCGACCGCGACACCGCTCCAGCACGACACCGGTCCCGCGCCGCTGACCCCGGTCCAGGAGTGGTTCTTCGCCACGCACGGCCCGCTGCGCCACTTCAGCATGTCGATGCTGCTCGATCTGCCGCGCGACCTCGACGAGGCGGCGCTGGAGCAGGCGCTGCAAGCGGTGGTGGCGGCGCATCCGGCGCTGCGCACCCGGTTCGCGCGCACGGCGGACGGTTGGCGGCAGGAGCCGGTTGCCGGGCCGATCAATGGATTGCTGACGCGCCACGACCTGCCTGCCGATACTGCTGACGCCGAAACCGAGCGGCTTCAGGGGGCTGATGCCGCTCGCGCGGCTCTCGACCCGGCGACCGGAGTACTGCTGCGCGCGGCTCTCCTTCTTCCAACCAGTGAAGCGCTCTCAGCCGGTGAAGAGCTCCCGGCCAGTGCAGCGCTCCCGGTCGGCGAAGCCCGCCCTCAGCTCTTCCTCACCGCCCACCACCTGGCCGTGGACAGCGTCTCCTGGCGCGTGCTCCTGGCCGACCTGGCCTCGGCCTACCGCCACACCGCATCGGGCGAGCCGGAGCACACCGCGTTCACCGACTGGGCCCGCCACCTCTCCGAGCGGGTGCGCGCCGGCGATCTCGACGCCGACCTGCCCTACTGGACCGCCGAAGCCCAGACCCCGCGAACCCCGCTGCCCGTCGACCGCCCAGGCGTCCCGCTCGCCGGCTCCGTGCGCACCGTCCAGACCCGGCTGGACCGGGCCACCACCGAGGCGTTGCTGCGCCGGGTCCCAGGGGTCTACCACACCCAGGTCGGCGACGTGCTGCTCAGTGCGCTGGGCCGGGCGCTCGCCGACTGGGTCGGCAGCGAAGCGGTGAGTGTCGTCCTGGAGGGCCACGGCCGCGAGGACCTCGGCGGCCCGGCCGGCGGGGAGATCGACCTGTCCCGCACCGTCGGCTGGTTCACCAGTCAGTACCCTGTCACCCTGGCCCCGGCGGGCCCGGCCAATGCGCCAGACTGGGCCGCCACCTTGAAGGAGACCAAGGAGCGGCTGCGGGCCGTGCCCCGGCGCGGGCTGAGCTACGAGGCGCTGGCCCGCCTCGGCTCGCCCGAGCCGTCCGCCCGGGCTCTGCGTGACGTGCCGCTGCCCCAGGTGTCCTTCAACTACCACGGGCAGTGGTCGGCCTCGCAGGACGGGGACTTCGCCCCCGTCGGCCAGACCCTGGGCCGGGACATCGCCCCCGATGCGCCGCTGGACCACCTCCTCGACGTCTCCGCCGTGGTGGCCGAGGGCGAGTTGGAGATCACCTGGCACTACAGCGACCAGGTGCACGAGGCGCAGACCGTCCAGGGCTTGGCGGACGCCATGTCCGGCGCGTTGGCCGCCATCGTCGAACACTGCGACCGCCCCGGCGCCGGCGGACGCACCCCGTCCGACTTCCCGTTGGCCCGCTTGGACCAGGCCGGTGTGGACCGGGTGGCCGGCGACGGGCGGGACGTGGACGACCTGCTGCCGCTCACCCCGCTCCAGGCGGGCATGCTCTTCCACCGCCTGGTCGGCGGTCCGGACGACGTGTACGTCGACCAGGCCGCGCTGCTCCTGGACGGCGTCGCCGACCCGCACGCCTTCGCCGCCGCCTGGCAGCGGGTGGCCGACCGCACGCCCGCCCTGCGCACGTCGGTGGTGTGGGAGGGCGTCCCCGTGCCGCTTCAGGTCGTGCACCGCTCCGTCCGGGTCCCGGTGACCCACATCGACCTGCGCGCGGCGAGCCCGGCCGAACGCGCCGACCAGCTGGACCGGCTGCACGCCGAGGACCTCGCGCTGGGCCTGGACACCGGGACCGCGCCCCTGATGCGGCTCACCCTGATCCAGCTCCCCGAAGCCCGCCTGCACCTGCTGTGGACCTCCCACCACCTGATCCTGGACGGCTGGAGCCTGGCCCAGGTACTCACCGACGTCTTCCAGGAGTACACGGCGCTCACCACCGGCGCGCAGGCGCGCCCGGAGCTGCGCAGGCCCTTCGGTGAATACGTGCGCTGGCTCGCCGAGCAGGACATCGAGGCCGCCCGCGATCACTGGCGCGGCGTCCTGGACGGCTTCGCCGACGCCACGCCGCTGCCCGCCGACCGCTTCGCGCACGGGGTCCACCGAAACCGTTCGGCGGCCGTGCACGCCGCCGGGCTGTCCGAGGAGGAGTCGCGGCTGCTGGCCCGCACCGCCCGGCAGGCCGGGCTGACCCTGGGCACCCTGGTCCAGGGCGCCTGGGCGCTGCTGCTGTCCCGCTACAGCGGCGAACCGGACGTGCTGTTCGGGACCACCGTCTCCGGACGTCCCGACGACCTGCCCGGCGCCGAGTCGATGATCGGCATGTTCATCAACACCCTGCCCACCCGCGTCCGGCTGGACAGTGACCGCACCGCCGCCGCCTGGCTCAGGGACCTGCAACAGGCGCAGGCCGAGGCGCGGCGCTTCGCCTCGGTCTCGCTGGCCGAGCTGACCGCCATGGCCGAGGTGCCCTCCGGCAGCGCGCTGTTCGACAGCATGGTGGCCTTCGAGAACTACCCCTTCGACCAGGCCACGGCCGACTCCGGGGTGCGCCTGGCCGAGGTCTCCTCCCGCGACGCCACCAACTTCGCGCTGGTGCTGCGGGCCTACCAGCAGGAGCGGTTCGGCTTCGACCTCGCCTACGATCCGGAGCTGTTCGACGCCGCGACCGTGCGCACCCTAGCCGACCGCCTCTGCCTGCTGTTCACCGAGCTGGCCCGAGATCTGGACCGCCCGCTGCGCGACTTGGCGTGGACGACCGCCGAGGAACGGCGGCGGATGCTGGCCGACGTCAACGGCGACGCGCACGGCAGGCCCGGCCAGAGCCTGGTCGACCTCTTCGAAGCGCAGGTTGCCCGCACTCCGCACGCCGAGGCGGTCAGCTACGGCGACGAGCGCATCGACTACGCCACGCTGGACGCGCGCGCCAACCGACTCGCGCACCGCCTGGCCGAACTCGGCGCCCGCCCCGAACGGTTCGTGGCCCTGGCGCTGCCCCGCTCGGTCGATCTGGTGGTGGCGGTCCTCGCCGTGCTCAAGACCGGCGCCGCCTATCTGCCCATCGACCCCGCGCTGCCCGCCGAACGCCTGGAGCAGCTGCTGCAAGACGCCGAGCCGGTCGCACTGGTGACGCTCACCGACGACGCCACGGCCAACGCGGCGACCGGCGTGCCCGTCCTGTCGCTCGGCGACCGCGAAGTCCGCGCCGACCTCGCGCGGCGCTCGGCCACCGCGCTCGCCCCGGCCCACCGCCCGCTGCCCGACACCCCCGCCTACGCCATCTTCACCTCCGGCTCCACCGGACTCCCTAAGGGCGTCGTGATCCCGCACGCCAACGTGGTGCGGCTCTTCGAGCAGACCGAGCAGTGGTTCGGTTTCGGCGCCGAGGATGTCTGGACCCTGTTCCACTCCTACACCTTCGACTTCTCGGTCTGGGAGCTGTGGGGCCCGCTGCTGCACGGCGGGCGGCTCGTCGTCGTGCCCGACGACACCGCCCGCTCCCCGGAGGACTTCCTGCGACTGCTCGCCGACGAGCAGGTCACCGTCCTGAATCAGACCCCGTCGGCGTTCTACCCGCTGGTGCGCGCGGACGCCGAACACCCGGAGCTCGGCGACCGGCTGGCCCTGCGCACGCTGGTCTTCGGCGGCGAGGCGCTGGACGTGACGCGGCTCGCCGACTGGTACGACCGCCACCCGGACACCGCGCCGCGCCTGGTGAACATGTACGGCATCACCGAGACGACCGTGCACGTCACCCACGCCCGGCTGGAAAGCGCCACGGCGCGCGCCGGCGGTCCCGGACCGATCGGCACCGGCATCCCCGATCTGCGCTTGTACGTGCTCGACACCGACCTGGTCCCGCTGCCCGCCGGCGCGGTGGGCGAGTTGTACGTGGCCGGGGAGGGCCTGGCCCGCGGCTACCTGAACCGGCCGGGCCTGACCGCCACCCGCTTCCTCGCCGACCCGTTCGGGCGTCCCGGTACCCGCATGTACCGCACCGGCGACCGGGTCCGCCGACGGACTGACGGCACCCTGGAATACCTGGGCCGGGCCGACCAGCAGGTGAAGATCCGCGGCTACCGCATCGAGCCCGGCGAGATCGAGGCCGCCCTGCACACCCACCCGGGCGTGGGCGCCGCCGCAGTCGGCGTATATCAGGACGCCTCCGGAACCCGCCGGCTGGTGGCGCACGTCGTCGGCGCGAACAGCTCCTCGGCTCCGCCGTCCGCGGCTGAGCTGCGCGCCCATCTGGAGCGGCAGCTGCCCGCGTACATGGTGCCCGCCGCCTACGTCCCGATGGCGGCCCTGCCGCTCACCGTCAACGGCAAACTCGACCGGCGCGCGCTGCCGGTGCCCGGACCGGAGGGTTTCGCGGTCGACGGCGAGCGCACGGCGCCGCGCACCCCGGCCGAACGGCTGGTCGCCGCCGCCTGGGCGGACGTCCTGGACACCGGCGAGGTCGGCGAGATCGGCATCGAGGACGACTTCTTCGCCCTCGGCGGGGATTCCATCCTCGCCATCCGCGTCATCTCCCGGCTGCGCGCGGCGTTCGGCACCGACGTCTCGCCGCGGCTGCTGTTCACCCACGCCAGGCTGGCGGATCTGGCCGCCGCCCTGGGCGAGCCGGTCGGCGAGCCGGGGGTGTCGGCCGACGCCATCCCGGTCGCGGACCCGGACCCGGACACTGACACAAACACAAACACTGACCCGAACACCGAGCCGCCACTGTCCTACGCGCAGCAGCGGCTGTGGTTCCTCGACCGCTTCGAGCCGGGCAGCACCGAGTACACCACCATGTCAGTGCTGCGCTTGAGCGGAAGCCTGGACGAGCCCGCCCTGCGCACCGCCCTGGACGGCCTGGTGGAACGGCACGAGGCGTTGCGCACCACCTTCAGCGAGCACGACGGCCATCCGCGTCAGGTCGTACACCAGCCACAGCCGGTCGAACTGGCCGTGGACGACCTCGCCGGGGAACCCCCGGCAGCCCTCGACGCCCTGCTGGAACGCCTGGCCGCCATCCCGTTCGACCTGGCCGCCGGGCCGCTGCTCCGGGCCCGGCTGGTGCGCTCGGCGTCCGACGAGCACGTGCTCATCCTGGCCCTGCACCACATCATCACCGACGGCTGGTCGATGGGCGTCCTCGGCCGGGACCTGGCGGAGCTGTACGCGGCAGCCTGCGAGAGCCGCCGCCCCGACCTGCCCGCGCTCCCCGTGCGCTACACCGACTACGCCGCCTGGCAGCGCGCCCGCACCGACCGCGCCGAAGCCGACCTCGCCTACTGGCGCGAGTCGCTGGACGGCGTTCCCCCGCTGGAACTGCCCACCGACCGGCCCCGTCCCGCCGTCCGCACCCGCGAGGGCGCGCTGGCCACCTTCACCCTTCCCGCCGCGCTCACCGGACGGCTGCGCGAGCGCGGCAGGGAGGCCGACGCCACCCTGTTCGTGACACTGCTGACCGCGTGCCAGGTGCTGCTGTCCCGCTGGTCCGGCGAGCAGGACATCGCCGTGGGCACCGTGACCGCCGGCCGGGAGCGGCCCGAGCTCCACGACGTGGTGGGCATGTTCGTCAACACCCTGGTCCTGCGCGGCAGCGTGCGCCCGGACCTGCCGTTCCGCGATCTGCTGGCCGCGACGCGCGAGACCTTCCTGACCGCGCTTTCCCACCAGGAGGTGCCCTTCGAGCAGGTGGTGGACGCCGTCCAGCCCGAGCGGGACACCAGCCGCACCCCGCTGTTCCAGGTCATGGTGGCCCTGCACAACCTGGGCGCCGAAGTGCCGCGGCTGCCGGGTCTGCGGGTGGCGCCGGTGACCCCGCCCATCCACAACGCCACCTTCGACCTCTCCTTCGACTTCGTCGAGGACGAAGGCGGCCTGACCGGCTACCTGGAGTACAGCACCGGTCTGTTCGACGAGGCGACCGCCGAGCGGCTGACCGCCTGTCTACGGACCCTGCTGGAGGCCGTGGCAGCGGACCCGGCGCGCGCCGTCGGCGCTTTGCCGCTGACCACCGCCGACGAACGGCGCCAGGCGCTCCGGTCGGGGCTGGGCGAGTCACTGCCGGCGCCGGACACCGTCTTCACCGCCCTGTTCGAGGAACAAGCAGCCCGGACCCCGCACACCACCGCGCTGGTGGCCCGGGACGCCACCTTGGACTTCGCCGCCCTGAACGAGCGCGCCAACCGGCTCGCCCGGCACCTCGTTGCGGGAGGCGCCGGGCCGGAGGACGTGGTGGCGATCCGGCTGCCCCGCGTCTCCGACGCCGTGGTGGCCCTGTTCGCGGTGCTCAAGGCGGGCGCCACTGTGCTCTGCCTGGATCCCGAACTGCCGGCGGAACGGGCCGGCCTCCTGATGGCCGACGCCCGGCCGAAGCTGCTGCTGACGCTTGACGACCTGCGCGAGGTGCCGTGGGACCGGCTGCCCGCCGGCGACCTCACCGATGCCGATCGGACGCGTCCGCTGCTGCCGCAGCACACTGCGTACATCATCTACACCTCCGGCTCGACGGGACGGCCCAAGGGCGTCGCGGTGGAGCACCGCCAGTTGGTCAACCTCTGCCGGGACCACGGAGCCGGGCTGTTCGCACCACACTCGTCACACCCGGCCGGCGGGTGGCTGCGCATGGCGCTCAGCGCCGCGTTCTCCTTCGACACCAGCTGGGAGGGGCCGCTGCTGCTGGCGCTGGGCCAGGAGGTCCACCTCATCGACGAGGACGTCCGCCTGGACCCGGAGGCGTTCTGTGCCCTGATCGCCGAGCGCCGCCTGGACGTGGTCAACGTCACCCCGTCCTATCTGCGCGAACTCCTCGCCGCCGGGCTACTCGCGCCGGACCGCCACCGTCCACGGCTGCTGATGGTGGGCGGCGAGGCAGTCCCCGGCGACGTCTGGCGGGAGTTGTGCGCCGCGCAGCGCGACCTCGGTGTGGCCGCCTACAACGTCTACGGGCCCACCGAGTGCACCGTCGACGCCTTCTACGGACTGTGTGCGGACCGCCCCGACCACCCCGACCGTCCGGTCGTCGGCCGTCCCGGCCGCAACCTGCGGGCCTACGTGCTCGACGATGCGCTACAGCCGGTACCGCCGGGCTTGCCGGGGGAGTTGTACCTGGCCGGCGCCCAGGTGGCCCGCGGCTATCTGAACCAGCCGGGTCTGACCGCCGCCCGCTTCCCGGCCGATCCGTTCGGCTCGCCGGGGGAGCGGATGTACCGCACCGGCGACCGGGCCCGCTGGGACGCGGACGGACTGTTGGAGGTGCTCGGCCGGGCCGACGAGCAGGTCAAGATCCGCGGGTTCCGGATCGAGCCCGGCGAGGTGGAGGCCGCCCTGCTCGACCATCCGGACGTCGCGGAGGCCGTGGTCGTCGTGCGCGAGCACGCGGGCCGTCCGATGCTGGTCGGCTACCTGGTGCCCGCCGGGGATCAGATCCCGCCCGCCGAGGAACTGCGGGTCCGGTTGCGGCGGACGCTGCCGGACTACATGGTGCCCGCCGCGTTCGTCCCGCTGGACCGGATCCCGCGCACCACAGGCGGCAAGACCGACCGCCGCGCACTGCCCGCCCCGGACACCCAGCCCGACAGCGGCGCCGAGTACGTGGCACCGCGGACCGGGATCGAGGAACAGCTCGCTGCGATCTGGGCCGAGGTGCTGGGGCTGGCCCGGGTCGGCGCGCACGACAACTTCTTCGCGCTCGGCGGCGACTCCATCCTGAGTATCCAGATCGTCTCCCGGGCCCGGGCCGCCGGGATCGCCCTGACCACCAAGGACGTCTTCCGCTACCAGAGCGTCGCCGAACTCGCTTTGCAGGCCGGCCCCCTGACCGCGCCCCGGGACGCCGACGGCGGCACCCCGCCCGCCGAAGCGCCGCTCACCCCGATCCAGCACTGGTATCTCGACGGCCGCCGCCCCGGCGACCCGCTGCGCTTCACGATGACCCAGCGGCTGGAACTGGCCCCCGGCACCGACTCCTCGGCCCTGCGTCAGGCGACCGAAGCCCTGGTGCGCCGGCACGCGGCGCTGCGGACCCGGATGCGCCACACCGAGACCGGCTGGCGTCAGGAGGCGCTCGCCGAGGTGCCCGACGGCCTCTTCACGGCGCGCGACGTCGCAGACTTCGATGACGCAGCTTTTGAGGCGGCGGTGCAGAGCGCCACCGACCAGGCTCAGCTCGGCCTTGATCCGGTCGGCGGCCGGATGGTCCGCGTGCTCTACTTCGACCGCGGTGCCGAACAACCGGGCCAGCTCGTCATCACCGTTCACCACCTGGCCGTGGACGGCGTCTCCTGGCGCATCCTGCTGGCCGATTTCCAGACCGCGTACCGGGCGGTCAGCGCCGGCGGATCCGCCGAACTGCCCGGCGCCGGCACGTCCTACGGTCACTGGGCTGCCCGGCTGGAGCAGCACACCGGCTCCGGCGCCCTGGACACCGACACCGAGTACTGGACGCGCGCTGTCGCAGCCCCCGCCGAGCTGCCCGCCGGCCGGCTCGGGGCGAACACCCACGGCTGCGCGGCCACCGTCACCGTCACCTTGGACGCGCAGACCACCGACGCGCTGCTGCGGCAGGTTCCTGAGGTCTACCGCACCCAGGTGAACGACGTCCTTCTCAGTGCACTGGGACGCACCCTGTCCCGCTGGTGCGGGCGCGAGACCGTGCTGGTCGGTGTGGAGGGGCACGGCCGGGAGGATCTTTTCGACGAGCTGGACTTGTCCCGAACAGTGGGCTGGTTCACCGCCGAATTCCCGCTCGCGTTGAGCGTCGCGCCCGATGCCGGGTGGCATGACACTCTCCGCTCGGTCAAGGAGCAGCTGCGCGCGGTGCCGCTCCACGGACTCAGCTATGGCGCTCTGCGGCACCTGGTGCCGGACAGTGCTCTGGCCGGTGTGCCGAGTCCGCAGATCGGCTTCAACTACCACGGCCGCTGGGACGCCGAAAGTGGCGGCGAGCAGGGGTTGTACCGCAGCTCGCTGCCCCCGGCCGGTCGCGATACCGACCCCGATGAAGCCCGTCCCTACCTGCTGGACATCACGGGAATAGTCCAGGGCGGCCGCCTCGAACTGGGCTGGACCTACCCGCCGGCCGTCTACGACGAGGACACCGTCAGCCACTTGGCCGAGCAGATGTGCGCCGCCCTGCGCGAGATCGTCGCGCACTGTGCCCGCCCGGACGCCGGCGGCCGCACCCCGTCCGACTTCCCGCTCGCCGTACTGACCCAGGACCAACTGGACGGGCTCGTCGGCGACGGGCGTCAGGTCGCCGACATCCTGCCGCTGACACCGTTGCAGTCCGGGATGCTCTTTCACGGGCTCGTCGACGACGAGGGTGTCTACTTCGACCGGATCGCCGTCCGGATGTCCGGGGTCGCCGACCCCCGCGTGTTCGCACAGGCCTGGCAGACGGTCGCGGACCGCACTCCGGCGCTGCGCACCGCCGTGCACTGGCGCGGCCTGCCGCATCCGGTCCAGCTGGTCCTCAACCGCGCCGAGGTGCCCGTCACCTATCTGGACTGGCGTCAGCTGCCGCCCGAGCAGTGGCCCGCCGAGACCGACCGGCTGCTGGCCGCGGACCGTGCCGCCGGCATGGACCTGACGACCGCGCCGCTCACTCGCCTGACCTTGGCCACCCTGCCCGGTGACGAGTTGCTGCTGCTGTGGTCCACCCACCACCTCATCCTGGACGGCTGGAGCACCGGGCAGCTGCTCACAGAGGTCTGCGAGCAGTACGCCGCCCTGACCGGCGGTCCTCAGCAGCGGCGGCAGCACCCGCCGGTCCGCCGCCCCTTCGCGGACTTCCTGCGCTGGCTGGCCGACCAGGACGAGAACGCCGCCGAAGACCACTGGGCCGGTGTCCTGGCCGGGTTCACCGCGCGCACTCCACTTCCGTACGACCGCTCGCCGGCGCAGGCACACCGGGCCCGGTCCGCCGCGGCCGTCCACCACGAGCTGGACGAGGCGGTCTCCCAGCGGCTGCGGGAGTCCGCGGCCGCCGCCGGACTGACCGTCAACACGGTGCTGGAAGGTGCCTGGGCGCTGCTGCTGGCGCGCTACAGCGGCAGCGACGACGTGGTCTTCGGGACGACGGTCTCCGGCCGCCCGGCCGAGCTGCCCGGCGTCGAGGCGATGATCGGCATGTTCATCAACACCGTGCCGACCCGGGTCCGGATAGCCGCCGGCGGCGTGCGGCCCTGGCTGCGGGACCTTCAGGAACGGCAGAGCGACGGCCGACCCTTCGACCATCTGGCGCTGCCCCGCATCCAGGCCCTGAGCGAGCTGCCTGCCGGCGAGGCGCTGTTCGACAGCATGCTGGTCTTCGAGAACTATCCCGTCGACGAGTCGGCCGCGGCCCGGACCGGCGTGGGCGTGGTGGACGTGCGGGCCGACGACGCCGCCACGTTCCCCTGGTGCCTGCGCGTCCACCTGGCCGAACGGCTCGGCTTCGACCTGGCCTACGACCCCGCGCTGTTCGACCGGGCGACCGTGGAACGCGCGGCGGAGCGCCTGGCCGTCGTGCTCACCGCCCTGGCCGCCGATCTCGACGGCACGCTGGACGAGCTGGACCCGCTCACCCCGGCTGACAGGGCTGTGCTGACGTCATGGCAGACCACTGCCCGCCTGGTCGCCCCGCGCAGCCCGGTGGAGGTCTTCGCCGAGCAGGTCCGCCGCACCCCCGACGCGCTCGCGCTGCGCGACGGCGCTCGCGAGACGACGTACCAACGGCTCGCGCAATGGTCCGACCGCCTGGCCGCCCGGCTGCTGGCCGACGGGCTGGCGGCCGAGGACCGGGTGGCGCTGCCGATGGACCGATGCGCCGAACTCGTCGTCGCGCAGCTGGCCGTGCTCAAGGCGGGGGGTGTCTACGTACCGATAGACGCCCGGGCTCCCGAAGACCGGCGCCGAGCCCTGCTGGCGCTCGCCGGTGCCGACCGGTCGCTCACTGTCGAACAGGTCGCCGATGCCGATGCCGATGCCGATGCCGACCCCGACTGCCCAGTAGCCCTTCCCCCGGCCGATCCCGACCAGCTCGCCTACGTGATGTTCACCTCGGGCTCCACAGGAGAGCCCAAGGCGGTGGCGGTCCGGCACCGCGACGTGGCCTCCCTGGCGACCGACAGCCGCTTCGCCGACGGCAGCTGCGCCCAGGTGCTGCTGCACTCCCCGGTGGCCTTCGACGCCTCCACCTTCGAAGTCTGGGCGCCGCTGCTCACCGGCGGCTGCGTGGTCGTCGCTCCCGAAGGTCCGGTGGACGCGGCGCTGGTGCGGCGGTTGGCCGGGACCGGTGCCCTGACCGCGCTGTGGTTGACCGCCGGGCTGTTCCGGCTGCTGGCCCAGGACGCGCCGGACTGCTTCGCGGGCCTGCGCCGGCTGTGGACCGGCGGTGACGTGGTGCCCGCGGCCGCCGTCCGCCGGGTCCTGGCCGCCTGCCCGGACCTGAGTGTGGTGAACGGTTACGGACCCACCGAGACCACCACCTTCGCAACCTCCTTCGTCCTGTCCGACCCGGCGGCGGTGCCCGACCCCGTACCGATCGGCCATCCCCTGGACGACAAGCGCGCGCACGTCCTGGACGCCGCGCTGCGCCCGGTCCCGCCGGGCTGCGCGGGCGAGTTGTTCGTGGCCGGCGAGGGCCTGGCGCGCGGCTATCTGGGCCGCCCCGGCCAGACCGCGGCGCGCTTCCTGGCCGATCCCGCAGGTCCCCCCGGAGCCCGGATGTACCGCACCGGCGACCTGGCCCGGCGGCGGCCGGACGGGACCGTCGAGTTCCTGGGCCGCACCGACGACCAGGTGAAGATCCGCGGCTTCCGAGTGGAGCCCGGCGAGGTGGCGGCGGTGCTCGCCGACGCCCCCGGCGTCGCCGACGTCGCCGTGATCGCCCGTCAGGACCGGCCCGGCGGCAAGCGGCTGGTGGCCTATGTCGTCGGCCCGGCGGGGGAGGACCTGCCCCGGCTGCGGGACTTCGCCGCCGACGCCCTGCCGGACTACCTCGTGCCCGCCGACTTCGTCCCGCTCGGTGCCCTCCCGCTGAACCGCAACGGCAAGGTGGACCGTGCGGCGTTGCCGGCTCCGGACGCCGAGGGCGACACCGGGCGGCCCGAGCGCGTCGCGCCGCGTACCGAGGCCGAACGCCGCGCGGCGGAGGTCTTCGGGGAGGTACTGGGCATAGCGCCGCCCAGCGTCGAGGACGGCTTCTTCACCCTCGGCGGGGACTCCATCCTCAGCATCCGGCTCGCCTCCCGGCTGGCCGAGGCGTTCGGCACCGACCTGACACCGCGCGCCGTGTTCACCCATCCCACACCGGCCGGGCTGGCCCGGCTGCTCACTGAAGAACTCGGCCGAACGGACGGGCCGGCCGGCGCCGAGCGCCCCGCCATCGTCCCGGTCTCCCGTCAGGGCCCTGCGCCGATGTCGTATGCCCAGCAGCGCCTGTGGTTCCTGGAGGAGTTCGCGCCCGGCGGCACCGAATACGTCACCGCTCTCGCCCTGCGCCTGCGCGGCGTGCTGGACCTCGACGCCTTGGGCTCGGCCCTGGACGCCCTGGTGGCCCGGCACGAGTCGCTGCGCACCACCTTCGACAGCGTCGACGGGCACGGCGTTCAGCTCGTCCACCCGCCGCACCCGGTGCGGATCCGGGTACACGACCTGTCCGGACTGTCCGAGGACAAGCAGGATCCGGCCTTGCGCCTGCTGCTCGCCGAAGAACGCGCCCGTCCCTTCGATCTGCGCCGCGGACCGCTGCTGCGCGCCGACTTCATCCGGCTGGCCGACGGCGATCAGGTGCTGGCCTTCCACCTGCACCACATCATCACCGACGGCTGGTCGACCTCGGTCCTGCTGACCGACCTGGCCCACTTCTACCGCGCCGAACTCGGCTCCACCGAACCCTCCGCCGAACCCCCGTTGCCGCAGCTGGCGGTGCAGTACGCCGACTACGCGCACTGGCAGCGCTCGACCAGCGGCACCGGCTCCGGCTCCCACACCGGTACCGACGACCAGCTCGCCTACTGGAAGGAGCAGTTGGCCGGTACCGAGCCGCTGCACCTGCCCACCGACCGCCCCCGGCCCGCCGTGCGCACCGCGAACGGCGTCAGCACCCGCCTGGAGGTTCCCGCCCAGACCGCCCGCCGCCTGGCCGGAGTCGGCCGGAAACAGGGCGCCACCTTGTTCACCACGCTCGTCGCCGCCACCCAGGCGTATCTGGCCCGGCTCAGCGGGGACACCGACATCGCCGTCGGCACCGTGACCTCCGGCCGTGATCGGGGGGAGACGCAGCACCTTGTCGGGTTCTTCGTCAACACCCTGGTTCTGCGCTCCCAGGTCGAGGCGCGGCGGTCCTTCACCGACTTCCTCAGCGGCGTGCGGCTCACCGTCGTGGACGCCTTCGCCCACCAGGACGTGCCGTTCGAGCGGGTGGTGGACGAAGTACAGCCGGCCCGCGACACCAGCCGCACCCCGCTGTTCCAGGTGATGGTGGTCCTGCAGAACACCCCGGCCGCCGACCTGGACCTGCCCGGCCTGGCGGTCACCGACGTCGAGACCGAGGTGGATCAGGCGGCGTTCGACCTGACCTTGGAGTTCGTCGAGACGGACTCCGGAGCCTTGCACGGCTTGATCACCTACAACCTGGACCTGTTCGACACGGCGACTGCTGAGCGGATCGCCGACCAGCTCAGTACCCTGCTGGCGGCCGTCTCGGAAGATCCCGAACAGCCCATCGGCACTCTGCCGCTGGCCGGCGACGGCGAGCTGAAGACCCTCCTGACCCAAGCCCGCGGCCCGTTCCACCCGGTCGCCGAGGCGACCCTGCCGGAGCTGTTCGAATGGCAGGCGGCCCTCATGCCGGACGCCCCGGCGCTGCTGGTGGGCGAGCGTGAGCTGACCTACGCCGAGCTGGACCGGGCCGCCAACCGGCTGGCCCACCGGCTCATCGCCCGAGGCGTGGGGCCGGAGCGGATCGTGGCTCTGGAGCTGCCCCGCGCGGCGGAGGCGGTGGTGGCGCAGCTCGCCGTGAGCAAGGCCGGCGGCGCCTTCCTGCCGGTGGATCCCACCTATCCGGCGCAGCGGCGGGAGTTCATGGTGCGCGACTCGGGTGCCTTCCTGGTGCTCGACGACCCGGCCGAGGTGTGGGCCCAGGCGTGGGCCGAGGACGGCCGGCAGAGCGCGCCCACCGACGCCGACCGCACTACCGCGCTCACCTTGGCCCACCCCGCCTACGTCATCTACACCTCCGGCTCGACGGGGACGCCCAAGGGCGTGATGGTGACCCACCGCGGACTGGCCGGCTTCGCCGCGGCCGCCGCCGAGCAGTACGCGGCCGGACCCGGCGACCGGGTGTTGCAGTTCGCTTCCCCCAGTTTCGACGCCTCCGTGCTGGAGCTGTGCGTCTCGCTGCTCAGCGGGGCCGCGCTGGTCGCCGGCGAGGAGGGTCCGCTGGTCGGCGAGCGGCTGGCCGAGGTGCTCGCGCAGCGGCGGATCAGCCACACGCTGATTCCCCCGGGAGCGCTGGCCACCGTGGACCCTGCGGCGGCGGACGCGCTGCCCGCGCTGCGGACGCTGATCGTCGGCGCCGAAGCCTGCCCGGCCGACCTGGTCGACGTCTGGGCGCCGGGCCGCCGGATGATCAACTCCTACGGTCCCACCGAGGCCACGGTGGTCGGTACCTGGACCGGCCCGCTGACGGCGGGCGCGGGAACGCCGCCGATCGGCAGCCCCGCCGGCACCACCGTCGTCTACCTGCTGGACGCCGCGCTGCGGCCGGTCCCGCCGGGGGCGATCGGGGAGCTGTATTTGGCCGGCCCCGGTCTGGCCCGCGGCTATCTGGGCCGCCCGGGTCTGACGGCCGCCCGGTTCGTGGCCGACCCCTTCGGCGCCCCGGGCGAGCGCATGTACCGCACCGGCGACCTCGCGCGCCGGCAGGCCGACGGCGACCTGCGCTTCGCCGGACGCGCGGACCACCAGATCAAACTGCGCGGCTTCCGGATCGAGCCGGGGGAGGTCGAAAGCGCGCTGCGGCGCGGGCCGCTGGTACGTGACGCGGTCGTCATCGTGTCCGGCGGCGGGACGCAGGACACGACGACGACCGCCGGGCCTGCCCGGCTCGTCGCCTACGTCGTCTTGGCGCAGGAGCCGGCCGAGACCCCGGGGAACGGGGTGCCGGTCGCGGAACTGCGTGCGCACCTAGCCGAGCTGCTGCCGCCGCACATGATCCCGTCGGCCTTCGTGCCGCTGGACCGGCTGCCGCTCACCCCGAACGGCAAGCTCGACCGGGCGGCGCTGCCCGACCCCGGATCCGTCCAGGCCGTCGCCGGGCCGCGGGTCGCACCGCGCACCGACGTCGAACGCCGGATCGCCCGGATCTGGGCCGACGTGCTGGGCGTGGAGGAGGTCGGCGCCGACGACAACTTCTTCGTCCTGGGCGGCGACTCCATCCTGAGCATGCAGGTGGTGTCCCGGCTGCGCCGAGACGGCCTGCACCTGGCGACCCGCGATCTGTTCAGCCACCAGACGGTGGCGGAACTGGCGACCGTCGTGCGCGACGCCCCGCAGCGCGGCGGCGACAGCTGGACGACCGGAACGGTGCCGCTCACACCGATCCAGGAGTGGTTCCTGACCACCCCGCGCACCGCGCACCACCACTTCAACCAGTCGACGCTGCTGGAGCTGGACGGCACCTGCGACCCGCAGGCGCTGCGCGCGGCCCTGAAGGCCTTGCTGGAGCACCATGACGCGCTGCGCATGCAGTTCACCCAGGACGCAGAGGGCTGGCACCAGTTCAACCCGCCGCCGGCGCGCGCCGATGCCGCCGACGACGCCGATGCCGCCGACGACGCCGATGCCGCCGACGACCTCCTGGTCTGCCACGACCTGAGCGGGCTCGCCCCGGAACAGGCCGACGAGGCCATGGCGAAGGCGGCCGACGATCTGCACGCCGGTTTCGATCTGGCCCGCGGCCCGCTACTACGCGCGGCCCTGTTCAGCGGCGACCCCGATCGGCCGGTCTTCCTCCTGCTGGTCGCCCATCACCTGGTCGTCGACGCCGTCTCCTGGCGCATGCTGCGCGACGACCTGGAGGTCGCATATCAGCAGGCTGCGCAAGGCGACCCGATCGCGCTCGGGGAGCGCGGCACGTCCTTCCGGGACTGGGCGCTGGGACTGGCCGCGCATGTCGCTGAAGGCGGTCTGGACGAGGAGCTGCCCTATTGGGAGCAGGCTGCCGCCGTCGAGTCCGGCGTGCCGGCCGAACTTCTGGCCGCCCCGCCCGCCGAGACCGCGGAGGTGACCATCGAACTGAGCGAGCAGGACACGACAGCCCTGCTGCGCGCCGCCCCGGCGGCGTACCGCACCCGCGTCAACGACGTGCTGCTGGCCGCCCTGGCGCTGGCGCTGGCCCGCTGGCGCGGGGATGACCTGGTCCGCCTGGATCTGGAGGGGCACGGCCGCGAGGAGGTGGTGAAGGGAGTCGACTTGTCCCGCACGGTCGGCTGGTTCACCACCGTCTACCCGGTCGCCGTGCGCGTGCCCGCTCTGGGCGAGCTCGGTCCGGACCGCGACTGGCGGTCTCTGGTGAAGTCGGTACGCCGCCAGCTACGCATGGTGCCGGGGAACGGACTGGGCTTCGGCGTTCTGCGCACCTTCGGGCCGCCCGAGGTCCGCCGGCGCCTCGGCGCCGCCGGGCACGGCGAGGTGGTCTTCAACTACCTCGGCCAGTGGGACGCCCGCCCGCAGGACCCGGAAAGCGGCCTGGTGCGCACCGAGCACGGTTCGTTCGGCCAGGACCACGACCCCCGCGACGGCGGTTCCCACCTGGTGGAGGTGGTGGGCGCGGTCCGCGACGGCCGCCTGGCCTTCACCTGGCACCACCGTCCCGCCGTCCACGACACGGCGACCGTGCGCCGGGTGGCCGAGGAGTTCGGCCAGGCCCTGCGGCACATCGCCCGGCACGCCCGAGGAGGCCGGTGACGCCTTTCGGATCCGACTGCCCGACTGCCTGACCGCCCGACCGACGGCGACGACAACCCAACGAAGACTAAGGAATCTGACATGGATGAGAACACCCGCTACCAGGTGCTGCGCAACGACGAGGAGCAGTACTCGCTGTGGCCGGCCGACATCGAGGTGCCCGCGGGCTGGCAGCCCGTCGGTAAGGAGGGCACCGAAGCGGAATGCAGCGACTACGTCGACGAAGTCTGGACCGACATGCGTCCGCGGAGCCTGCGCGAGCGCATGGCGGACTCCGAGGCCTGATCTGTATCTCCTAGGCCTGATCTGTATCTCAAAGGTCTGATCAGTATCTCCAAGGCCTGATTCACCGCGCGACGGGGCGCCGGGCACCATCCGGCACCCGTCACCTGTGTGCTCTCTACCCCCCTTTACCGGCGAGCGGTGCCGCCCCGCTCACACCTGACGGAGGTCGCCGTGACCCCTGTTCTGCGCACCGAACGTCTGGAATTCATCCCCTACCGGGACGAGGACGAAGACCACTTCGTCACCCTCCTGCGCGACGAGGAGGTGTGCCATTGGATGGGCCAGGACCGCGCGAGCGAACCGGAGCTGCGCGCGCTGTTCCGCGCGGTCCGCGATGAGGTCTATCCCAGAGACCTGTTCGACGTCTGGGGCTTGTGGCTCGACGGCGCCTTCGTCGGGCACGCCGAGCTGAAGAAGACCGGCAACGTCGACGGCCAGGAGATGATCGTCGCGCTCAGCCCGCCGTTCTGGGGCAAGGGCGTGGGAACCGAGGCGGTCCGCGGGCTGTTACGCCACGCCGCCGACAACCGCGGTCTGAAGGAGGCCTACGGAATGGTGGGCGCGGAAAACACCGCGAGCCTGGAGCTGTGCCGTCGGCTGGGGTTCCGCCACCTGCGCGACGTCGTCGGCGACGACGGCACGGTGACCAAGATGCTCGTCATCTCCACGGCGGATCCGGCATGACCGGATCCGTCACCGAGCACGACGCCGACGCGGACGCGCCGCAGGCCGACCGACCGCCCAGCCTGTGGCGCAATCGCGACTTCAACCTGCTCTGGAGCGGCCAGTGCCTCTCCGACCTGGGCAGCGCCGTCTCCGACCTGGCGCTGCCGCTGCTGGTCTTCGGGCTGACCGGTTCCCCCTCGCGGGCCGGTCTGGTCGGCACGGCCGGCCTGGTCGTCGCCACCGTCTGCCGGCTCCCGGCCGGCGCTCTGGCCGACCGCTTCGACCGGCGCCGACTGATGATCCTGTGCGACGCCGTCCGGCTGATCGGATACGCGGCGCTGGCCTGGGCGGTCGTGGCGGGTGCGGCCAGCCTGCCGGTGATCATGACGGTGGTGGTCCTGAGCGCCGCCGCGACCGCCGTCTTCACCACGGCGGAATTCGCCGCGGTCCGCAGTCTGGTGCGCCCAGACCAGATCGTCTCCGCCGTCGCCCGCAACGAGGCCAGGTCGTACGGGACCACGCTGGGCGGCCGACCGTTGGGCGGGCTGCTGTTCGGCCTGGGCACAGCGCTGCCGTTCCTCGGCGACGCCGTGAGCTACCTGCTCTCGCTGTCGGCCATCCTGTGCATCCGCAGGCCAATGCAACAGCCCCGCCCAGAACTACCGGAGGCCCCCGCCAAGGCGGGGCGGCGCGGACAGGGGCTGCGGTTCGTGCTCGGCAACCCCTTCCTCCGATCCCTGATCGTCGTCGCCATCCCCCTCAACACGGCCTTCACCGGAATGATCTTCGCGATGACCATCTCCCTGCGCCGATCGGGACTGTCTCCGGTCCTGATCGGCGTGGCCACCATGGTCATCGGAGCCGGCGGCCTGCTCGGCGCCTTCAGCGCCCCGGCCCTCCAGCGCCGCCTGCCCCTGCCGACCCTGATCAGAGTCATCTGCTGGTCCACCGCCGCCCTGATGGCGATCAGCGTGCTGCTCGCCACCGGCATCGCCGCCGCCGCACCCCTGGCGCTCGCGATCTTCCTCGGCCCCACCGCCAACGCGGCCCTGTTCGGGTATCAGGCGGCTGTCACCCCGGACCACCTCCAAGGCCGCGTGGTCAGCGTGATCCTCCTCGCCGCCACGTCGGCAGCCGCCCTCGCACCCGCTCTGGCCGGGTTCCTCCTCGCCAACATCGCCGGCCGCACGGCGCTGCTGACCTTCCCGATCATGGTCGCGGTCTCCGCCGTGGTGGCCACGTTCAGCGGCGGGATCAAGTCCATGTCGCCTCTGCCGTGAGACTCAGGCGCCGACTATCTCCTCATGGGGGCCGTTCCCATGAGGATCGTCAGAAGCGATCCAGACGGCAACCTGACAGAACCGACTCAACGCTCCCGTCGACCACCTCCCGCGCGACCAGGCGCCCCACGGCCGCGGCCAGCGTGACCGCCGAGTGCATCACGGCCAGGTAGAGGCCGGGAACCTCGGCGACCGGCCCGACGATCGGCTCACCATCGGCCGGCATCGGGCGCGCCCCGATCCGAGTGCTGAGCAGCTCGACACTCTCGGCGCCACGGAAAGTGGACCGGACGGCGCCAAGCATCCGTTCCGGCGAGTCCGCAGCGGCGATCAGCCGATCCGCGCCGACCTGCCGAAGATCGAAGTCCTCGGTGTTGACCACGGTGCGGACCAAACCGGCCGGACCGCGGAACCGGAACAGCGGGCACGGCGACGGCTCGACCGGAACGCGCACGCCGAGCGACGCGCCTAGCGCAGCCGTGGCGACTCCGGCCGCCAGCACCACCGTCGCACCGGAAAGAAATCCCGCCGTCGTCTCAACCCCGGCAACCCGGCCCACCGCATCCCGGCGGACCGCGACGACCGACGTGTCCAGATGCACCCGAGCCCCATGGCTACGAGCCCCCGCAACCAGCCGCCCGCTCACACCCACCGAGTCGACAGCGCCATCATCCGGCGCCCAGACCGCCCACTCCGGAGGCCGCCGAACAGCAGGCTCAAGCCTCGCCACGGTGGCCGCGTCCACGATCCTCTCCCCGGGCCCGGCATCCGGCGCACTGTCCTCCCTGCTCCAGCTCAGCGAACCGGACCAGCTCACGGGGAGCCCCGGCAACTCGCCCTCAAGCCGGCGGTACTCCTCCGTCGCGGTGACCCGCAGCCCGGCGGCCGGCCCCCTACGCACGCCGGACGCCCCGATCCACGCGAACGAATCCGCCGTCACGCCGGACCCAGGCCGCCCCGCATCGACCAACGTCACCGCGGCCCCCGCCCGGGCAGCGTGATACGCCACCGACGCACCGACAATGCCGGCGCCGACGACGACCAAGTCCTTACTCGTCAGTGGGTTGAACACGTCTCGGGACCCTACCGTCCGCCGCTCGGCGTGCGGGAGGCACTTTTCATCAGACCAAGCCGGGACGGAGACGACCCCGCCCCGGCCACGGACTCCAAAGAGCCCGCTTCGCGGAACGGGAGCAGTTACCAGCAGTGGCACTGACCTTGTGCGTCAGGATCCAGCCGGTCCCGGTCCACGCCGCGAACCAGTGCTGGTAGTCGTTGCCGCTTCCGCACGGGTTGGCGTACACCGAGGTGCCGTTGCCGTCCAGGCATTGGCCGGATGCCGAGTCCTCTCGACGTTGCCGTTCGTGCCGAACGTCGCCCCGGTGGGGGAGTCCAGCACGGCGTTGCCGTCGGTCTGCTCGACCAGAGCGTACGTGTTCGTGCCGGTGGTCCCGGAGAACCACAGCGCGGTCCCGATCAGCATGCCGGTGCTGTTCATGAGCGGCATCCCGGGCCGGATGACCAGGCTGCCGTTGTTCTGCGGGGCCAGCGTGGCGCCGGGGTTGCCGGCGGTGTCGGAGGCCCAGATCGGCCGGCCGTCCTTCTTGTACAGCACCAGGTTCCCGTCTTTCTGCCACGTGAGCGTGGTGACCGGGCCGGCCCAGCTGATCGGCCCGGCCGAGGCCGGGTAGATGGTGTTGTCGATGAAGGCTCCCACCGCACCGGTGCCCTGGACGGCGGCCCGGCCGCCGACGGACACCCGGACCGGCGGCGGTGGCGCCCCCGGTGCCGCCGAGGTACAGCGGCGGCGCGATGGTCGGATCGGTGATGTCCCGCATCTCGAAGTCGGCGTGCAGGCTCGGGTCGGCCAGCGTGGCGCCGAGCGCCGGGGTGGCGCTAGTGCCCCTACGGCTACGACGGCGCCGGCGACAGCACCAGCCGCACCGTCGACTCCGGATCCACCCCCGTCAACGAAACGCTGAGTTGGGGCCTGGAAGGCCACCTGTCCACCGTCACCGACAACACCACCAAGCACCAAGTCGCGGCCTACGGGAACCACGACCGCCGAGCGCTACTTCGCCTTCCCCGACGCACCCGTCATCATCGTCGGCTCCGACGGATCCATCACCGACGAAGCCACCACCTCCCAAGGCGCCGGGACGGTCACCGTCCAGGAGACGCCGGGCGCGCAGAATCAGGGCCGGATCATCGCCCGCCGCTACAGCAAGCCCTTCGGCGAGACCCGCGGGGCACCGGTGACGCAGAGCACCTCGCCGGCCTGGCCCGACGACCACACCTTCCTCGGCAAGTCCACCGACACCGGCACCAGCCTGGTCGATGTGGGTGCCCGTAAATACGACTCGAGTACCGGACGCTTCATATCGGGCGATCCCATATTCCAGCCGAACAGCCCGCAGACCATAGGCGGATACGCCTACGCGGGCAATGATCCCGTCAACGGGAGTGACCCCACCGGACTTGATCCCCACACCTGCGCACCGGGCTACCATCACGACAGCAGTAGCGGATCGATGCGATGCGTCCCGGACTCCAGCGGCGGCTCGACCACCAACCCTGGGCCAGACCCCACCCCTCACGCGCAGTGCCCAACAGGCCTTCGATGGAATGGCCACAGCTGCGTCCCCACTGATGGTGGTGGAACCTCAAGTGGCACGGACGCCGGTGCCGGAGCCCCCCGGGGACACCAGTATCGGCACCGAGCAGGATGTGGAATCGACCATGAGAGATGGCTGTGTTCCCAGTGAAGCGGGGCTGATATCAAGCAGTTGCACCGGGGAAGTGACGCCACTCGGCTCGGCGGACACGAAGTGGTGTGACATGTCAGGGATATGCACCGAGCGCACTGTCGTCTGTGACGACGATGGATGCACTGTGAACATCGCCAGCACGAGAATGGCACCGGTCGGCGACTCGAATCCGGAATTCGACAAACAAAGCTCGCACGTGTCCGCGCAGCAGGTGTTCAAAATGCTCCGGCCGAGCGAGCCCTCGGGGCCGGTGATCAGCTGCCTCGAAGGCGCGACGGTCGGCATCGGCATGGCCGGCGGCTACAAATGGATCGAGTCCAGATTCGAGGAGCTCAAACCGTTCGAGGCCGGGGCCAGGGGAGTCGAGACTTTCAGCAAGGAGACCATTATCGTCCCTGCCATGGAGCGCGTGACGCTAGCGATAATGCACCACTAGCCGGGCATCGCGATCGCCGGCCCGGCGCTCACCCGCCCGGCCGGCGTCGCGGCATGAACCGCTTCTCAATCGGCGACTGGAAGGTGGCGTATGGCCAGATGGATGAACAGCTTCGTCCAGTACCTCATCCCAACGCTTGTGGTTCTCCTGCTTTTTCGCGAGCCCGCTGCGAACCGCTGGGCTCTGCGCGAGTTGGGAATCGACGTCCTGATCGCGGTGGCCGTCGCATTCGGCGCCACCGTGCTGGTGGAGGCGATATCGGCTGGTGTCGGTCGCGTGCGCGGCCGCCGAAGGTGAGCTCCGGAAGATCCAGACGTCGCCGGCGGCCCGCCGAACGAGGCGGGGCCGGTTGTCCCGGCCCCGTCCCGTATTGCTGATTTCGGCTCCGCACCACGCCTCGCGTTCGGCGCAGTGGGCCCGTCGGGATGGTCGTGATGGGCGACGTCCCCGTGACGGTCGCGCCATCGAGCGTCGATCGCCCGTCAACACGCGCTCCCTAGATTCCTCACCGCTGGTCACGACGATGGGGAGGCATTGGTGGAGGGCATCCGGGTAGGGGCCGCGCTCGCCCTGCCCGGCACCGACCCGGTGACCGTGGGGAATCGATCAAATCCGGAGCGGTACAGCTTCTGGGGCCGCGTGCTTCGAGTCGTTAGCCTGCGTGCCCGGACCGGTCCTGGGGCATGTCGTGGCGCGTGGAACTGGCGGTACGGTCGTTTCACTTCGGCGGAAAGATGAAACGGGGCGGATTCATGGCTGAACGTGGCGGTCAGTCAGCGGCAGACGGCTTTCAGTATCAGTATTTGACGACGCTGGAGGCATTGCTGGAGGTCTCCGAAGGAGACTCTTCGGAGATCGCCGCGGTGGTGGTCGAGCCCGCCGTGGCCGCCGCGGCGAGGTCGTCGGCCTTGGACGGCGGCGGTTCGACGGGCGACTCGGACGTGATCGACTTCGAATTGGTGGACGCCGAACATCGCACTCTCGTCGCAGTGCAGGTCAAGTCCGGCGGACCGGGTACGGAGATGTCGGGTCCGGTCGCATTCGGAGTGCTGCTCCGCATGATTCGGGCCCGACCGGACGCCTGTCAGTACCGGCTGATCACGAATATCCGGCTCCATCCCAAGGCCGCGCGGCTGAAGTCCGTTCTGGACAACGGCGTCGATCCCGAGGACCTCCGAGAGGTGCTTCGACGAATCCTCGAACGTAGCACGACCTGGCGTAGCCAACCGAACGGTCTCGAAGCGCGCGAGTTGGAAGCGTTGAGCCGGGCACGGATCGAGACTGACATCCGAGACAGGTATACGTTGCGCGCCGAGCTTCGAGAACGGCTACGGCGCTACAGGTCTCAACGGCGTGAAGGACTGGGTCTTCGCTCGGCGGGACGCATGTCCTCCCATCTGGTGGTCGAGATCTTCCGCCGGGCCTCGGGTGAGCTGAATGGATTGTTCACCATCGAGGATTTTAGGGCGGAACTGCTCGTTGACGGTGCGGACATGGCCCATGAACTCGGCCTTTTTGATTGGGGCGTCATGGTGGGCCCGGTTCCAGCCCCGCCGGCCCTCTCACGTCCCGTGCTGCTCGCCCGTATCGCTGCGACGTTGCGCGGCGAGCGGAGCAGTCGGGATGTCGTGGAGTGTGTCGTACTGGGCTTGTCGGGCATGGGCAAGACCAGCCTCGCCGCCGCCCATGCCCACGACCTGGCGGACTCCTACGACCAGATCTTCTGGATCGACGCGGAGAGCGAAGCCACACTCGTGCGTTCGTTCCAGACAGTCGGAGACTGGATTCATCGCAGGGGCGACCAGACCGTCCTGAACGGGACGCAGATGCGGGATCAGGTTCACGCCCACCTCAGCGCGTCGGCCGGCCGATGGTTGATGGTCTTCGACAATGCCCATGGTCGACGCTCCCTTCAAGAATGGATACCGTCGCACGGGCGGGGCGACATTCTCATCACCTCGACGGACCAGGCCAGCTGGGCGACGCATCCGAACAAGATCGAGATTCCGGTGCTCACGCCTGCCGAGTCCACGTCTCTGATCAGGACTCGCCTGGCTCTCACCCTTCCGTGGAACGACGAAGCCGAGAGTTCGGCGACGGAACTAGGTGACGCGATGGCACATTGGCCGCTCGCGATCGAACTCGCCTGCGGCTATCTGGCCGGCTGCGAGCGGGGGTTGAGCGAATTGCCGCGGTATCTGAGCAGGATTCGGGATCTGGCCCTCGACGACGCGGAGTCCATTCCGCCCGGCTACCCGAGAACGCTTGTCGGCGCGATCCGCGTGGCTCTGCAGCGGCTGCCGCAAGGACGGCGAGTGGAAGTGGCGGGCCTTGCTTTCAAATTGATGATTTCGGCCGCGTACTTCGCCTCGTCCCGGATTCCGTTTCAGTTGCTCCTGTCGGTGGCGATCCTGCCTAGAGATCTTGTGACGACTGAAGACGCAGTGCTACCGATGATCGATGACGATCCGGAGGGCGAAGCCATCATCGACCACGCGCACCGTGCGCTGCGATCGGAGTCACTCGCGCACCGTGACGACCCCCTGTGCGACCGCGCGTCCGGGGAGTACTCGGACAGCCACCCTGAAGGCGTTGACGAGACCGTCGGCGTCAACGAGATCGTCCAGTACGTGGTGCGCTCGCTGACGGAGAAGGACGGTGATGTTTCGCAGGCATTGAGCCGGGCTGCATTTCACGCGCGTCACTGGCTCGCCTTCTTCATGGAACTCGGCGACGAGGAACACATGCTCGCCGTCTTGCCGCACGCGGACAGCGTCGCGCGCCATGCGGAAAGGCTGTGTGCACGGTCGGACGACATCGCCATCTTGTGGGGCAACCTGGGAGTTCTGTACCAGCACCTCGGGGAGCACACGTCTGCCAGACGTTGGTTGGAACTGGAACTCGAGTACGTTATGGGCCGTCACGAACCGGCGCCGGCGCTCGAGCTCAAGATCCACACTGAGCTCGCCGACATCGAGTGCAGGGAGGGGCGCTCGGTCGAAGAGGTCCTCTCCCGCTTGCGGCGGGTCCGTGCTCTTGCGGTGCAGCTCGCCGAGACTCGTCCGCGGACCGTGGCCGAAAGCATCGCCAACGCCCTGGTCGTCCTGAGCGCGGTGACATACCGAACTGAGCCGAGCCGCGAAGCCGAGGAACTGCTCGCCGACCTCGTCTCGCTCCGAAGCCGTCTGCCGACGACGTCGGCGGCGGACCTCGTGACGGAGATCAATGAGATCAACGCGCTGCTCCATGACGCAGCCGTACCGCCACAGTCGGTCGAACGCCGTTGTCGCGGCCTTCTCGAAGGCGGCCGCCTGCCGCCGATGCAGCGAGTGCACGTGTTGGGGCTGCTCGCTGAGTGCCTCGCACTACAGGGCCACTGGACCATGGTTGAGGCATGCTTGGGGGAGATAACGGACTACGCGCATCGTTCGCCGTTGAACCCCCATGGGATCGCAGCTATGGTCCACAACGTCGGCCTGTGTGTGGGATCGAGGGCCATGGATGGGACCTACGAATGGCGCCCCGCGCTCTCGGCTGTGCTCCGGATCGCCGAACTCCTCAAGCCGCAGCACTTCGCGTCCGACCCGGCCGTACCCTTGAAACTCGGCATTCTCAGGCTGGTCGAGGCGATCGGTGGCGGCGACATGCGCCGCACTGCACGTCTCCGGCACGAGCTGAAGCAATACGACGCCGCAGTGTTCCTTGCCCCTGCGTATGAGCGTAGGTGGCGTGAACTCCTCGTCGAAGCCGTCTTGGCCTCCGTCGTCGTGGCGCCGGACTGAATCAGTTTCGACGACGGAGAGATCGCGCCGCGACCGAACGGACCCGAAGCCCTGGGAATGGAGCTCGTTCAGCCACCATGCGGCGGTCCGAGCTCGGCGGCCACAGCCTGGGGCTCCTCCAGAACGATGTCGTTGAAATGTGGGACGTCGGGATTCGAGGCGTTTTTAGCTTGTGCTACCGGTGGATGCGGGGTTGGGCCCTCTACACGGTTGGCATGAATGCGCGGATGCGGGCGATCACCTCATCGTCAAGCGCCCGCTTTGGAGCGATACGCCTCTACCTCGCTCTTTGCCATATCGCAAAGAAGTTCCGAGGGGCATAGCCGTGAGGGTGTCTATCTTACCGACAGCGATCGGGCAGAGATGTACGGGATCGCGTGGTATGTCCAAGAGTCACCTGACCTTCTCTCAAGATTCGGGCTTATAGAATGAGTCCCAGGGCGGCGCGCCATTCGGGTAGAAAGATGCGGAGTTATGTGGTAGAAAATGCAGGAAGATCGTTGTCGTTCCATCAGTTTAGAGTTCTGGCCGCGTGACAGAAATCCGGCACTTCTTCTGATTCCGACGTTGGCTAGCTCGCCAGGCGATGCGGGCAAGATCCAGGCTAAGCTGACCTGTCCGTAAACTGAACCATCGCAACAGGTGCGCTCCTTCGAAGGATGGGCCCGTGGTCGAACCGGCGAAACCCCGCACATCGCGGTCCCAGGTTCTGATTGGCGGGCGACGGGTGACCGTCGCCGACCTCGTCGCTGCCCGCCTTCTCGAAGCCGGTGCCAGACTGCGGTACTCGCGGCCTCGATTCGACGAGACACATCGAGCATCGGTCACAGAGGCAGGTGGCATCCGAATCGAGGACGGCAGGGAGTTCAGGTCTCCGTCCCGGGCGGCTGTGGTCGCAGCGGGTGTGGGCTCCGTGGATGGCTGGCGCGTCTGGATCGTGGAGCCGAGTGGTCGGCCGCTCGACTCGATCCGCCAAGATCTCCTCGATCAGGCGGCCGAAAGTCCAGACGGCGAAGCCGGAGAGCTGCCCGGCGACCAGAACATCGTGCGGACACGCCATGCCTGGCTGAAGGATGCACGGTCGCAAGCCGAGACCGGCGCACCAGTTGAGATCTCAGTTCGGGCCCTGCTCGCGCGGTGGGGCAACCGCAGCCGCGGCCACAAGGTGAGTCGACAGATCGAGGCCGACCTGGCCAACCACGGCCTGGTCACGGCACCCGATTTCAGGAAAGTCTCCCTCGACGCGGTGCTTCACCTCATCACGATCGGGTCGACCGATGCCCCATCACCGGATCCCGATGAGGGCGAAGTCGACGAGCTCGATGTCGGAATCACGGTCGGCAACCTGCCGTCGGCGCTGCGCGGCGTCGTCAGCGTCACGCCAAGTGCGACGTTCGACGAAGCGATCACCTTGATGCTGCTCAATGACTACTCGCAGCTCGCCGTCCTTGCTGGGAAACACCAGCTGCACGGCGCGGTGTCGTGGAAGTCGATCGCTAAGGTGCAGCACGCCAACCCGAATGCCGTATTCGCCGATGCCGTCGTCGAGGCGCATGTGGTGCCTTACGACCAAGAGCTCATCGACACACTTCCAAGACTTGCCGAAGCGGACTACGTCTTCGTCCGTGACGACAGGAACGCCGTGGCCGGCATCGTGACCACCGCCGACGTGGTGCTTGCCTACGGTGAGTTGGCGACTCCGTTCTTCCTCATCGGCGAACTCGACAGGGTGCTCCGTAAGTTGATCGCCAAGACCTTCCTTCTCGGTGATGTCACGGCGCTGTGCGACCCAGGCGGCAGTCGGAAGGTGGCCTCGTTTGACGATCTCGGGATGGGGGACTACCAGCGCGTACTTGAGAATCCCGGAAGTTGGGCGAAGCTCGGCTGGCCGCTCGACCGGACGGCGTTCATCAAACGCTTGGACGAGATCCGTGAGATTCGCAACGACGTCATGCACTTCAACCCTGACCCGCTGCCGGAGGACGCGGTCAACAAGGTGCGCCACATGCTGAAACTCCTTCGTGGCTACCGGGACTGAGGTTGGAATCGGCCGAACGCGGATCATCGCGCACGATTCCGCTTCCCGTCTGGACCTGCCAATGAACTCCCGGCCGCCTTCGCGAAGGCGCACGGGTCCGTCGGGAACGGGCCAGTCTATGCAGCTCCGGCTGACGTCGATTTGTGGACCCGTCGACTAACGAGTGACACAACTGATGTCTCGGAAGCGCGTGACACGGGAATGACACTGGGCCGTACGAAACGGGGGAGTGGCTCACGTATGGGGAGGTTGGAATCAGCGATGGGGCACAGTGTGTCACGATCGATGTCGTGGCGATGTCGACTCAACTTCGCAGGTCAGCAATAACGCCGCCGCCTACGGCCTCGAAATATATCAGAGAGCTGTTATACGGCAGTGAATGTCTATGGTGAGAGTGTCAACACTCGACCTGCACTTCGTTAACATCCTCGATCCCCCGACTGTCCTACTCGCCCGAGGAGTCCACGTCCACCTGCTCGAACTCCTCGGCATCCAGACCATCAAGCCACGCCTGCCAGAACCCAGAACTCTGGCACGACCCGAACCGGCTACCTGCGAACTACGGGGCTAGCCGACGGCGGTTCATGGCGAAGTGTTGGGATCGCGTGATCCCGTCGAGCGGCCGATCCGCAGGGTGATGCCTGGGATCTCCAAGATGTCACACAGTCGGAACGTCGGTGCCGTGCGGCTTCCGGTGAATCGGCTGCCCCGGATCGGCGGTCGGCGGTCGGCACGGCTCATCTCGAATCTGATCGCTCGGCCGGCGATGCCCCACAGTAGTTCCAGTTCCTTCACCGTCAGTTCGGTCTCGGGTCCGTCGGGCAGTAGTTCTTCGAGGCTGAACCGCCGCCGTGTGCCGGGTGGCAGGTAGCAGGCGGGATGGACGCAGACGAAGGAGCCACGCGTCTTGTCGGCGAGCATGAACTCGGGGACCACCGTCTTAGGCGGGATCCCCTCATATCGGAATCGAGGCCTTGGGAGTGCAGACGGCCGGACCTCGGCGTCTGCTCGGGCGGCGGTACGCTCCGGTTGTGGTGCGGGGTGCATGTTAGGGCACGGCAAAGCCGGTACGCCACGTGCAGAGGCTAAGACTGGAAGTAGGCGCGCGAGGTGGGTGCGGCAGGTGTCGATCACCGCGTGGGCTTGGTCGTCGGGCAGGAGCTCCAGGTGATAGGTCACGGCGCGATAGCGGCTGTGGACACGGGAGCAGGGGCACCGGCCAGCCGACTGTCCGGGGGCTGCCAGGGTCTCGTGCGCCGCAGCCAGTTCCTCGCCCATCTCGCGTCGGACCTCGTCAAGGAGCGACAGCAGCCGCTCCTCTGCGGGCGCGCCGGCGCTGCGGCGCTGTGGACGGGCTGCCGATCTTCCTGGCACGCGATGAGGCGCCCCGTCGCCCCGCAGGATCCACAGCTCGTTGGCGACGGCATCGGCGAGTTCGATATCACGCAGCCCCGTTGTGCGTGCGTTCTTGTCCACGGTGAGCCTCTCGGGTAAGTTCCATGCTTCTGTCAGTTCCCTTACACAGCGGGTCGTACGCTGTCGGCGGGGGTACGCAGCATGGGGGGATTGATGACGGTCGCCAGCCCGCGGCGAAACAGCTCGGCGGGGCGGCCGACATCGGATGCCCGCTTCTCGCCTGTCGCCTCGATGAACCCGTCGGCTCTCCTGACCTTCCGGTAGAAGTTGCGGATGTCGAGGGGAACGCCCCACACCGCTTCGTACACCGACTTGAGGTCGCCGATGGTGAACGGTGTGGTGCAGAAGGCGGTGGCGAGCGTCGTGTGTTCGAGCATCGCGCAGGCGTGCTCGACCGCGTCGGCGACGATCGTGTCGTGGTCGAAGGCCAGTTGTGTCGGGGCCGCGAGGATGTCGTGCGCCGGTACCCATGCCGCGTTCAGCGCGTCGCTGCCGGGCGTGGGCGCGGGCAGGTCGGGTGCCAGCGCGAGGTAGGCGATCGTCACGACTCTTCCGCGGGGGTCGCGATCAGGTTCCGAGTACGCCCCCACCTGTTCCAGGTGGGGGATGTGTGCGGGGCCGACCCCCGTCTCTTCCTGCAGCTCGCGCCATGCGGTGGTCGGTAGGTCCTCGCCCGGGCGCATGAACCCGCCGGGCAGGGCGAGGCGGCCCCGGTATGGCTCGTTCCCGCGCTCCACGACCAGGATCTGAAGTCGTCCGTCCAGGACCGTGAGGATCACGAGGTCGACGGCGAGTTTGACGACGGCGTGGGCTTCCTTCGGGCGTTCCATGGAGCCAGCATACATACTGTCCGTTTGACAGTAATAGTAGGTCGGAACTACGGTCGGCGACGAAGAGGCCTGCGTGGCCTTTCCCGACCGCGGAGGAGCGACCATGTCAGACGGCGAGTTCGGCGGCTGTGCGCCAGCTGTGGTGCTGACCGCGATCGCGCCCGAGTACGAGGCATTCCGGGCGCACGTTGACGTGGAGTGCCGCGACGTCCATCAGGACACGTGGTTCGAGATCGGACGGATGAAGGTTGGTGGACACCCGGTCGTTTGCGCCCAGGTCGGGCCGGGGAACCTATCCGCTGGCGTGCTTGCCGAGCGCGCGGCCGGCCGCTTCGCCCCCCGCGCGCTGCTGTTCGCCGGAATCGCGGCGAGCCTCACGCCGACCGTGCGGATCGGGGACGTCGTGGTGGCGTCCAAGGTCTATGCCTACGACATGTCGAAGCATGTGCCGGACGGCGAGCTGCAGCGGCCCGCTGCCTGGGAGTCCTCGCACGGCCTGCTGCAGGTCGCGCACAGGGCGCTGGACGGGACCGCCTGGGCCGCCGGCGTTGTCGCGGGGGCCGGAGAGCTGGTGCCCGTCCACTACAAGCCCGTCGCCGCCGGGCCGGTTCTGTTGGACTCGCCGGACTCCTGGTTGCGCCGGCACCTGTACGAGCACTACAACGACGCCGTCGCCCTGGAGATGGAGAGCGTCGGGCTGTACACCGCGGGGGCGCTCAACGGCACCGAGACGCTGACCATCCGCGGTATCAGCGACCTGGCCGACGGGCGGAAGTCGACGGCGGACGCTGGAGGCTCGCAGCAGGCGGCGGCTGCGCGGGCGGCGGCTGCGGTGGCGGCGCTCATTGCTCTGATCCCGCCGGTCGAGGAGAAGGTACGACGGCTGGAGAAGCAGGACGCTGGTTCCCCTGGCGGCGCATCGGTTCAGTTCAACCGCGCGGAGCACGAAGGTGTGGTCAACGCCGTGCAGAATGGGGCGATGACCATTCACCACGGTCCGTCGGGGACCGGCGGACGTTGAGTCAGATGCACGAGCTGGCTGCCCGCGATCCGGATGACGAGGAGCAGCCGAGCACGCCGCCTGCTGCGGCGCAGTTCAACACTGCCGCCTCCGGTGGGACGGTGTACGCGGTCCAGAACGGCGACATGGTGTTCAGCGGAGCTGTTCCCGACGGGCGGGCGCTGTTCGAGTACTGGGAGCGGTTCCTGCGTAGCAGGCCGACCGGCATCCGCATCGGCCGGAACCGGATGTTCCGCCTGGAGCGGGCCGTGGTGCTGGCCCGAGTAGTCGAGCAGCTTGTCGGCCTCGGACCCGGCGAGGCGGTGATCGTCCGCGGCGATCCGGGTGTCGGCAAGTCCAGTCTGCTGCTGCGCGCGGTGGATGAGCTTCGAACGCGATCATCGTCGGTGCTCGTTGCGGACTTGTCTGCGATGGCGAGGAACGTCGACGCCATGCCCGCGCTGCTCGACGCCGCCGGGCCGATGGACGACGGGCGACCGGGCCTGCGCGGGCACCTCGTCGTCGACGGCGCCGAGGCCATGCAGTATGTCGGGCAGGCTGGCGCCGAGGTTGTGTTCGCGGCGCTGCAAGCGGGCTTCGCGCTTGTTCTCATCAGCCGGGACGACGCCGTCGACACGCTGCGCGGGGCGCTTTGCGACATGGACTGCACAGTGCGCGAGGTTGTCGTGCCGGCGCTGAGCGACCCTGAGGTGGCGGAGGTCGTCGCGGTGGTGCCGGAGCTGGCGAATCTGGTGAAGGATCATCGGTCGCGGTGGCTCCTGGGCCGCTTGGCCGTGGTTGATCTGCTGCAGCGCGCCGGGCTGGCTGGGGTGGCCCTGCCGGCAGTCCTGGCGAGCGAGGCGGACCTCTACAACCATGTGTGGCGCGGGCTCGTGCTCAGGGCGCGGCTGGGAGCCGCGGGTGTCGTCCCGGAGAACCGCGCGGCCGTTCTGATCTCCCTGGCTGAGGCGCTGCTAACCGGTCGGCGCGCACTGTTCCTCAACGGCGTAGCGGTCGCGTCGCTGCGTTCGGACGGGATTCTCGCACCGCTCGGCGAGCAGGCCGCGACGTCGGCCGAGGAGTACCTGTTCGCCCACGACATGATGCGGGACTTCGCGACGATCCGGCGTCTGCTGCTTACCGACGGCCCGGAGGTGCTGAAGGCGAACGGGCCGCGGTGGGCGGTGCGCGCCAGCCGCGTCTACTGCCAGATCAGGCTGGAGTCCGCCGTCGGCGCGGTCGGACCCTTCCTGGCGCAGTGGGACCAGATGCACCGCCAGTTTCAGACACTGGCCGAGCTGCACGGGACGCGGTGGGCCGAGGTCCCGTGGGAGGCGGTGCTCTCGGCCGCTTGGTGTCCGGCGGCGTTGGACGCGTTGACCGAACTGCTGAACGTTCGACCCGAACTCGTGGGTGAGCTTCTGCGCTGCGCAGAGCTGCGCTTCGGTGGAGAGGCCGAGAGCGACGCGGTTGTCGCGGCGCCGGTCGTCACCTGGCTAGCCGAGCACCGGCCGATCCTCCAGGGCTGCGACGACGAATCCGATCGGTTCGTCGTGGCCTGGTTGCGTGCCGTGTCGCGGCAAGAAGTGGATGGTGTCGACGTAGCGCAGTACGGTGCGGTTCGTGGCAAGGTACTGGCAGTCGTTCTTGCCGTGCCCCGGTCCGAGGGCGAGCACAGTCCGTTGCTTGTCGAGGCCTTGGCGCTGCTCGGCGCGGACGGGGGCTCGGAAGCCGCCGAGTTGCTGCGCGGTATTGCCCGGGACCGGGGAGCCGATGTCATGGCCGCGGTGGATCGCCCTGACTCGGTACGCAGTCTGGCCACGACAGATCCGACTCTGCTGGCCGAACTCGCCACCGCCTACTACCTTCCCGGCACGCATCCTGAGCAGCGCCATCGAGGCGTGTTGGGGTGGTCGATCCGCGACCACGAGTTCCTCGGCCTGCTGGCGCCTCGCGGGGGCGCCTGGTGGCGTGGGCCGTTCGCCGCGCTCCTGCAGAGGGAACCGATGTTGGGCGTCCAGCTGGCCAGGAGGCTTGCCGCGGTCTCCGTCCTCGACCTCGAACACGGGGACATCCGGCCCGATGGCCGAGGCGAGTATGGGCCAGCACCGGCGTTCGAGGCGGACTTGGTTGGCCTGGGCGTGCGTCGCTACGCGGGCGGGTCCACCGCTTGGGCGTGGTACCGGGGCTCGTTGAACGGCCCCCAGCCTTGCATCAGCGCTCTCATGGCACTGGAGTGGTGGGCCGATCAGCTTGTCGGGTGTGGCGCGATCACCGTGCGCACGGCGGCCGCACTACTAGCCTCTGTGGGAACTGCGGCCGGGGCGGGTCTGGCGTACGGCCTGCTGGTGAGACACCTGGACGACGTCACCGACGAACTGGACGAGTTCCTCGCGGTTCCTGCGGTCTGGGAGATGGAGGTGAACCGGGTCGCGATGGAGCTCTACATGAAGCCCGCCGTCAAGGATCTTCCAGGGAGCGAAATGCTTCAGCTGACCCTGCCGGAGGTCGCGATGCGGCTGGTGGTGGCCGCTCAGCAGCGCGACGACGTCGAGGCAGTCGACCGTCTGTGCAAGGTCGCTGCTCGTCTCCGTGCGGCGAGCGGCGACTTGCCGGATCCGCAGGTCGTCCGCTCGTGGGCCGACTACCTGGACACTGAGCGGTATGCGGTGCGACAGGAGGACGGCTACGTCAGTATCGCGGTGGTACATGGAGACGACCTCGCCGAAGAGCTGGGGGCGCGGCAGGCCGAGTTGGCGCCGTCGTCCGCCAAGTACGGCCTGCTAGCCGACCATGCCCTGCGCCCGGCCGACGGGCGTGGTATCGCGCTCCCCGGTCCGATTGACCTCGAGAAGCTGAACCGGGATCTGCGTGCAGCCCGCGGCTACACGGCCGATCCGGCCGCCGACGAGTCGGGTATGAGCGACGCCCTGTGCGCGATCGCTGGGACCGCAGTCCGGGCCGCCGCGGAAGGTGTGCTGCTGCCTCTGGATGACCTGGCCTGGTCCGTCGACACCCTGCTTCACGCCGCGGCCGCTCCCGTTGACGCCGATCCCGCTGCCTCACAACTGTGGAGCGCCAGCCAGAGCGCCGGCTTCTCCCTGCCGTGCCTGCTGCTTCCGGCGGTCCGGGCGCAGATGGAACCCCTGGGCGCCGAGCGCGTCGAACGTGTCCGCCAGGCCCTGCTCGGTCTGGGTTCGCACCCGCTCCACGATGTCCGCGGCCACTTTGCCGTGGGGCTGGCCGCGGTGTGGTCCGCTCCGTGTCGGCAAGGGACAGACGACTGCCATCACGCAGTGGCGTGGGCTGCGGTCGAGTCGTCCGTCGAGCTGGCGTCGGCGGACACCGGCAGGGCTTCGCCGTGCCCGGCCGCTGAAGCAGGCCAGTCGCTCGCCTACGCGATGCGGCAGGTAACTGGTGAGGAGATGGCGCTAGCCACCCTTCGCACCGCGGCGGTGGCCGTGCTGGAGGCGACGCGGGGCACCCACTGTCGAGTTGAGCACGCGAAGACGGTGCGGCCCGAGGTGCTCGCCGCGTATGCCCGGACAGCGGCGGCGTGGACCGGGCGCGGCTACCACGTGCGGAGTACGGACGAGCTGGAGTTCGTCAGGGCTCTGCTGCTCGTGGCCGCAGCCGAGCCGGCGGTGGCGGAGGGATACGCAGACCGGCTGGCCGAGTCGGGTGTGCGCTTCGAGTCAGCGCAGGCGCTCGGTGAGTTCCTGCGCGCGGCGAAGACGGCCGCGACCTACGACGCCGGGTTGAGGCCGATGCTGGCTGCTGTGTGGCCGCGGATGATGGAAGTGGTCCTGACACAGCCGAGTATCCGGCGACGGACTCGGTTCGCCGGGGCCTGGTTCACCCATGACATGTTATTGGAGGAGGCCGTTCCGAACCCGACTTTGTCGATCGCCGACATTGATCCCGACGCTACGTTGCGGGCGGTTGGCAGTCGGTGGATCGATGCTGCGGTGATGGCTGATCTCATCATGGAGTGGGCGACCGTGGTGCGAGGCACCCAGTCCGCAGTCTTGAATCTCGTGCTACTCGTGCGGACTCAGCCCGCGGTCCTGCAAAACGATCCCGGACTAGGTTGGATCAGACGGCTGGCGGTCGGTCGCGATGGCGAGGTCGAATCGCGATCCGACGCCTTGGTCGAATGGCTGGGCGAGATCGAGCCGTTTCTCACCGCGCCGACTCGGGCGCACTTCCGCGCGATCGTCGACGGCCTCGCGCTTGTGGGGCACCCTGAGGCTCCGGCGTTGCAACAACTGGAAGGCTGACTCCTCCACGGTCCGGAAGCTCACGTTGTGGGGGCCGAGGGTCGGTCCTGGACTGAAGGATCTGCGGGGCCATGAGTGCTAGCACTCGGACGAGACCGCCGGCCGGGCCGGCATCCCTCGACGGGATGGATGAGTCCGCAGCGGGTGGTAGTCCTCCTGCCCGGCCTTGCGCGGCTCAGGGCTGACGCCTCGTCGATCGAGAACCGGGCTTGTGTGTCACTTTCCGTCGACCTCGATCACCTGCCAGGCCACGGAGATGGTCCGCCGCAGCACCGCAGGGCGAGCAACTCGCCGATCCGCAGCCCGCTATACGAGGCCACGTAGGGCATCAGCTCGTACCACCACGGGGCCAGGCGTTTGCAGAGCATCGACGTGCCGAGGGCCGCGACCGACTCGTGGCCCGGGATCTCGGCGACGTTCACGAACATCGAGCTCTGCCCGGCCACCGACACCGCCGGCTCGGGCACGGAGCGTTCGCCGGGCTGCCGGTGGACCACTGTCAGCCGGGGGTTGGTCAGGCAGCCGGCTTTGATTCCGGCCTTGACCATCGAACCGATCGTGCTTGCCACCCGCCGTCCGTCGTCGGCGGTGTTGATTCCGTTGACCGCGGCCTGCATGTGCGTGCCCCGGATCTTGTCGCGCCTGACGCCGGCGATCACGGGGAGGATGTAGTTCTCGCAGTACCGGCGCTGCTTGGACGCATACGATGGCTCCCAGCGTTACCGACGGGGTGCCGGTCGGCGGACAGATAGTGCGCGAACAGCGTCGCACCGGGCTCCTCGGTAAGCGTCGCCTCGAAGGACAGGTGCGCCTTCACCGGCTCCAACTTCGCCGCCAGCGTCTTTTCGTCGTGGGCCCGGCGGAAGTGGCGCTTGCCGTCCAGGTCGTAGAACAGGCCCTGCAGTCCTTATCCTCGGTGCGCGGCGGGTAGATGGTGATCCGTTCGGGGGTCACGATGATGTCGGGGTCGGCCGCTTCTTGTCTGCCGCGGCGGTTCCGCCCCGGCGTGGGCGTGGCCGGGGTGGGACGGTCAGTAGCCGCCTGGGTGTGGCCTGTTCGGCTGGTGGCGTCGGGCGCTGCGTCGAGGGGATCGTCCGGGATACCAGGAACGCCTCCGCCGCCGGTCGGTACGACCTGGCAATACGTGAATGTGAAGGGCGGTCCGGATCGGCGATTCAAGAACAACCCGTGGCTGCGCATCATGCTCTACGGCAGCATCAAGTTCACGACCCGCACCGGTCTGAACATGCAGTGGTACTGCTCCAGACCCGCGTCGACACGTCAACTCTCGCACGCGATCTCCTTCTACGCGGCTCCGCCGGAGGTTCCGTTGAGAGCTTGATGGTGTGCCGCATGAGCTGTTGCGCTGCTTCGCGACCGTGACCTCCGGACGTGTTCGCAGTTCATGCCACTGACTCATCTCCTCGGCAGTGTCTTCGGTTGGGTCAGTTTCCCGGTGGGGCCTCAACTAGTGCAGCGCCGCGTCGATCTTTCGGGGGTTGGGTGGGGGGTTTTGGTCACCGGCTTGAGATGAGTCGGGTACGGAGGCCGGCGGTCGCGTGCGGGGCTTAAAAGCGTTGTGAAAAAACCGCCAGATTTTGGCCGCTGACTTGCGCTGTCGGGCGGCGGTAAGCAGGTCCGGCGGCCAAAATCTGGCCGTTTTTTAACAACATGTGTGCTTGCGTTAGTCAGGGTCCCGCACCGCACGAAGCCCGCGGCCGGGTACGCCGTCACCTCAGCCGGTCCCCGCCTTGCGCCGTAGGGTTGTGAACCTCGCCCTGGGGGCGACCGGCAGCCGGCGACGTGGCCGGCTTGACGCCCGGACTGCCCGTTCTCGGAAGCAGACCACACATGTTGTGACAAAACGGCCTGATTTTGTCCGCCCTGCCGGGCGACCGCCGCGGGCCTCGGTAAGCCGGCGGACGAAATCTGGCGGTTTTTTCACAACGCTTTTAAGCCCCGCACGCGACCGCCGGCCTCACACCCGGCTCGCCTCAAGCCGGTGACCAAAGCCCCGCACGCGACCGCCGGCCGCACACCCGGCTCGCCTCAAGCCGGTGACCAAAGCCCCGCACGCGACCGCCGGCCGCACACCCGGCTCGCCTCAAGCCGGTGACCAAAGCCCCGCACGCGACCGCCGGCCTCACACCCGGCTCGCCTCAAGCCGGTGACCAAAGCCCCCCACTCAGCCCCCGAAAGATCAATGCGGCGCTGCACTAGGCCCGGCCAGTAGGTAGTTGTTTGTCGGACCCGGGCTCTCACCTCGGTGGCGGTATCGTCGGCGTCTACTTCCGCCGTGGCGAGTTGGGACAGGCTGTCCGCACCTGAACGATTGCCGGTGCCGGAAAGCCAGGCCAGGCAGGTGGCGCTTGCCTGACGATCCGCGCTGAGCGTGGTTGACCATGTCTGCTCAAGGCCGGTATCGGGGACGCTTAGTCCCTGATCCCCGTCTGTAGCGTCGCGGGCTAGGTTGGCGCACAAGGCCTGCCAGTGGCTGACGTCGACGGCGACGTTTCCGGCGGCATCGGCCGGGGCGCTTTGCAGCGCGTGGACCGCACTGTCGAGCGCTATGAAGTCACCTGTCAGCCTCACGACTTGCGATTGGCCGGTCACCCGCCACCACATGAGTAGTTGGAATGTGCGGACCTTTACTGCGGTGGTTTGCGGGGCGGCGGAAGGGTCGGCGATGCGGCGACGCCGCCGGAGTCGGCGGAGGCCGAGGCTACGAAGGTGGCAATCAGTATGCTGACGACGGCGGCCGTGAAGCATGCGCGATTGGCGATTCCGCCGGGTTCGCGGTTCCCGGCCACCTTTGTCGAGAACAGTTCGGGGCTGTGCGAGCGCCGGATGACGCGGCGTACTGCGAACGCGATCGAAGCGGCGACTACGGCGCTGGCCATGGCACCGTACAGCGAGAGCAGCAACTCGCCCATCGTCGTCTTCACCACCAGCCAGCCCGTGGCCGGCAGCACGTGGCAGCTGTCGCCCATGACGCGCAGCGGACCCAGGCAGCCGTCGACCGAGGAGGAGAGGAAGAGTCCGGCGATGGCGATCAGCACGGCCACACCGCTGGCGACGAGTGCCCGGGTGAGCCACAGTCGAGACCCCGACCCCGCGGCGAAGCCGGTCGCCGCGACCGCGATCCAGATCACAGCGACCACCCACCACAGGTAGATGATCCCGAAGGCGCCTGCCCGCTGCGCCGGCGCCGGCTGCCAGGTGTGCATCGAGGCCATCACGACCGCGATGCCGATCCATGCCAGGCCGCCACCGGTTACGCCTAGCGTGAGGGTCCTGCGCAGGGCCGGCCGTTGGGATCCGCGGCCTGTCCACAATGCGAGCGGATACAGCCACAGGACCGGCGTCATCAGGACCGTGAGGCCGTCGCGGACCGATGCGGCAAGCTCGGGCAGTACCGCGCTCATGACGCTCAACGTGCCGGAGTGCGCGTGCCATGGGCCGGGAGCGATTTGGACTATGTAGTTCCGCTCTCCGTAGGCGGCGAAGAAGTTTCCCATTGTGAGCAGGCTTCCGGACCTCTGCCACCACAGCATGCCGGTCACCGCCAGGGCGACGGCGGCGACGCATAACGCTGGCGGAAACCCCGTCTGGACGCCGTTGGGCGTGGATGCCTGTAGCCAAGCACACTGCGTGACCCACACCGTGAACCCCATGGCACCGATGACGAGCACGAGCAGCACTTCCGGGTGCGGCGGCAGCCACCGGTTCACACTGTCGGTCGCGGTGAGCAGTTCGCCGGCGGTGAGTCCGAAGCCGAGCCAGCAGCCGGCCCACAACCCGCTGGGTACCTCGGCTCCCGCCTTGACCGCATAGAGGACGCTGCGCCAGACGGCGACCGTGACCAGAGTCGCGCTCGCGCCCACGATCGACCACGTGATGAGTGCGGAACCCCAGAGCTCGGTCAGAGTCTTCAGCGACAGGGAGGTGACCGAACCGATCAAGAACAGTTGCAGGGGGCCGAGGGAGAACAGCGCAGCCGGGTCGTGAAGCGATCGGGCCCGCTTCTGCGAGCTCGGATGCACCCGCCATAGCGCGCGCCACCTCATCAGCATCCGAAGGTTCTCGGTGGCGCGCTCGCCCTCAGCCGCCCGGTCCCAGATGCCGCGGTCGGCTCCCTGGGCGACCGCGTCGGCATCGGCGTGCAGCTCGCGGTGCCGCAGGATGTCCGCGGTGGTCAGATAGACCAGGAGCGTGAGGAACAACGAGACGGCGATCTGCCTGATCAGTGCCGGCCTGCCCGCCGGCCAGAACACCGCGTCCGAGGCGAGAAACCGGCCGGCGAATTGGGCCATGGCGAAGGTCACTCCGGTGACCACGACGTAAGGCAGCAGGACCAGGGCGGCGAAGGCCCGCCACAAGGCGACGACCGCGTAGGTGAGATCGACATCTAGATTCGAGATATGCGCGAGCTCGTGCTGGATGACGGCCCCGAACGCCGCCGGGTCCGTGGTGCGCAGTGGAAGTAGGCCGCCGTCCAAACACACGGTGTACCGGCCGGTGCGGCCGAACGCGACGGCACCTGCCGTCATCCGGGTCGGATCCACAACGAAGTGCGGTGCCGATCCGAGCTCGGAGAGCCTGGTCAGGCTCTGTAGCTCCGCACTGAGTTCGCCGTCGGCGTCAATGTCCACCAGCGTTACAACACGCGCGCCGGGCCCGCCAGATCGGTATGTACCAGTACACGACGGCGGCCAGGACGATGAGAACGGCAGTGCCTGTCAGGCCGCGCCAGTACGGATAGGAGGCCGGGTGGCCGCCGGCACAGCGGGCGAGGCCCTGCGAGCTGCGCTGGTCGAGCAGGAGCTCGTTGAGCATGTTCCCGTTGGGATCGAATCCGGCGGCGAACTCGCATTCGGTCTGCGCGCTGTGCCAGGGCAGCGGTGTGAGGATCGTGTCCAGCATCGCGGTGCTCGCGACCGTCACCGCCATCAGGAGCAGGAAGAACCGCAAGGTTGTCCCGGCCCGCAAGGTCCTGGGATCAAGGAGCGGAACCGCCCCGGGTGTCACGGATCCTCGGCGGCGCTCACGGGCGGGTGGGGCAGCCGATCGAGCATCAGCCGAGCGAGGACGTGATCGGCGAGCCGGACGGCGGTGGCGTCCTTGAGGCCCGCGGCATGCGCTGCGTCCAGGATCCGGGAGTGCATGGCATCGAGCTGCTCCGCGGACAGAGCGGGCACCTCCGCCGGCAGCCGGGGTCGACGCCGCAGGAACCGCCTCATCAGGACTCTGAGTTTCGCGCCGAGCCCCCGCGTCGCGGCGCTCGTGGCGGTGCGGCTCGCCTCGTCGACGACGATCCACACCACGGGCGTGACCACGGCGAGGACCCCTTCGAGTCCGAAGCCGACTCGCTCGTCGCGGTGCCGTCCACGCAGAAGCCGCGCCACCTGCCGCTGGTCGAGTCTGCCCAACGCCACGACCAATACCGCCTCCTCCGGGGCAGCCTGCGCCACGACGTCCCGGACTACCTCGTAGACGGTTGAGCCCATCCGTTGCCCCCCGATGTGACGATCACGCGGATCCGCGATACGCAATGGATAGTCTTAACTCTGTGCGCCGCATTGAAACCCCTGTGTAGGCAGGTTTGGTTATGAGCGTGAGCTGACGTGTCGTTTGTCGCTCTGAGGATCTTGCGGATGGTGCCGACGAATACGAGCCGGCCGCATAGGTTGTCGGCGCGCTCAGGCTAGCTGGCCTGACCGGTCGGCATGATCGTGACCTGCTGCAGGTTCACCCGCGGCGGCAGAGACGCCAGGAAGCCGACGGTCTGGGCGATGTCCTGCGGCGTCAGCCACTCCATCGCCTGCTTGGAGTCCTCCAGCCACGACAGGGCACCGGCGTCGGTGACGTGGTCCTGCAACTCGGTGCCGACGATGCCCGGCTCGATCGCCGCCACTCGCACGTTCTTCGCCCCCAGCTCCGCGCGCAGCTGCCGGGACATATGGGTCACGTAGGCCTTGGTGCCGCAGTAGACAGCGAAGCCGGGGAAGATGTTCCGCGCCGCGATCGACGAGGTGTTGATCAGGTCGGCCACGCCGCGCTGCGCCGCAGCGCGCACCAGCTGCCCAGTGAACGCTCCGATCACGTTCATCAGGCCGCTGATGTTCAGGTCGATCTGCCGCTGCCACTGCTCGACCGCCAGCTCCTCGACCGCCGCCGGCAGCATCACCCCGGCGTTGTTGAACAACAGATCGGCGCCGCCGAGTTCGGCCGCGACCCGGTCGGCGGCGGCCTGCACGGCGGCGCGGTCGGTGACGTCGACGGCGATCGCGACCGCCGAGCCGCCGTCCTTCTCGATGCGCGCGACCACATCGGCCAGCCGCTCGGTCCGCCGGGCCAGGACGACGACGCGTGCGCCGAGCGCGGCCAGCTCCAACGCGCTCGCCTCGCCGATACCGCTGGAGGCTCCGGTGATGACGGCGACGCGACCGGCCAGAGGAGCGGTGGTGGTGTTCGTGGACATGATGCGTACCTTCCAACAAGGAGGGGGAGTTGCGGCCGATCGGTTCCGGCCCACATCCAGCACACCAGCCGCCGGGCCCGTTTGGGCCGCCATAGGTGTCCCTGACCAGGCAGGTACTGGCAGGGCCACCTTGCGAGCGCAGCCGGGCATCGGCATGGACCAGACTTGAGACATGGACCGCGCCACCGAGATCGCCGACTTCCTGCGCTCCCGGCGCGCCGCGATCACCCCGGAGAAGGCCGGGCTGCCCCTCGACGGACGCGTGCGGCGCGTGCCGGGGCTGCGCCGGGACGAGGTCGCACGGCTGGCCGGAGTCAGCAGCGAGTACTACACGCGGCTGGAACAGGGCCGCGCCGGCAACCCCTCGCCGGAAGTCGTCGCCGCGATCGCCGACGCGCTACGCCTGGACGACACCGAACGCGAGCACCTGACCGACCTGTTCACCCCCGGCGCCGGGCCGTCGGCGGCGGCGGCGAACCGGCGTGCGCCGAATCGGAACCGGGTGCAACGGGTCCGGCCGGGGCTGTATCTGATGCTTCAGACGCTGGAGCGGGTCCCGGCGTTCATCATGGGCCGGCGCACCGACATTCTGGCCGCGAACCGGCTGGCCAAAGTGGTGATCACCGACTTCGACGCGATCCCGGCACCGCGCCGCAACCTTGCTCGCTACCTGCTGCTGGACCCGCAGGCCCGCGAGCGGGTGGGCGACTGGGCGCGGATCGCCGCGGAGACGGTGGCGATGCTGCGGTTCGAGGCCGGGCGGTATCCGCACGATCGTCAGCTCGCCGACCTGATCGGGGAGCTGACGGTGCGTTCGCCGGAGTTCACGGGGTGGTGGGGTGACCATCGAGTGCTGCGGCGCACGCACGGCGCCAAGAGCTACCACCATCTGGTGGTGGGGGAGCTGCGGTTCAACTACGAATCGTTTCAGGTGCCCGGTGATGCCGAGCAGACTCTGTGCGTGTACACGGTCGAGCCGGGGTCGGACAGTGCTCAGGCGTTGCGGATGCTGGCTAGCTGGAGTGCGTCGGAGCCGGTCAGCCCCGCTCTGGGTTAGAACTGGCAGATCCGGAGGGCCCAGGGCTGTGAAGGCCGGCGCGGCCAAGGACGTCGCCGCCGCCCGTCTCCGGACAGCGACGACGCCCCGCGCTACCTCGCCTACCTCGCCCTACCTTGCTCTACCTCGCCCTAGCTCCTACCTACCGCTCCGCACCTCATCCCACCTCAGCTCGTCGGCCACGCCGAGGGCGCCGGCGGCACCACCACCGGCGGGCGGTCGTCGCAGGTGATCGTGTTCGGCAGCTCCCACGGCGCCAGCCAGGCCCCCGTGGTGCCGCCTCCGGTGTTGCCGCCGAGGTCGGTCAGCGCGAACTCCGAGCCGGCCGAGGTGAAGTGGAACGAGCCGCAGTTGTTGACGCCGACGGCGCCGACGTTGCGGGCCACCACGTTCTGGAACGTAGCGCCGCCGGCCGAGCGGGCCGACACCACCGAGGTGCCGGTGCCGTCGACCTTGATGTTCGCGAAGTGCACGTTCGTGATCGAGTACAGGTCCTTCACCGAGAAGTCCGAGACCAGCATGATCGCGTTATAGGTGTTGTCCAGGAAGTTGTCGCCGGTGACCTGGATGTCCGCGTCGATGTTGTGCTCGAGTGCGTAGATCCAGATGGCGCCCAGGCCGATCTTCCAGTTCAGCTCGAACGTGCCGGCGCGCACCGTGGTGTTGTCCGCGACGCGGATCGTGCCGGCGAACGGCACCGCGCCGAAGCGGCTGCCGATCTGTAGCGCCGAGCCCTCCCGGATCGGGTCGGCGACCAGGTTGTCGGACACCGTCAGGTCACTGCCGCCGTACAGGGCGATGCCGTTGGCCAGCACCGGCGTCTGCACCGTGTTGTGGTCGAACACGTCACCGGAGTCCGCGGTCTTCTCCGACCACATCGCCAGGCCGTCGTCGCCGGTGTTGCGGATGAAGTTGTTCCGCACCACCGAGTTCGTCACGCCGGTGTGGAAGTTGATCCCGTCGGCGATCTGGTCGGCGATCTGGTTGTCCTGGATCGTCAGGTTGTTCATCGGGCCGTCCAGCCACATCCCGACCTTGGTGTGCTGGATGTACAGGCCCTGGATGCTGGAGTCGCTCAGCGCGCCGCCGATGCCGTTCACCTGGTCGGTGTCGATGCGTTCGCGCACGTCGCCCTCGATGGCGAAGTCGGACAGGTGCACGTTGTGCGATCCGCCGACCGAGGCGTCCTTGCCGTAGAAGCCGACGCCGGTGTGGACCGAGCCGTCCGGGGCCGGCGCCGAGAGCGTCACCTGGTGGCCCTTGACGATGGTGTACCAGCTGCCGGCGCCCTCGATGGTGACGTCGTCGACGATGATGTGCCGGTTCACCTGGTACGTGCCCGGCGGCAGGTACACCGGCAGGTGCACCAGGCGCGCGAAGGCGATCGCCCGGTCGATGGCGTCGGCCGAGTCGCGCTGTCCGGTCGGGTCGGCGCCGAACAGCAGCACGTTCGCCGCCGCCAGGTCGATCTTCGGCGGCGCGACCAGCTGGGAGTCCATCAGGTCGATGGTGGTGGTCGCCGCGGCCGTGCCGGCCGGGGCGGCCAGCCGGATGACGTCGCCGGCCCGGTAGGTGCGCCCCAGCAGCAGCCGCTGCTCGTCGTAGAAGTGGTTGGGACGGAACGGCGTCGGGAACACCGGCGCCGGCGTGGTCTGATCCGGCACGCAGTTGCACTCGGTGGTCCACCAGTCCGGGTCCAGCGGCCCGGCCGAGGGGTCGTTGCTGAACGGGTACTCGTTGTACAGCCACGCGTACTGCGACGTCAGCGTCATCGTCCGGTGGTCGTGGCCGTTCACCGACACGTCCAGCGGCGCCGTGATCCCGCCGCCGGCGGGGGCGTCCGGGATGCTGTAGCGGACCGTGATCGCGTTCGTCGCCGCCGGCAGCGTGAACTGCACGTACTGCCCGGGCTTCAGTGTCACCGCCGAGCGCCCGGACGCCTCGGCGGCCAGCGTGTAGGCATCGGTGCCGGGCCCGATGACCGTGCCGTCGGTGACGGCGTTCTCCGCCTCCTGCTCGACGAACCCCGGATCGGCGCCGCGTCCGGCGACCAGTGACGGATCCAGCGCGGCCCGCGTGACCTTCGTCGGCGGCGCCGTGGCCGCGCCGGCGGGGCCGGCGGCGATGAGCGTGCTCAGGCCCAGAACCGCGGCGAAGGCCGCGGCCAGGGGTTTGGTGGGTGTGGGCATGACTGGACCGTAGGCGGCCCACGTGCCGGAGGCAAGAGTTCTGTACCTTGATTTCAGGGGATCATCAGTGATCTTCAGCTTCTACTCGGCTTCTTGCGTTAGCGCGGTCGAATCTTGCGCAAGAAGGCGGGGCTCCCGCCGGAAACCGCTGTAGCGAATCCCAATGCCCTCATCACGAGGACCCCTCATCACGAGGACCCCTCATCACGAGGACCCGACTCGTTCCGCGTGGGTCGCGAGCCGGGCCGCCGCGTCGTGGTCGTGGGTGGGGATGATCGTGGCGGAACGGCGTGCCAGGTGCAGGCGGTGCAGGGCTTTGAAGGTGAGGTCGCGGTCGTCGTCGGCGAAATCGCCCGGGTAGCTGGACTTCTGGCGGATCTCATCGATCTGCAGGGAATGCCAGGCGACGTCGCCCGCCAAAAGGATCCAGCCGCCCGGGGTGTGCGCCAGGACGCCGATGCTGCCCGGTGTGTGTCCCGCGAGGTCGACCAGGACGATGCTGCCGTCGCCGAACAGATCACGGCTGCGGGTGAAGGTGAGGACCGGCGGGCCGTCGAGATCGTATTCGACCAGGGGGCGGTCCTTCAGCGAATCGCGCACGCCACCGACGGGAGCGACCACGCCTTGCGCGATCCAGCGGTGCTCGGTGCTGTGCAGGTGCACCGGGAGGCCTGGCAGGTCGAGCAGCCCGCACACGTGATCCCAGTGCGCGTGCGTCGGCAGCGCGAAATCCAGTGCGGGCAAGTCGGGCTCGGCCCGCAGCGCGGTGATCGTCGCGATGGTGTCGGACGGCGGGCGCACGGCCATCCGCAGAAGTCTCGGCAGCTGCGCGATGGCACGGTGCTCGGCATCGAGGCAGACGCTCGGATCGACGATGAAGGTGGCCTCAGGATGCTGAACCACGAACGACGTCAGCGAATTGGAGATGCGGCGCGGAGAGAAACGCCCCTCCACGATGGCCGCCGTCGGTACCGGCCGCGGTACCTGCGCCAAGGAGGTCACCGTCACCGTCCGCCGGGCGGCGGGCAGTCCCGCATCGGTGATGGACCGCAGGAACCGTTTGTCGGCGCGGCGCGGCCGCAGCGCGCCGCGCACCGAGCCGAACGCCGTCGCACAGCATTCGAGCAGGCCGGGAGTACGTACTGGATCAGGCATGATGGCACGGTAATACTTAAGGTCGACATGAAGTAAAGGGCCGTATCGTGACCACAGTCCATACGATGAAGATCGGCGAAGCCGCGGCCGCCCTCGGTATCGAGGCACATGTGCTGCGGCATTGGGAATCCGCCGGCCTGCTCATGCCACAGCGCAACCGCTCAGGCCATCGCACGTATGACGAGCACGTCCTCGACTACGCCCGGCTGATCCAGACCCTGCAACGCACCGGACTGTCCCTCGATCAGATCCGGCAGCTCGGCTACAGCGCCGACGATGTTCGCCTAGACCTCATCGCCCTTCGCCGCGCTGAGGTGAATGACCGAATCGCCCTGTTGCAGGCCACAGATCGGTTCCTCGGACATCTCACTGCATGCAGCCACCCGATTATCGCCGAATGCCCGGAATGCTCCGACTTTGCCAACCAGGGCCGTGCCCCCCGGCCGGGCGGATTCCCAGATCAGCGGTAGACCCCGCTTCAGATCCGGGGCTGCGCAAGGCTGCCGTGTGGGCTGCGCGCGTGCTTCACCGACCCGTACCGCCGCGGCTCAACCCCTGTCTTCCAGCCGGTTGGCGATGATGGCCTCGAACCGCTCGCGTTCGATCAGGGTCACGTCCGGGCAACTACGGCCATCCTCACAGCCGTAGACGTCTTGCTCGACGCTCCACTCGGCGTCCCTGATCTCGTAGCGTTCGCCGGCTAGTTCGACCGCTCGGTCGCCTTCGCGGACGTGACGTTCGGCGATCGCGACTGCCAGGGGGTTGAGACCGGTGCGGCGTCGGTTGAGTGCATTGATGATCTCGGCTTCCGTCCCACTGGTGGTGGGAAAGAGGCCGTGTATCTCGTCAGTCATGCTGCTGCCACCCTGTTCTTTCCTACAGCGCGGATATCCTGCGGTTGGCCGAGTCGCGACGACTACGTTGTCAGGAGTCCTAAGGGCCCTGCCACACAGTGACTTCGATGGCCAGGTTTCCCGCCTGAGGGGTGGCGGGATCGACCGGCAGGGTCTTCAGCGCGGCGATGCGATGGGTACTGGTCGTCAGGCAGATGACCTGGCCGGGCGCCACGCTGTCCAGGCCGATGGTGGCGGTCCGGTCGCCGTCGTCCCGGCAGCCCGCGTAGGTTCCGGGCCGACCGGGCGGCAGCAGGGCGAACAGGGCGTTGCTCCCGCCGAAGACCTCGTTGAGACCCGGGGTGTAGTACACGGTGTTTCCGTCGTCGGCCGGGTCGACGTCCAGGCCGGCGGAGTCGTTGATGTCGATCTCCGCGATGTGCTTGATGGGGATGCCGCTGGAGCCGTCGCCCTGGACGGCAGCCGTCGCGGATGTCCGCGTCGAGATAGGTGCGGTCGGCGACGGTGAGGCGCCGGTCTGGCCCGAGCCCCCGAACGCGGCGACAGCGGCCCACACCGCACCGGCGGCCACGATCAGGCCGGCCAGGGCGGTGAGCACCTTCTGGCTCGCGGTCAGCGAGCCGACTATGCGGTCCGACCAGGACTTGCTGTCGCCGGCAACCGGCTGACCGGCCTGCGGGCCGCCCTGTTCCCCTGGGTTGCTCACCCTCTCCGCCACGGGCATCAGGCTACTGATTTTCAAGTGCCGGGAGCAACCAGCCCGATCAGCTCATCCGGCCGGACCCAGCTGTCCGCAGGCTCGCGCCGCCGCCTCATTTGCGTAGGTAGGCGAGGCACAGCACGAAGACGGCGCGACCCAGGTAGGCGATCGACTTCACCGGAGACGCGCTCGGGGCGCCGCCGGCTCGCGGGCGCATGACGACGGGGACCTGGCGGACGACGTATCCGGCCTTGATGGCTCTGACGAGAGTGTCGATGGTGTCGGCCAGGTATTCGACCGGATACCACGCCGCGTAATATTCGATGAGTTCGCGATTGCAGCAGCGCAGTCCGGATGTGGTGTCGGTCAGGCGGACCTTGGCCTGGCCGGAGATGACGAGGCTGAACAGTGTCATCGCCCAGCGGCGGGGGCCTCGGGCCTGGTAGTCGCCCTCGCCGGCGAACCTCGCGCCGATGACCATGTCGGCGCCGTCCAGGCCGGCGATCAGTTCCGGGATGCTCTGGGGCAGGTGCTGGCCGTCGGCGTCGAACTGCACAGCGATCTGGTAGCCCTTGTCGCGGGCGTAGACGAAGCCGAGTCTCCTGGCTCCGCCCACGCCGAGGTTGAAGGGGAGTTCCAGGACCGCGACGTCGTGCGCGCGGGCCGTCTTCACCGTGGAGTCGGTCGATCCGTCGTCCACCACGAGGATGTCCACGTGGGGAAGGAAATCCTGGATCTCCTGAAGGACGTCGCCGATGGATTCTTCTTCATTCCACGCGGGAATGATGACAAGCACACTTTTCTGTGTCACGGATGCCCTAGCGATGTGATGATTTCGACACCCATCAAGATATCCGGGCCGGGCCGGCCGTGCTCGCGAACGGCGGGACTCCGGCGATGGCGAGACAGCCGAGGACCCGCTCGGTGTCGCGGGCTCGCGATGAGCAGGATCCCGGACGCACTGGCAACGAAGGAGAAGGCGTCGCCGAGAAACGGAACCCAGCGCCCGAGCGCGAACAGGAAACCGCCGGTGGAAGGACCGGCGAGCCTGACGGCAAGTCCGGTTCTTCGCTGCTTCGTCCCCGACCCTTCAGCTTGCTGCTCCACTTTTGCTTCACACCCGCGTCGCCGCTGGCGGAGCCGAAGGGGCGTAGCAGAGGCGCCTGTCTCTTAGACACATCT
>NZ_JAAFZA010000140.1 GCF_015356865.1 Catenulispora pinisilvae
GACTTAAATCCTTGATGTCGTCGTACACCTCGTCGGCACCCTGGGCCGCGTTGGACCACAGGAACCCGCCGGCCCCCTGGTGGTCGCCGAAGATTCGCGGACCGTCACCGTGCACGGCCAACGCGTCGCGCTGCGCCCGAAGGAGTACCAGCTCCTGGTGGTGCTGGCCCGGCAGGCCGGGACGGTGCTGGCCCGGGACCAGTTGATAGCCCGGCTGTGGCCGGCCGGCTGGGACGGCGCGGAGCGATCACTGGAGGTGCACATCGCCTCGCTGCGCTCGAAGCTGGCGCTGCCCGGCATGATCGCGACGGTGCGCGGCGTGGGCTACCGGCTGGTGACGCCGGAGTCGTTCATGCGCCTGAGTTCGGAGGCGGTGCGGCAGCTGCGGGAGGAAGCTGCGGGCCGCGAGCGGACGGTAGCAGCGGCGGCCTGAAGCGGTTGCCTGTGAGACAACCGCACTGCCCCGTTTTCGGCCGCACTGTTGCGATTGGGCAACGACTGCGACCTTGGTGATCCATGATTCAACGACCGCCGCGACGCCGGAACACCCGACGTCGCGGCGGTCGTTTTCACCCCTGGTGAGCGGCTGACCACGGGAACGCCGACCGGATGGCGTGTGAACAGGTAAAGATCGCAAAACGGCCCTCCCCGGGTGCCGTGAAAGGCGGTTACGATAGCCGCTCGCAGGGGGATGGCGAACCGTCCAACGCCGCATCGACTCGGGGGATCCGACCCCGACTCTGCGTTCTGCGATGCGGCCTGACGCGTAGGCGGGGAAGACAGCTGTGAGCAAGGACCGAACGACTCCGGGCGCCCCGGCAGCGGGCGCCCGTATCCGGATATACCAGTGTCCTCCGGTGAGGCAGACGATCGCATGCCTCTGATCGTCCTGGCCTCGGACAAGGGTGCCCCCGGCGTCACCACGACCGCGGTGACCCTGGCGGGCGTGTGGCCACGCCGCGCAATCCTGGCCGAGTGCGACCCGTCCGGCGGCGACCTGGTGTACCGGACGCCCGCCGAGAACGGGTCGCCGCTGAACCCGAACATCGGCATGCTGTCGCTGGCCACCACGGCCCGCCACGGCCTGTCCGCACACCAGCTGGAACAGCATCTGCAGCGCATGCAGGGCGGCCTGGAAGTGATCACCGGCCTGGCCACCGGCGACCAGTCGACCGGCCTGACCGGGCTGTGGCCGGCCCTGGGCCGGGCCTTCGCCACCCTGCCGGACGCCGACGTGATCGCCGACTGCGGCCGGGTCGAGGGCGCCAGCCCGGTCCTGGACCTGATGGCGGCGGCCTCCGCGGTAGTACTGGTCGCACGCGCCTCCGCCGAGCAGATCGCCCACGTCCGCGACCGCGCGCTCTCGCTGATGCAACGCGTCGGCCCGGGCACGGGCCTGGGCCTGGGCGTGCCGATCGGCGTGGTGCTGATCGTCGACCCCAAGCAGCGGGCCCGCGTCACGGCCCAGGTCGACGAGCTGCTGCGCAACAGCGGGCTCCCGGTGAGAGTGATCGGCACCCTCGCCACCGACCCCGACGGCGCAGACCTGATCAACGGCCGTGGCCGAGGCCGCCTGGACCGGACACTGCTGATCCGCTCCGCACGCGAAGTCGCGCTGGATCTGTACCGCCGATTCACGATGTCGCAGGGCTCGGGGATGCCTCAGACGGAGCCTGCGCCGCCGCGGCAGTACAGCGCGCAGCCGATGCCCCCGCAGCAGGGCCCGGCACACCCGATGCCTGCGCAGCCCGTGCAGCAGGGGCCGGCACAACAGCCTCCGGCGCCGGGCATGCCCGCCTCATCGCCGGCGCCCGCCGTCGGCTACCCGCCGTCGGCCCCGAACCAGCCGCCGCCTCCCGCGCCGGGCACGCCGAAGCAGCCGATGTTCCGGCGCGATGCCCCGGCGCAACCCGCGTGGCCCGGCGAACCGCCGTCGGCACCGCGCGGGTCAGGCCACGAAGGCTTCGGGCCTGTCACTGTGGACGGCGCCGCGAATCCGAACCCCGGCCCTCCGGCACCGCAACCTCAGTACCCTGAAGAGCGCCGCGGCGGCACTGGCTACGACCGGCTACCGCCGCGCGGCGATATCGACCCCGGCTCGAGCAGCCACCGCGCCGGCCCTCCTCAGGGGAGCTGACGCGACCCGGTTCCGCGAACACCGGTGACCGCGTCCGCGGGGCTGCGCGGCTTCGACGGGAGAACGCGACTTCGGCATGATCGCGTCGTGACAAGGTTTCGCATTATCCTGACAAGGAAGCGGCCTTCGTGCGGATCGGCGTTCGTCACGCCACTCGACACCCGGCCCTATACACAGCCTCGCGAGTCGCCACTGATATCCGGGGCTTCAACGGGGGGACTCATGGGATATATCAGTGCAAGCGACCAACTCACGGTCACGACAGCCACCGACTTGAAAGGCGCCGCCGCGGACCTGCAGGAACACGCCCGCCGACTGCGGCTGCTGATCCAGGCTTACGCAGACGTGCTCGGCCCGGTCGACGACCTTGACCGTCCCGAGACCTGGGCCGGCCAGTTCGCGGACACGTTCGGCCAGACCCGGCGCGGTTGGCACGACGGGCTGACGACCGGTGGCGATGCCGTCCTCACCATGATCTCGATGCTGAACTCCGACGCGTTCGAGCTCCAGACCCGCGCCCAGAAGGCCGGGAGCCACTGATGCGCGGCCCCGGACTCGTCGGCGACGACGGGAAGATCGTCGGAATCGAACCGTTTCAGACCGGCCTGCTCGCCGACAGGCTCGATGCCGCGGCGAAGGAGGCGGGCGGCGTCAGCCGGCAGCTCGCCACGATCTACGACGACATCGAGGCCACATACCGCCGAATCGGGATCCGACTCGGCCCGCCGCCGAGAGTGGACCGGTGGGACGACACGCGCCTCGACGACGACGTCCGCAGCCCACTGGACACCATCGCCTCCCAGGCCCCCGGCACAGCCGCGGACATCCGGCGCCGGGTGCAGATGCTCTACGACTACATGAACGGCAAGAACCCGCTCAACCCGGGTTCGTTCTTCGTCAACGGCCCACTGCCGGATCCACAGAAGGTGACCGACGCGGTCCAGTTCTTCAAGGACCACATCGACGACTCCGGCGGGTTCCTGTGGTCCAACGCGGCCCAGGGTGCCGACGAGGTGTACGACGACATCAAGGATTTAAGTCCGTCCGAACTCGACGCCTTCCTCGCCGCGCTCACCCCGGACCAGCTCAAGGACCTCAACAACCAGCTGGGTGAGGGGTCGTCCTGGTGGGGCGGTGGGGATCCGGACACCGGTGTGCAGAAGAACTACGCCGCACTGCTGTCGACGCTCCCGATCGCCGTCCTCGACAACTACCGCAGTGTCCTGACCAACCTGCATTTCCCCGAGCCGGCCCTGATGAAAGACCAGACCGGCCAATGGCTGCCGGCCAGCGGCACACTGTTCGGCCCGAACGGCATCGACATCAAGCACGATCTGGTACAGGGCCAGGACGGCGACTGCTGGTTCCTGTCCTCTCTGGCGGCCATCACCGAACGCGACCCGCACTTCTTCGAGAACCACATCAAGCAGAACCCCGATGGCACCTACACCGCGCTCTTCTACAACGACGACGGCAAGCCGGTCCAGATCACGGTCGACAACACGCTCCCCCACGACCCGACCGGACGCCTGCTCTACGCCGGGACTCCAGACAACGTGCTCTGGGTAGCCCTCTACGAGAAGGCCTACACCGTCTTCCGCAGCCAGAACGACAGCGGCCACACCTTCGACACGTACGACGACATCAACGGCGGTTGGGGCGGCACCGGCCTGCACGACCTGACCGGGGTCGACAGCACCTCGACGCCGACACAGGGCTCGAGCCTCGCCGCTTTGGCCGCCGATCTCCAGAAGGGCCAGGCAATCGTCACCGGCACACACGCCCCGCCGCCCAACGGCGGCGAGTTCCTGGACCTGAACGGGACCATCGTCGGCTCGCACGCCTACTCGGTCGAGAGCGTGGATCTCAGCGCGAAGCCACCCACGATCACACTGCTCAATCCGTGGGGCGCCCCGTCCGGCATCCAGGAGATCACCCTCACCGAGACACAGTGGAAGCAGTACTTCGGCGAATACGCCACCAATCCCATCAAGCGACCACCGTCAATCTGGGGGTTCTAGGCATGGCGCCACCCACGAAGCCCACTGGCCCGATCCGGCAACGGCTCGGGCGCACCGGGCAGTACGTCCAGCCCGAGCTGACACTCGGTCTCACGTCGATCCACGCCGACACCGAGCCTCCCCAAGCCGGCTTCGTCTGGCATCGCCGCACCGATGGCGGGCGCGGCACCGTCCGGCTCGCCATCGGCCAGTCGACAGTGGTCGCCGGACAACGCATCACCTTGATCGAGGTGGACGGCGCCGGCAACGGCTCGGTCATCGTCGAGATCGGCCCGGAAGCATGAGCCGGAGCATCTCGGCCCTGGGAGCCGCACTACTGACCGCGGCCGTCGCGGCCGGGTGCGGCTCGTCGGGTTCGGAACCCTCGACACAGACGCCGGGGACGTCGTCCACGACCTCAGCCGCACCGTCTCAGCCCACCACCGGGCAGACCTGCCTCACGCCGGGCGACGACTCCGGCATCACCGGCCTCCCGGCCTGCGAAACGCAGGCCCCGCAGTATCCGCCGAGCCCCACGGCATCGCCGACCGGCTTTCAGCGCCTCACCTACGCCCACGAACCGGGACCAGTACCCCAGGCACCGACCGTGACCCTGACGCGCTCAGACGGCACCAAGGTGGAGCTGACCCTGGAATGGGCCGGCGCCACGTCCGGCGTGCAGGCACGCATCAGCATCGCGGCTCAGGAGAAACAACCGGTGGTGCACACGGTGGCGGAGGGGGACAACGTCGTCGAGGCCGGATACACCTTCCACATCATCAAGATCTGGGTGATGCCCACTCCTGCGACCGACGCCGTCGACCTCACCGCGACGCCGGTCGGCTGAGAAGAGCCCGGAGCTGGGATGCCCCGGGCTCTTCGGCATCACACCGTGTCACGCGTCAGTGGTTGACGGTCTCGACTTCGTTGACCGTGACAGGCGTCGCAGGCGTGTCGAGGGTCAGCGGCGCGAAGGTGTAGCCGGTCTGGGGCGGGCTGTCGGGGTTGTCCGTGTCGGTCCACGTCACATTCCAGGTGACGGTAGCCGTCAGCGGATAGGTGGTGCCGTTGGTAGGCCGGCGGTAGACGATGCCGGCATTGGGCCCGGTGGATCCGTCGGAGCAGTGGGTGCTGTTGGGATCGACCTGGTAGTTGCCACCGGCAGGCGCGAGCGTGTAAGTGCACGACGAGGGGGATGCGTTGGGTGTTCCCGCGTTGACCGTGATGGACACCGGAGTGGCGATAGTGGTGGCGGCCAGGGCGTAGCCGTCGACATTCAGTCGGGCGGTGACCCAGGTACGGGGGAACGGGTTGGTGAACGAGACCAGGGTGGGAAGGTTCACGATCTGGTTGTTCGCTCCGGGGCGGAGTGTCAGTGTCGGCGCGGTGAGATTGATCTCGTTCCTGGCGGCCCCGGCCATCTTCCAAGTCTCGACGTGTTCCTGCGGCGGAGGCGCGGCAGCCGGAACCCATTCGAGGATGGGACCCACTATGTCGCAATGGGCCTGCGCGTCAGGCAAGGACATGGCCGGGTTGAATACGAACTCCCACCAGGCGCCCTTTTGTCCTGCATGGAAGTCGCCGTCAGTGCCTGTGTCACCACCGGTCAGCCCGACGATCACGAGGTTGACCAACGGAATCAGGAACGCGATCTTGAGGAATTCGGGGCTGATCTTCGAGGGCTCGTACCAGCAACCCGGAATTTGTCCGTCAGTCGACGTGCCGCCCGTCGTCGTCACCGCAGTGCCGCCGGGTCCCGTGAAGTACACACCGGATATGCAGGTCGCATCCCCGTTGGCTGACTGACAGCCCTGGGAGCTGCCTGTGCCGCCGCTGCCGCGAGCCTGCGCGGGACTGGCACCGGACAACGCGGTTCCCGCGAGGGCCAGGCCTGCGAGAAGCGACACCAAGCGCCGGGAAATGCCCGGACGCCGGGGCCCGGTCACGGGGCCGAGCACAGCGACGGGGCCTGTTCTTTACTGTAGGACTCCGCTTGCCACACCCCGGTGGAGTCCTTGACCGCAGTGATGACGATCGCCACGATGCCGTCGGAGCTGTTCGGCACCTTCTGTCCGGTCTTCAGGTACTTGTCGTACCCCTGCCGTCCGTCTTCGCAATCGACGACCCGCGCGTAGTTACCGGTGAGCGCTGTGACCTTGCGGTTGTAGAACCGGGCTACACCCGCGGGTACCTTGCCGTCCGCGTGGTACTGGACGGTCTGTGTCTGGAGTGCCCCGTATATCGCAGGGCTGAGATAGGTGGAGATGCCGGGGGTCTTGAAGTCGCCGGTGACACTCCACACGTCAAAAGCCCTGAGCACCTGCACATTGTCGGCCAGGATCTTGTCCTTCACGGCATCGCCGGTACTCGGCGTCGCATCAAAGGCGTCCTTCATATCCGCAGGCGGCGTGAACCCCGGGAACGCCGCGTAATCTCCCGTGCCGCTCGCGGAAACCGGCGCGGAAGGCGCCGACGAACTAGGCGCACTACTCGACGTGGCAGCCGAACTCGCCGACGTCGCGGTGGACGCACCCGACGACGACGACGCCGGAGCCGTCCCCAAAGCGGCCGGCTTCTGGCCGCTCCCCCCGCACCCCGCTACCACCGTGACCAAGGCCGACAGTGCCACCGCCCACACGCAGGGGCTAATGGTCCTCGTGTCCAAACGCACTCGCGAGTCCCCCATGTCAATCTCCGAAACCGGCACCGACCGCAAAACTATAGCCCCTGATCAGGAACAACGTCATTGAGTCCACAGAATATTGACTCAACCGTGACAGGGTCGGACACAGCCGCGCAGCGCGCGGCGCGCCGACGCTGCTCACCCACCGGCCATGGCGGGTGCCTGCCAGGTCGGAAGCAGCTCCTCGACCAACGCTTCGGTCTTGGGATGCAGGCCGCGGTCTCCGGGCATCTCCAGGGTCTGCTGCCACAGGGCGTTCACGACCGCTTCGAGCCGCGCGGTGTCGCCGGTGGCGTGCGTCGCCCGCAGCAATGCGCGCCACAGTTCCTCATCCGCCGGGGATGCCAGCATTCCCGAGCGCACCGCCTTCACGGCGCCCTCGGCGTTGCCGGCCGCCAGCCGGAGTCCGCACAGTTCCACGGCGGTGTCGGCGATGACGGCCGGGACCTCGGCCTCGACCGACTCGTAGGCGAGCCAGCCGTATCGCCCCGGGTCCCGTCCGGCCAACAGTGGGCCGCGGACCAGTCCGAGGGTTTGGTCCAGGACCCGGTCGCGGTCGGCCGGGTCGCTGAATCGGGGGTCGTGGTTGGCCACGGCGCGCAGGTCGGCGAACATCTCCCAGTCCGAGCGGACGTACAGGCCGGTTGTGACCCGGCCGTCCGGCAGCCTCAGGAGGTTCGGGGAGCCGTCGGGGGCCTTGCCGAGCCAGGCGCCGAGCCGGGTCAGCACCGCGTCCGCCACCTCGGTCGAGACGCCGCGGGGCCACAGCGCCGAAGCCAGGACCGTCGGGTTGGCTCCGCCGCGGTGCAGCATCAGGAACGTGAGCGCCTCGCTGACCAGCTGGCGGCGCTCGGGTTCCAGGTCGCCGACACCGGTCACCTCCAGATCGCCGAGAAGGCCCACCGAGACGGTCGGCGTGACGCTGAAACGGGTTTGGATCGCGGCGGCTTCAGGCGCCGTCTGTCCCAGCGGGACGCCGCTCCAGTCCGTGGTCGCGGTGAACAGCTCCAGGACGGCTGTGTACTGCTCGTCCGGGAGGCTGTGAGCCTGCACGTCGAGGTCTAACAGCGGTGCCGTGAGGCGGCCGGCCGCGTCGACCGTGAGGTGCCACACCGCGGCTGGGACGTCGCCGGCGATCAAGCAGCCGATGCCGATGCGGTTCCCGCTGTGCGCCAAGTCGGCCAGCGCCGCCGAGTCCCCGGGGTCCGGCGGCTCGGCGCTGATGATGAAGTGCGGTGGCACGGCGTCGGACGGGGCGCCCAGGCGGCCGGAAAGGACCGATTCGCGGCCCGTGTGCTCCAAGGCACGTCGTCGCTCCTCGACTTCCATACGGATGAGCGGCAGGACCTGCCCCAGGTTCGCGACCTGATGGATGCGGCCGGGCGCCAGCGGCGTCAGATCGCCGGGAAAACCGACGAGCGTCACGGTCATCCGGTCGGACCAGGCGTTGGTCGCCAACTCCACGGCGAGCGCGGCCAGAACGGCACGGCGCTTGGTCTGGTCACCGTCGACGCAGATGACTCCCGCGGCGGCCTCCAGGTCCAGGAAGCGGCGCGACTGAGCACCGTCGACGCCGATCGAGACCAGGCCGGGATAGGGCGCCGAAGCGTGGGAGACAGTAGCGTCCGGCATGGTCCCCACCGAGGCGCGCGCGATGAACCAACCGCGCCCGTCGGCTCGCGCCGTCCACGGAGCCGGCGCACGCGGCGACGGTTCGGTGAGAAGGAGTTCGAGCCCTTCACCGTTCGACCGGGCGGCGAAGACGGCGGGCAGCGGAATCTGCGCGGCCGACGCCGCCGCGGCCAGCTCCCGCAAAGCCCGGTCGAGGAAGCGCACCTCACCGGCCTCGGCGCTGAGCCGGAGCGCTTCCTCGACACCGGCGCCCTGGGTATCAGCGACGGGGAGGCGGCGGCCGAAAGCCCGGTTCCACAGTTGCCGTCGGCGGTTGCGGCCGAGCGCCGCGAGCAGCCCGGCAGCCAGCAGGGGGGAGGCGAGGATCTCGTAGGGCAGGCGGAACGGCGTCTGGTTCGACGCCGGGGGCTGGCTCTGAGCGGCGCGCCCGGCGTCAAGATGCGGCTGGACCAAGGAGATCGGAGTCAGCGGCTGAGTCGCCGAGCTGTCGAGTACCTGCTGCCCGGCACCGTCGGCCACACCGGTCCCCGCGGTCGTCGCGATCGCCGACAGGCTCTGAGCCACCTGGGTGAGCGTGGATTCGGTCCTGGCGTTCGGCGCTGTGGCAGGAGCGGTGGCGGGCGGCGTGGCCGGCGCGGTCGAAGCCGACGGTTCTTCGACCAGATCGCCGCCGTGCGCGTCGGCGGGCATCTCCAGGATCCACCCCGGCCTGATCAGCGATGCCTTAGTGAGCTTCGAACCGTCCGGCTGGACCTTGTCCTTATTGAGCTCGTAGATCTCCTGGTACCGCCGGCCGTCTCCGAGATGGCGCTGCGCGATCTCCCACAACGAATCATGGTGCCGGCCCTGGGGCGGGACGACCCGGTAGAACTTGGTGGCACCGCTCACCCGGGCGCCCACGCCGGGCGTGGGCTGGGTGGGGATCGGGGCTTCCGGATGGCTTGCGGAATCGGCGGTTCGTGCCACGTCGCCGATCGTCGCGTCGACGTGCACACCGGCGGACACCGAGATGGTCGGGCGCGGCGGGTCGGACGAGTGCTGCCCGAATGTGGACAGCCCGGGAGCGAAGGAGGCGGTCGAGGCGGTGATGAGCAGGACGGCGGCGACCAGCCGGCGCGCCAGAACCTGGCTGCCGCCGGACAGCGGGACGTGCCCCGGCATACCGATGCCGCGGATCGTCGCGACGACCTCGACCACCACGCAGGCCGTGAACTGTGCCCACGCGATCCAGACCAGGACCGCCAGGATGTTCGTGAACGTCGAAGCGTTGATGGTCGAGTTGAAGAACCGCGCGTCGGGCATCTTGTGCGGCAGCGGCCAGCCGATGAGGGCCGCCAGCGCCAGCGGTACCCCGACGACCAACGCCGCCAGCAAGATGAGCGCGGCCAGGCCGCCGATGACGTCGCCGAAGGAACGCCGGCGCCCCACGGACACCGGCTGCTGCCGCACGGCGGTTCTCGGCGGGCCCTGGGGGGCCAGCAACTGCCGTTGCACACCGGGGTCCGGCGGCGGATTCGGCTCTCCGATGCGTGCCATCAGGTACGACTCCCTCGCATGAACAAAACGCTGACTCCGCTCAGCCGACGATCGGATGCGCGGTGCCGTCGCCGGTGACCGTAACCGGCCCCGACATGACCATTCCCACGAACAAGGGGCGGTATTTGAGCCGCACGGTGACGGTCACGGTGACATTCGCTGGATTACCGTTCCCGGCCCCGCTGGTCACGACGCAGTCGGACACGACAGTAGTGTCCGGGTCCGCGCCCGAGGCGGCGAGGTAATTTCTGGCGTCCGCAAGGCAATGGACGCCGTCGGCATCGGTGTTGACCACGTAACTCGGCGGCGTCTGGCGCAGACTCGCCAGATTGAGATCGTCGGCCACCCGCCGGGCGGCCTGATCCGCGAGGTCCGCGGCACGGTCCCGCTGCGAGATGAGGAAGCCGGTGTCCACGACGAACGCGGTCAGCAGCATGACGACCGGCGTCCACAGGACCACGGCGACGGTGAGCGAACCGCGATCATTGCGGAGCTGCGCGAGCAGCCGCCTGCCCGATCGGGCACCTTGTGCCCGGCGGCGGGCGGTTACCCGCCGGATGCCGACTTTCATCCCACCACCGCCGTGTTGGACTGGAAGGTGTTCACCGGCGCGATGAACGTCGCGGTGAGTTCCTTGGAGGCCCCGAAGAGCGACAGCAGGGACAGGTCCGCCGAGCACTTGATGGTCACCTTGTAGTACGCGATGCCGTTGAGCCCCGGGCCCGGCGGGGTTCCCTGCGGGACGTAGCTGGTGATCAGGTCCGCGTCGAGGAGCTGCTTGCCGGAACACCGCGTACCCAGGTCGGCCCTGGCGGCCGCCAGGGCCTGCTGCCGCGCTTGCGTGTGGTCCAGCGCCGGATCGGGGTTCGCCGCCGAGGTGTCACCCTGCAGCGATCCGGCCCGCGCCGCGTCCCGGGCCGCCTCGTTGACCACGCCGTGCGTGTCCACCATGATGCCCAGGCCGACGATGATCACGAGCATCACGACCAGGCCCGGCGCCATGAACGCCAGTTCGACAGTGGAGAAGCCGGAGTCCGGCCGGCGCCGCGGTGTCCCCGGCTTCACGGGTGTCTCACGAACTGCTCGACTGGTCCGGTGGCTGTGACGTGCACCCGCTTCGGCATCCAGGGCAGAAACTGGGGAACCCCGGCGTCGAAGGACACCGTCACCGAAGCCGGGCAGGCGGCCTGGACGGTGTTGTCCGGGGTGGCCGTGGTCGTTATGTCGGCCGTGGTGAAGGTCAGGAGCTTGCCGCTGATGCCGGTCGCCCGCGCGGCGACCGCCGCCTGGGCGTCGCCCTGCCAGGGCGCGTTCGCGGAGAAGCAGCCCATGGTGGCCGCCTCCGCGCGGGCTACGCGATCACCCGCCCGCGCCGCCGACTGCGCCGCCTGCTTGGCGAACAAGTAGACGGCGAACTGCACCGTGGCCATCAGCACGATGAAGACCATCGGTGTGAGAAAGGCGAATTCGACCGCGGTCATCCCACGGTCGTCACCCGCCGACCGCCGGCGGCGCGGCTTCGCGTCGTCGGTGGCGGGCAGCCGCCTCAGCCGCAATTTGCGCTGCTTCCACCATTGCCGGCAGCCCCGGCGATGGTGTTGGTGGTGTCGGTGTTGGCGATCTGCTTGCACGCGCTCGAAGCCTTGGCCTTCACCGCGTTGGCGATCAGCACGCCGACGCCGGTGACGATCGCGACGACGATCGCCGTGATGACGACCCACTCGACGGCCGAAGCGCCCCGGTCCCCGGCCTTGCGCGGCGTGGAGCCGGCGGACCCGCCGGGCGCCGGGACGTACATCGCTTCGGTATCGGCCCGGGCCTCGGCGGCCTGCACGACCGCGGCCCAGGGCTGGATCGGCCAAGCCGTCGCCGGGTCTATCTCCACGTATTCAACCTCAAGTCCCCGTACGTTCATCGTCTCTCCTAAATAGAGCCCAGTACCCGGGCGATCGCCGGGTACATCAGGAACACCATGAATCCCGCGGCGATCAACATCTGAGCGACCAGCATCGACTGCGACTTCGCGCCGGCCTGCCCCTCGATCTCCGACAGCTCGCGGTGACGCATGGTCTCGGCCCGGGCCGAGAGCGAGTCCCGGACCTTCGCGCCGTCCTCGGCGACCAGTGCGAGCGCCGCGCCCAAGTCCTTCAGCTCGTCGATGTTCAGCTCGTCCCCGAGCCTGGACAACGCCGTCCACTGTGAGGTGCCCATGACTCGGGCGTCGGTCAGCGTATTGCGGATCCGGCGCAGAGCCCAGCCGTCTGACACCTCGGCCGCCGTCATCAGTGCCTCCGGAAGACCCCGGCCGCCGGTCAGGTTCAGCGCCACGAGATCCAGGTAGGACCCGAGAACCCGCCGGAAGTCCCGGCGGTTCTTCTCGGCTTGTCCCTTGACCTCCACATCCGGCAGGAAGAAACACAGCACGGAGAGCAACAGTGCCAGCCACACCGGCAAGGTCACCGTCAGATGGATGCCGAGCGCCCACAGGCCGGCGAAGATGAACGGTCCGAACACCGCACCGAACGCCGCCAGCAGCACCTTCGTCGCCAGGAAGTCCTCCACGGCCCGGTCTGTCATCGCCAGATCGGCTCGCAGCGACCTGATCTGCCAGCCCTGTCGCCGGTAGAAATCGTCAAGCTGCAGGCCGAGGTCGTACTTCAGTTTCTCCAGGCCACGGCGCGGGGCCCGCTCGGCAGCGGGCGCGAACGCGGCCTGCCGCTGGCGCAGCGCGTCGATGCGGGCGACCGCCGATACCGGATCCGGTTTGGTCGGTACCAGCGCCCGGATGAGAAGGAACAGTCCGAGGCCCACCAACGCTCCGGCGAGCACCTGATACGTCATCGCGGATCACCGCCCCGCTGCCCGGGAACCTGGGTCGGCCTGGCCCGGTACAGGAACCGCGACGGCGTCTCGACGTCGGAAAGCTTGCGCAGCCAGAAGAATCCCGCTGCGAACAGGGCGATCACGCCCACTAGGACCAGCTGTCCGGTGAAGGTCCCGTAGGGCTGGACGAAGGATTTGTTGAAGACCGCCAGCCCCAGCACCATGACCAGGGTCACGGCGACGACGATCTGTACGGACCGCCGCGTCGAGGACCGTTGCGCCATCACGCGCTGGCGCATGTCGACCTCCTCGCGAGAGGCCTTCGCGAGTGCGCCCAGCACGTCGCGCAGGCCCGGCCCGCGCAGTCGGGCGTTCAGCATCAGCGCCGCGATCACCAGGTCGGCCGAGGCATCGTCCATGTCGTCGGCGAGCAGTTCCAGAGCCTGAGTCAGCGGCATACGCGCGCGAAGCCGGTCGACCAGGATCTCCAGGTTCTCCCTGATCGCCGACGAAGCAGCCCGGGCCGTCGCCGGGATCGCCTGCTCCAGACCGACCGCGCCGGCGATCGTGTCCCGCAGCGACTCGGTCCACGAGGCCAGCGCCTCGACCCGGGCCAGCGCGGCCCGTTCGGCGCCGAGCCCGCCGAAGAGCTTGTTCCAGAAGAAGACCAGCAGCCCCGACGCGATCGCCGCGACCGGCCACCGGGTCACGGCCAGGATCAGCACCCCGGCGACCACGGCGATCGCGCCGCGTGTGGTGAGGACCTTGACCGCCGCGGAGAACTGCTCGCCGCGGGACCGGTCGTCGGGCTCGCGGGGCGGCAGGCCGTAGATCGCCGCGATCAGCAGGGCCAGTCCAGCACCGACGACGACGCCGGCGCCCAGGGATTCGAGGGTGGAGAGCTGGAAGATCCCGGCACTGGACACAGGTGTGTCACCTCCTGCCCATCGCGTCGAGGTATCCATACGGGACCAGATCGTCCAGGCAGGCGATCGGTGCGTGGGGGACGGCACGGCCGTCCGGTCCGGCGGCGAAGATCTCGCTGGACAGCACGCGCCCGTCGACACCGTTCACCTCGCGGACCGACTTGACCATGCGCTGCAACGTGCCGCCGGTGTGGAACGCGTTGCGGCGCTCAATGAAGACGACGAAGTTCACGGCTCCGGCGATCATCATCTGTGTGGCCTCGATCGGCAGGCGCTCCTGGGACTGCAGCGCATACGTCGATATCCGGTTGAACACCTCCAGGGAGGAGTTCGCGTGGATGGTCGACAGAGAACCGTCGTTGCCCTGGGTCATCGCGTTCAGCATGGTGACGATCTCGTCGCCCAGCACCTCGCCGACGATGACCCGGCTGGGATTCATGCGCAGCGATCGGCGGACCAGCTCGGCCATCGTCACCTCTCCGAGACCCTCGGAGTTGGGCAGCCGCTCCTCGAACGCGACAACGTTCGGGTGCAGATCGGGGAGCTGGTCCAGACCGAGCTCCAGGGCACGCTCGACGGTGATCAGGCGTTCGTGCGGTCGGATCTCGTTGGCCAGGGCCCGCAGCAGCGTCGTCTTCCCGGCGTTGGTGGAACCCGCGATCATGATGTTCTTGCGGGCCGCCACCGCAGCGGCCAGGAAGGCACCGAGCTCCGGCAGGATCGTGCCGTTGCCGACGAGATCCGAAAGGAACACCTTCCCCAGGCGGGCGCGACGGATCGACAGCGCGGGCCGGCGAGTCACGTCCATGACCGCGGAGAGCCGGGATCCGTCCGGGAGCCGGAGGTCGAGCTGCGGATTCGCCGAGTCGAAGGGACGCGAGGACAGACCCGAGTAGGCACCGAGAACCTGGATCAGTTCCACGAGTTCCTCATCGGTGTCGGCCACCGGCTCGTGCAGCACCTCGCGGCCGTCGGCGTATCCGACGAACACCCGGTCACAGCCGTTGATGTCGATGTTCTCGACCTCGGGGTCGTCCAACAGGGGCTGAAGACGGCCGACACCGTAGAGGGCGGCGTGGATCGCGGAGGCGAGTGCTTCTTCCTCAAGAGCGTCCGGCGGTGTCCGGCCGTACGTGATCTCCGTCCGGGCGTGGTCCTCCAGCGCCTGCGCGATCAGGGCGCGAGCGAACTGGCGCTCGTCCTCCCCGGTCATCGGGGCGAGGCCGGACGCCTGATCGGCGCGGCGCTGCTCGGCCAGCCGGTCGCCGACGTCCTGGCGCAGGCGCTTGACGAGTCCGTGGTCGACGTCGGCCATCATCGGCCCCCGGCAGTGGACGTCCCGCGGCGGCGGCGTTCGAGATTCACGGCGTCACTCAGCCGGTCGTCGTCGGGGCCGCGGACGCGGCCTTGGCGACACTGACGTTGCCGGCGAGCGCTTCGAGCTGGCCGACGAGGTCCTCGGGCACGGACAGCGTCAGGTCGAGGGCGTCGCCGGAGACGGAGAACGCCAGGATGGTGGCCTGGCACAGCGGCTTGGTGGGGTAGTTCGGCGCGGGCTGGTTGTTGGCGCCGTTTCCGCCGGCGGGGGCGGCGCCGCCATTGGTCTGCCACAGTTCCACGACATCGCCGGGCGAGAGTTGGTTCTCCGGGAACTGGCCCTCCTTGAAGAGGTACCCGATCATCGCCTGGCCGGACTTGAGCGCCTGCTGCTGCGGTGAGCCCAGCATCTCGGAGACCAGCAGCGAGCCCGCGACCAGGGTGCTGCCCGCGGTGCTTCCGGTCACCTGATTGACCTGCGAGAACAGGACGTAGTGGATGCTGTCGTCCGCGGCGACCCGCACCTCGGCCATGTCACCGGCCTCAATCTTGGTCCCGGCCGCGACGGTGTGCGTCATCTCGATCGCGGATACCCGGTTTCCCGAGCGGCTCACCAGGAGCATGGTCGCCAGCGCCCCGGCGAGAATGAGCAGCACCGCGAGTGCGGCAAGCGCGGGTTTGCGTTCACGGCTGGCCGTCGGCAGCCGGTTGCCCGCGGCCAGCGGCTGCCCGCCGGGTTGGTAGGCGCCGACACTCGCAGTGCTCCCGCCTGCGCTGGATCGATCCTTGCTCACTCTTGTGTTCCCCGTCTCGCGCACGTCGAGCCGCAGCTTTCCGGTACACGGAGTTGAAAACCCGTGGATAGTGGAGAAAACACAGCCCCCTGGCGGCGCCATCATAGCCACCCGCGTGCACGTTTGGGGAGCGCCGTAAAAGATCGATTCATCGGCCCGCCCATCGCAGACTCCCACTTCCGACCCGGTGAGAACGCCGAGTCGGTTCCAAGCGGGGCATCCCGGCAAGGGCGAGGGCTCCTGACCCATCCCCTCTCGGGGCCATCGTTGCCGGACGGGCGGCCGCGCCCATATCAGGATCCTGACAGAGGGCTGCCCGCCGGTCCCCACCGCACACGGGCCGACGGCACAGCGTCCACCATCGGGTTCACCGCGAAACCTAGGGAAAACCCGGGCGCGTGCCCGACGAACATCACGTGCACACCACGCAGTCTTTGTATTACCGTACGGCAGGCGGTCGGCACCTGCCGCCGTCACGAATTCCATCACGGGAGGGCTTCCACATGGCACTCACAGGTGCTGACCTGGATCTGCTTTTCAACACGGGCAAGACTTTCGGGACCCAGGGCCAGGCTCTGGACCAGCTGATCAAGGCACTGACCAAAGAGGTCGACGGCACGCGCGCGACGTGGACCGGCTCGTACGCGGAGAAGTTCCGCTCGGAGTGGACCGCCCTGCAGCCGAAGTTCCAGTCGTTCGTCCAGACCCTGACGGATGCCTCGAGTGACATCAACAGCAACGTCAAGGCGATCTCGGCCGCGACCGGCACGCCGATCCACGGCTAGGTTCACGGTTCGAGGTACGACGCACACCGTCGGTGCCCCGCGGCCAACGGCCGCCCGGGCACCGACGGGCTGTGCTTCGCGGTCGGGTGGACACTCCCGGCCGGAGTGCGACGAAGGGTAAAGGCGGCGCGAAGCCGACGGGGCGGGAGTGGACCATGGGTGATCCGACCACGACAATGGTGGCGAATCCTCGCATTCAGTATCTGCAAGCGGCGCAGGCCGCACTGGCCAAGTACGAGCCGGACATCCGGGCGGCGCTGGACAGCACCGTCAGCGCGATGACCGGGGGTTCGGTGTGGACCGGCAGCCCGCAGGCCAGCAACTTCACCACCGATGTCCAGGGCGGACAGGGTACGCTGCGCACGAACTACGACAACCTGGTCACCGACGTCACCAACGCGCTCCGCAGCGAACCGGCCCAGGTGACGCTGCAGGAGGCGCAGGCCTGGCAACGCCAGCGCCGCCTCGACCGGTACTGAGGAGGACGGCCGAACCCATGGGAAGACCCCTACCGGACGGCGGCCCCTCCGGGCCGGTGTCGGCGATCGACGTAGGCGCCCTGAGCACCATGATCAGCAAGCTCACCGGCAGCGTGAACACCCTGATCGGCGACGTCGGCTCCCTGATGACGCTGTTCAACCAGGCCGAGCTCGACACCTCCAGGCTGACCACGATCAACGGCGTGGCGAACTCGATGCAAGGTCAGCTCCCGATGCTGAACCGCCGCCTTTCGCTGGCCCAGGCCCTGGAACGGATCGAACCGGGCACCACGACCGTCGGTGTTCCCGAACCGGTCACACTGACCTCGCAGCAGGCGTCGAACAACGGCAGCACCCTGGCGGACCAGTTCCTGAAGTCGATGGACGACAGCGATGACGGCACGGTCGACCCGAAGCTGCTGGCGCAACTGCTGCAGAACGCCGGCGACCCCGACTTCGCTAAGGGCTTCTACGACAAGCTGGGCCCGCAGGGCGTCGCCATGGTGTCGGCGGCCTGCCGCGGGGAGACGAACGCGGGCAACCAAGCGTACGACCAGGAAGTGCTACGGCAGTCGTTCGCGACCTACATCGGCGCCAAGTTCGCCGGACAGCCCCCGGCCAGCCAGCAGGCGCAGTGGAACAAGTGGATCCAGCAGGTGAAACAGCCGAACGGCGCGGTGGACCCGGGCGTCCTGGCCCCCTTGATGTCACCGTCCATGACGTCCCCGGACGACACGAGCTTCCTGCTCGCCTACGGGGATCTCGTGGTCAACCACGGTGACAAGCTGGACTTGACGGACATGCGCGGGGACGGCTCGGGCAACCCGTTCACGCAGGACGGCTGGACCGCCATGTACAACGCGATGGCGGCGAACCCCGAGGCGTCCGGCCAGTTCATGAAGGCCAACTGGAACACCGTGATGTCGCCGAACTACCTGTACGGACCGGGACCGAACCAGGAGGACCCGAAGAGCGGCCGCAACGCGGCGTTCGCAAGCATGGTGCAGGCGGGCACCATGGGCATCGACGCGCAGGACCCGGCGCTGTCGAAGGAGAACTCCGCGCACCTGCTGTTCGACTCGTACAGAAACTTCAGCGGCGGCGACTGGAAGGGCCAGAACGAGTACTCGGACCTGACCCCGATCCTGACCCAGCTCACCGAGTCCCCGTTCAACGCCTCGACGGTGGCACAGCTGGCGAACGGCTCGGACAACGGCAAGCAGTTCTCGGTCTTCTACAACGACTCGAACAGCAACTACGCGAACGTGCCCTCTGGAGCACAGGACGCGAACATCCTCAAGCTGGCGGTCCAGCAGCCGGGCTGGGCTCCGTCACGCCAGCTGATCACGGACACCGGCGGCATGGTCAACGCGCTCAAAGCAGATCCCCTCTACTTGCAGCAGTTCTACGCCGACGGCGGAGCCGCCCTGGAAAGCCAGGTCGCCGCAGCACTGCACGTCGAGGACGGCACGCACGGCACGACCGTCCTGTCGAAGGACTCCGAGGCGATCCTCGCGAACTACGGGGCCGGCCTGGCCGGGGCGAGCCTGCTGGTCCACTCCGGCCAGCTGCCGCCCAACACCCTCGACCCGATCTCCGCCATGAAGGGCGGGCCGGAGAACGTGTGGTCGGCGTCCATGCTGCTCAAGTACGGGCCGCAGGAGAGCCCGACGAACCAGGCCTGGGATCCGAAGTTTCTGCAGGACTGCGCCGGGAACGTGTTGCAGTGGCGGGCCAACCAACAGATGCGTCCTTCGTGGGATCCGCCAATGCTCGCGCAAGGGTTCGTCGGCGCCTATATGGACGGGGACAATGCCTGGTACAAGGCGCTCGGGCTCAACTTCGACCACACCGAGAACATGAACCTGCAACAGCAGGGGAACATGCTCGACGCCATCAACGCCAACGATCCGTCGCAGGCCGTGCTCGCGCAGCTCGCCGGGAGCAAGCAGGCCTCCCAGTCGCTGCTGATGGATTCTGGCAAGGTCGGCAACCTCCCGGCCGGCCAGTTCTACGCCGACCAGCTGTTGAGCGACAAGTGGATGGTGAACGGCGACGACGAAGGGCAGAACGCCGCGGCCGTCATCAAGATGGCGATGAGCAATCCGAGTGACGATCCCAAGCTGCGGGCCGCCATCGCCGCGGAGATCTTCACAGCGGACTCCGCCAATGCCACGTGGCGGCAGACCAGGAACGACAACGACAAGAGCACTTACACCGGCATGCCGCCATCGCTGGCACAGAGCCTGGCCGGTGTGGCGGGTAGCTACGTGCCGGACATGGCCAGCGGTGTTACGCAGACTAATCCCAGGACAGACGCCGCGCTCAACCCCGTTACCGGGCTGTGGCAGGTCTACCCGAACCTGGAAAACACCAAGCAGGTCATCGCTGATATCTACAGCGACAAGGATGCCAGCACCACGTTCAACAACGCGATGGCGATCACGTACAAGTTCTATGCGCAGAACGGCAGCAAGATCGACCCGAGTACGCTCCAAGACGATTTCACACAGTTGGGCCAGCTTTCTGGCGTCGCCAACGAGGTCGGGCTCGACAACGGCTACAACAATGCCGTCGATCAGGACGCGCAAGCTCAGGCCGCCGAGAACGCGTTCAACGCGATCACCGGCGCCTACGGAAATGCGCCGCTTCCGCTGATCAAGGGAGTCGATCCGCTCGGTTGGAGTCAAGCGCTGCTCGGGGCAGTCTCGCCGTATATCACTCAGCAGTACTTCCACACCGACCACGCTGCGAACTACACACAGGCCGCGCAAGGGCAGCTGTTCACGTCCCAGAGCGCTCTTCAGTATCCGATCGCGGTCGGCCTGGCGAACATCCCGAACATCAGCCCGTCACCGGATCCCAATGTCTTCGTGATGCAGGGCGGGCAATGGACGCTCAAGCAGAATTTTGATCAGCAGGCATATTCGCACTGGTGGAGCGCGGTCGCGCAGAATCCCAAGTACGCGAATTACCTCAACTGGTCGGCAAGTGGCTTCACGAACACCACCGCCACCCGGAATCCCAACAGCGGCGGCCTATCCAACTCATCCACATCTGGCGGTTGATGCGCGTGCTCAGCAGGAAAGTGGCGACGGTCGCAGCCGCCATCGGCGTGGTCGGGTCCGCGGCCGCGTGTTCGTCCGGGTCGGGCGCGGCGTCGTTGCCGACACCGAAGGCCGGGAAGGCCGCGCAGTTCTCGATTGTCGACGGTTCGGGTCACGGCGTCGTGCTGGCACCACCGGGCGGGTCGTTCGATTCGATCGCCGCGATGTCCGACGGCGGTTTCGTGTACTATGACGGCACCACATTGGCGGCAGTGAACTCCCATGGAATTGCGAAGACAATCCCGTTCACCGTGGCTGTCGTGTCTGCCGCGCGGGGCTCAGGTGCCGACATAGTCGTTGCGGCATCTGGTGACGCGACAGTCGCCACGTCGGCAACGACCGTTGTGACAGTGAACTTGGGAAGCGGCCAGGCGACCACAGCATTCCAGCTGCCAAAATCCGGTTCCGACGCCAACACCACCCCCAGTGTCTTTCCGGTCGGCTACCGGCCGGACGGATCCCTTGTGGTCGCCAACCGCGACAGCCTGTGGTCGATGGCACCCGGGGGCTCGCCTTCGCTGGTCGGACGGGTCCCGGTCGCCAACGGTATGTCCTCCGCCGATGTTTACAGGGTCGCGATGGGCAATACGGGGACCGTTTACGCGATGACAGACCAGATCGGGTCCACGAGGGATCCGCTCAGCAACCGCCTCGGCTCGATCATGACATTCGCCGCGGGTTCCACGAGCCCCGTTCCGTTCGCGTTGCCGTCAGCCATCCCGGGCATCGCCGGCTCGCCGAAGACCTTGCAGGTCGACGGGATGACCTCCGACGGCGGAGACGGAATCTACGCGCTCGTCGAGGAAAGCCCCACGGGCTCGGGCCAACGGGGCCGGACGTACGTCGTCCACCTGCACGACGGTCAGGCCCAGATCGTGGCGAGCGAGGTGGCCGGCTCGGCCCATACTCAGGCCGCTTGCAAACTCTCCGGCGAGGTGGACGCCTCCGCGCTGCCGTGTCTGCCATCCGACGGCACCGCCATGGCCTATCACGCCGGCAAGCTCATCCTGGTCGGCCAGAGCACGGACTACAAGCCCGACTACCTCGTCATCGGCGTCGGCTGAGGGGGGCGGAATGCCGGACACAGCGCTGAGGACAAGCTGCATCACGAGCTCGAACAATGCCAAAACGATCGCCGGGGTATCGCTGGCCGCTGTGTTGCTCTCAGCCGCCGGGTGCTCCTCAAGCAACACCTCAGGCCTCAAGGTCGCGTCTGTCACAGCCGCCGCCGCGAAGGTCGGCGACTCGGGTACGACCTGCCCGCTGATCTTCGACAAGGCAGCAGTGCTCAAGACCGCCGGGATCCCCGGGACCCTCGCCCCGTCGAGTGATCCCTCGAAGATCGCGTCCGGGGACGACGGGACGAAAGCGTCCCCCGGCTCTCCGATGGCGGTGCGTGGCGGCGGCGGGGTGATCACCTGCGGTTTCGAAATCGCGGTGAACGGATCCACGACCGATGTCACCGTCATGCTGGTGGCTGTGAATTCCGGTACGGCCTCGGGAATCCTGATCCCCTCGCTGGCTTCGAAGACCCAGTTGGCGAACGCCCAGCTCGAACCCATGCTGAGCGCGCCGATCCCGGTCGGCAGCGCACGCCTGGCACCCGGACCCGGCGTCGCCGCGCTCGGTCATGTCAAGGTTCAAGGCAACGGCGACGCCGCGCTGCTGGTGTCCGTGGACGGCACAGGTGCGCCCTCGATCGCTGGTGACCCGCTGGAGAAGTTCACCACCGCCCTCACCTCGAAGATCAGAGCCTGAGCAACGAGGACAGGCCGCACGAAGACCGTCGCCGATGACTTCGGGGGTGTCCGCCCGGCTCCCTACTCCGTCACCGCCACCTGCACCAACGACACCTGCCCGCTCGTCACCAGATTCCCCCGCCCGATCGGCCCGGCTCCGGTGCCGCGGCCGAGCCGCACGCCGAACATGTCGCCGTCGCTGGGGGTCTGCTGGGAGATGATCAGGCCGCTGCGGAACTTGCGGGAGTCCGCGACCAGGCCGCGGTAGCCTCCGCTGAGGCTTTCGATGCTGCCGGCCGAGATGATCGCGCGCTCGGCGTCTCGGGCCTGTCTGAGGACTTCGACCAGGTGCTCGTCATACGGGTTCTCGTAGATCAGCTCCGCGTCGTCGACCAGAACGGTGAAACGCTCGCGTCCGGCCAGTACCTCTTTGAACTCCTCGATCTGGTCCGTGCTGCTGAAGACACCCAGCACGCCTTCCTCTCCCGCCAAGTCACGCAGCGGAGAGCGGCGGGGGGTGACGATGGCGATCGGGATCCCGCGGTCGGCCAGGGATCGGCCCATCGTGGCCAGGGCGGTGGAACGGCCGGATTTCAGGGGGCCGGCTATGACGAAGCCGGGGCCGGCGGCCATCAGATCGACACCGACCGGGGCGAGGTCGTCACCCCCGACGCCGACCAGCGCCCACAATGGCTCGCGGCTCGGGGTGCGGTCGGTCAGGGCCAGCGCCTCGCGTGCGGTGACCCGCATCGGGAGCGGGTCCACGTGCAGGGGCCGGTGCGCCGGCGGGGCCGAGCCGGGGCCGGACGAGCGCTGCTCCGCCTCCCGGGCGATCGCCTGGATCGCCGCCACCTGCGCCGGGCCCGAGGGGTCCGGGTCCAGCAGTGCGACCTGGGCCTCCAGGACACCGTCGGCGGTGGGTACCAGTATGCGACCGTCACCCAGGCTGCCGGGCACCTCGCGCGGCGGGATCCCCGCCATACCGTAGTCGCTGACATCGGTCAGGCGCAGCAACAGGCGATCCTCGAACACCGTGGAGACCTGCCCCGACAGCAGGCTGCGGTCGCCGGTGATCACGATGCGGACGCCGACCGCGGCCCCCTCGCGGGACAGTCGCAGCGCCGAGTCCACCAGCCGGCCCATGTCGTACTGCTCGAAGGCGGCGATGAAGCCCTCCCAGCGGTCGATCATCAGGACCATCCAGGGCAGGCGCTCCTCCGGGCTGCGGGCCATGGCCCGCTGCTCGGCGAGGCTGGACGCGCCCTGCGCGGCGAGCAACTGCTGGCGCCGGGCCACCTCGGCCAACAGGCGGGTGAGCAGACGGTCGACACGTTCGGGCTGGTCGCGTGTGACGACGGCACCGCAATGCGGGAGCGCCACGAGCGGGAGAAGAGCGTTCGCGCCGCCGTCCACCGCGTAGAGGTGCACGTCGTTCGAGGAGATCTGCGCGGCCAGCGCCCCGGCGATCGTCCGCAGCACGGTGGAGCGGCCGGAGCGCGGCGCGCCGACGATCGCGAGGTGTCCGCCGCGGACGATGTCAAGGGCCAGCGGCCCGCGCGCCTGCTGTGCCGGGAGGTCGAGCATGCCGTAGCCGACCGGCGGCACGTCCCGGTCATCGCGCGCCCGCACCGGCGGGAGCTCAGCCAGTGTCGTGATCGGCGGCAACGGCTCCAGCCACGGGCTGCGCTGCGGCGCGTACCCCAGGTCCTGGTTCGCCGCGCGGATGGCGTCGACCAGAACGCCCAGGTCGGTGGCCAGGTTGTCGTCGTCAGGGCCGACCGCGGCAGCGGGCTTGGGCTCGGGGCGGCCCAGGCCGTTCCATGAGATCTCGGCGAAGGCCGGGGCGGGTCGGGCCGAGACGTCGGCGGACGGCCGCCGACCGCCGACGCGCGCGGCCTGTACCGCGGTCAGCGCGGCCGCACCGGAGCGGACGTTGCAGCGGCCGGGCGTGGACTTCGAGATGAGCGCGGAATCCCGGGACTCCACGACGTCCATCGACTCCTCGGCGCTGGTCACGCGCAGGGCGATGCGCAGGTTGGTATTCGCTCGGATGTCGCCGCTGACCACACCGGCCGGCCGCTGCGTGGCCAGCACCAGGTGCACTCCCAGCGAGCGGCCCCGGCGCGCGATGTCCACCAGGCCGACGATGAATTCGGGCAGTTCGGCGAACAGCGCGGCGAACTCGTCGATGATGAGCATCAGCCGGGGCAGCGGTGCCAACTCCGGCCGCAACCGCTTGGCGTCCCAGTAGGTTTCGATGTCCTTGGCGGCCGCCTCGAACAGGATCTCCTCACGACGCTTCAGTTCGGCGGCCAGCGAGTCCAGAGCCCGCCGGGTCAGGTGCGCGTCAAGGTCGCTGACCATGCCGACGGTGTGCGGGAGGCGCGCGCAGTCCAGGAACGCGCTGCCGCCTTTGTAGTCGATGAGGACGAAGTTGAGCGAGTCCGGCCGGTTCACCACCGCCAGTCCGGCGACCCAGGTCTGCAGCAGCTCCGACTTGCCGGCCCCGGTGGTGCCGGCGACCAGCGCGTGCGGGCCGTCGCGGCGGATGTCGATGGTGAACACACCGTCGGCACTGTAGCCGAGCGGCGATTCCGTGGTCCGGCCGTCGCGGTCCCACCACCGGCGGATGTCGGCCGAGTCGGGGTTCTCCATCCCGAGCAGGGTGAGCAGCCGCGCCGAGGTCGGCAGGCCGCTGCCGGCGTCGTCCCGACTGACGTCGCGGACCGGCGCCAGCGCCCGCGCCAACCGCTCGGCCCACTGGACGGTGACCTGCTCGGCCAGCACCTCGCCCAGCACGTCCAGTCCGCCGCCCATCAGGGTGACCCGGGTCCCAGACGGGCTCCACAGCGCGACCGTCTTGCATTCCTCGGGCAACAACCGCTCATCCTCGTCCAGACAGAGGGTGTAGATGCCGTACCGGGGGCCCTCGGAGAGCACCTTCGGCATGCCCGGCGTACGCCGCAGGACTCTGGTCCCGTCCAGAACCACCAGTATGTTGGCTTCCGGGGCGGCGCTGGACCAGGCATCCTTGGACTCGGCCTCCGCCCTGCGCCGATCGATCTCGCCGATCAGCCAGGCCACCCGCCTGGACACGGTCTCGGGATCGGTGCCGACCATGGCGACCACGTCCTGGCCGTCGCGCGGGGCGGTGTGCGGCAGCCACTGGGCCCAGGACCAGGCCTGTTCGGCGTCGGGCTGCATGCTGAGGATGACGACGCCCAGATCGCGAGGGCTGTGGTGGACGACGGCCTGGCTCAGCAGCCAGCGCAGCAGGCCGAGGGCGGGCTGACGGTAGCCGGCGATCCCGACGACGCCGGACTCCGCGACCGGGATCGCGGCCGGGACGGAGTAGACGGTGGTTTGCGCCGGGTCCAGATCGCCGGGTTCGACGCCGCTGACCGTCACCGAGCTCACCGTGTCGATCAGGCCGACGCGCAGCAACAGGGTGTCGGGGTCGTCGAACCGGCGCTCCCACAGCCTGCGGCGCGGGCCGGTCGCGGTGAGCAGGACGGATGCCGGGTCCGGCATGGCTTCGCGGCGGAGCCACTGGTCCTCGCGCCGGGCCCGGTCGAGCTCGGCGACGAACGAGGCCATCTGCTGTTCGTACTCCTTCATCGCCGTGCGGTGGTTCTTCTTGCCGAAGCGCTTGTCGCTGAAGTACGTGCCGAGCAGCATCAGCGGGCTCATGGCACACATCCCGAGCATCATGGCGCTCTTGGTCGCCAGCCACATACCCACGCCGAGAACCACCGGGACCAGGCCGCCGATCAGCTGGAGCCGGACCTTGCTCAGCTTCTCCGGGCGAGTCGGGGCCTGGATCGGGGCGGTCCGACGGTGCGGGCGCAGCCGCGGCGGCCGGTTGTAGGCGGCGCCGCCGTCGCCCATCGGGGTCAGGTGTGCGTCGGGGGCCTCGGGATGCGCGACGGTGAGAACCGACTCACCGATCCGCAGCGCGGCGCCGGGGTTCCAAGGCGTCGACCCGGCCATCGGCGCACCGTCCAAAGTAGCGGCGGCCCCCTGCGGCACCACCGCGATCGACCCGTCGACCGCGACATCAACGGCGACGGCGACCGGCGGCAATGCGGGATCGGCGATCTGCAGGCCGCCGGCGCAGTCGAGGTTGCCGATCCGCAGACGGCCGATGCCTATTCGGGCCACGCGGCCTGCCCCCGGGCCCGACACGACACAGACCTCGACCATCCCGCTGGGCTCCCGCAGTGTGGTGGCGGGCGCGGACTGCTCGTCCAAAGCGATGACGGCTCCATGCCGAACGGCGTCCCCGACGGACGCGGCCACGTCCAGGGGACGGCCGTCGGCCCACAGTGTCCCGCTGGGGCTGTGGAACCTCGCCGCCAGCTCACCGACCGATGCGGAATCGTCGACCGTGACGACCACGTCGCGGTGCTGTGTGCCTGCGGCGAAGACGACGGTCAGGAGCAAACGCATCTCGGAGGTTCCTTCGCCATTGGACAGTCAGCCTCGGAGCCGGCGTCAGGCAGCGGCATCAGGGGGTGACTTTACACCGTGCACATCGGCGGCGACCGAATGATCCTTAGCGGATGCCACCGGCACGACGTGCTTGGAATCCCGCCATCGTAGCCTCGTCCGTTCCGCCACCGAGGCGGGCTAGTACCGGGCCGGGCACCCACATCTCCAGCACGGCCTAATCAGAGTTCTGTGATATCGAGCCACGCCCCGATCGGCACCCGCGGGACCCGATCTCGTCATCGCACGATTCGGAACCCGCTGAAATGGCCCATTCCATCGCAGCCGAACCAAGGAAAAAGCTACCCGTGCCCCCGCGCGCAGTCCCGGGAACCCCTGATATCACTGTTACAGCGCCGTGCATCGGACGGGGCCCGCCGGGGACGAAGGGAGCCGCCGTGAGCGCAGCGGACGAGCGCCTGTGGCGGCCTGAGGCGCCGGTTCCGTTGGCGCGGGTGTCCGTGTGGGTCACTCGTGGGCAGGATCGAGCGCATCGCGGCCAGCCCGCGTGCGGTCTGGCTCTTGACGGTCCCAGTGGCGATGCCGAGCAGTCTGGCCG
>NZ_JAAFZA010000141.1 GCF_015356865.1 Catenulispora pinisilvae
CTCGCCCCCTCCGACCGAGCCCGCGCCGCGATCGCCGCCGCCCTGGCCGACCTCGGCAAGCCCTACGTCTTCGGCGCCGAAGGCCCCGACGCCTTCGATTGCAGCGGCCTGATCCAGCAGGCCTGGCGCCAGGCCGGCGTCGCGCTCCCCCGCACCTCCTCCGAGCAGGCCGAGGCCGGCCAGCAGGTGCCGCTCTCCCAGATCCAGCCCGGCGACCTGGTGATCTACTACGCGGGGCGCAGCCACATCGGGATGTACCTGGGGGACGGCAAGATCGTCCACGCCCCGCATCCCGGGACGGATGTGAAGATCTCGCCGTTGATGTCGATGCCGGTGAACATGGTGGTGCGGGTCTGAGGTGCGGGTCTGATAAGGCCTGGCAGCGGATGTAGGTTCCCGTTGAATCTTTCGTTTTCCCATGGGGATTGCGCCTGAGTCGCGCTTGTGAAAGACCGATGGAACAGCCGAGCCGTTCGGAGTACCGACGGCTGCTGGGCCGCGGCAGGGAGCCGGTCCATGACGTGCTGCCACAGGGCGCTGCACTGGACTCCGCGCTAAGGTCGGACAGCGGCCGCGGAGGGAGTCTGGGTTGACGGGCGGGTTTGAAGAGTTCTTCCAAGCAGCGACCGGCCGCACTCCTGATGCTGTGCAGGCCGCTATCGCCGCGGAAGGTCTTCCGGCAGAACTCCGGATTCCGATCGGGGCGGACACGACCGCCACCGCCGTGTTGCCCTGGCTCTTTCGCCGCCTGGTCTGCGCGCCGGAGTCGACGCCGCGCAGGCTGGTGTACGTGCTGCCGGCGCACAGCCTTCCCGAGCAGGCCTTCGCGCGGATCGGCGGGTGGCTGGACGGGCTTGGACGTGCGGGCGAGGTCGGGGTACATCTGCTCGCGGGCGCGGTCCGGGACGGCGGCTGGCTGCGCCATCCGGAGCGGACCGCGATTCTGGTCGGCACCCACGATCTGTTGCTGAGCAGGGCCCTGATGCGCGGGTTCGCCGACTCGCGGCGGTCGGCGCCGGTGGCGTACGGCCTGCTCCATAACGACGCGCAATGGGTCTTCGATGCCCTGCACCTGCTCGGCCCCGGGTTGCCGACGAGCGTCCGGATTCAGCGGATGCGCGATGCCCTGGGCACTTCGGCGCCGACCGCGACCTTGTGGATGTCCTCGGCTCAGGACCCGACCGACCCGAGCCTCGGGAAGCCGCTTCCTGCCGGGGACGTCGGCGGCCTGGCTCAGACCGTCGCGGCGGCTCACGTCGTGGGGACTCAGACCGCTGTGGTCCTCGGCTCGGTAGCGCGGGCGCGGGCGCTTCACGTCGCGCTGCGCGAAGCCATACCCGAGCGTGACACCGTGCTGATCCACCCCTATTTCCGCCCCGCGGACCGCCGCGACCGACTGGCCGAGCTCGGCGAACGGGACCGCGACCGGATCATCGTCGGAACGCGGGCGTTGGAAGTGGCGATCGATCTGTGGCCCCGCACCCTGCTCACCGAGCTCGGGTCCGGGGACCCTGGCCTCCGGCAGCCCGGCGATGATTCCGAGACGGCGGGCCAGGGCTGGGGTGAGTCCGATCTGCTGGCGCTGTTCGACACCGCTGTCGACCCGCCGGATCTGGACGTCGCCAGCTGGGTCTGTGAACCCGCCGACCGCACGGCGCTGGTCGCCTGGCGGGTCTGGGAGTCCGGCGAGCCCTCGGAGGAGGAGACCGATCCGGGCCGTGACGAGCTGTGCCCGGTCCCGCTGGACGAGCTGCGTCCAGTGCTGGACGGCCAGGCCTGGCTGCGTGACCGGCGCGACGGCCTCTGGCGCCGTGCCACAGCCCAGGACCTGGCGCCCGGCGTGCTGATCCTGCTGGATGCCCGATGCGGCGGCTACCTCCCCGACCAAGGCTGGTCTCCGGACAGCACCGCGCCGGTCCCGACGCCCGGGCCGGCCCCCGACCCGCCGGTGTTCGCCTGCGTCGAGTGGGTCAGCCTGGACCGACACCTCGCCGAGACCGAGGACGAGGCCCGCAAGCTGGTCGACGCCCTGCCGGGCCTGCCCGAATCGCAGCAGGAAGCTGTCATCCTGGCGGCCCGCTACCACGACCTCGGCAAGTGCCACGAGGTGTTCCAGGAGATGCTGCGCTCCGGCGGCGGCGACCCGCCGGATGTCCTGCTGGCCAAGTCCAAGGCCCCGTACAGCACCGGCCGCTCCCGCCGGCCCTACTTCCGCCACGAGCTGGTCAGCGCGATGATGCTGGCGCACAGCGATCACTGGCACGGTGACCGCACCGATCACCGGCTCGTGACGTATCTGGTCGCCGCGCACCACGGCAAGGTACGGATCTCGGTGCCTGCGCAGGCCGAGGAGGCACCGGCGATCCTAGGGGTCGTCGACGGCGACCGGACACCGGCGTTCACGTTGTCCAGCGGCGAGACCTTCCCCGGTCAATCCCTGCGTACCGCGGACTTTCGGCCCGAAGCCGGAGGATCATGGACGGACCAGGCACAGGCGCTGCGCGACCGCGCCGACCGCGGGCCGTTCCGTCTCGCCTACATCGAGGCTCTGGTGCGCATCTCCGACTGGCGATCCAGCGCGCGGCACGACGGACCGGTCGAGGTTTCGCTCGAAGAACTGATGGGAACCGGACGCGGCGAAACAGGTCAGGCCGAACTGACGCGGAAGACCCAATAGGAACCTACAGCGGAACAGCGGATGGCCGGATTCTCTCGCGGCTTCGGTAGGTGGCTTCGGTAGGTGGCTTCGGCAGGCGGCTTCAGCAGGCGGCTTCAGTGCACCAGGAGTTCGATGGCGACCTTCAGGCGTTCGAGGTAGAACTCCCGCGATGCGGCCTGATGCTTGAGGCCGATCGATGCGCTGATCATGGTCTGTGCGACAGGGATGGCCGCTTCCTGCCCTGACTCGACGGCGATCGCGTTCGTGATCAGTTCCTCGAAACGTCGCGGGGTGGACTCGACGATCTCTCCGAGCAGGTCGGGGTTGTCCTCGACGACCACCGCGACATCGTGCGTCAGCGGGCCGATGTAGCGGCCCGCCCACTGGTCGAACGCTTCGATGAGACGCTCTGGAAGTGGGCGGTCGGCGTCGGCCAGGACGTGTTCGACCGCTGCGATGTCGCGCTCCAAGGCCTGGGTGACCGCGGCATGGAACAGAGTCTCCTTCGAGGAGAAGAGGAAGTAGAGCCCGGGCCGGGAGATGTGCGCCGCCCGCGCCACGTCCTCCATCGAGGTCTTCCGATAGCCGAACCGCGCGAACGTGACCAGGGCGGAGTCCAGGACCATGCTCCGACGGTCGGTACCGGCGCTCGCCGACGGCCCGGGGCCGGCATCGGGACTGCTCATGCGACCGAGCATACGAGCAGGCATCTTACTAAACAAACCTAGTCTAGTCTGTATAGTCATCGCCATGACGGCTCGCGAACTCATCTCCACCTCCTTCACCGCCTCCAGCACCGCGGAAGAGGTGCTGGAGGGCGTCGACCTCACCGGCTTGCGCGCGATCGTGACGGGAGGCTCCTCCGGAATCGGGGTCGAGACGGCTCGTGCGTTGACCGCGGTCGGGGCGCAGGTGACGCTCGCGGTGCGGAACACAGCTGCCGGTGACGCCGTCGCTGAAGCGATCGAGAAGTCGACCGGAGGGGGCCGGCCCCGGGTCGTCCGGCTGGACCTCGCCGACCGGACCACCGTCACGTCGTTCGTCGACGCCTGGAGCGGCCCGCTTCACCTACTGATCAACAACGCGGGCGTGGTCACCGGCGGCCTCGAACGAACCCGCGAGGGCTGGGAGTTGCAATTCGCGACAAACCATCTCGGTCACTTCGCCCTCGCCACCGGCCTTCACGACGCCCTGGCCCTGGGCGCGTCCGACCGCGACGGAGCACGGATCGTGTCGGTCAGCTCGACCGCGCACATGCGCTCCGGCATCGACTTCGACGACCTCCACTTCGAGCGTCGCGGCTACGACCCGCAGATCGCCTACGCCCAGTCGAAGACGGCGAACTCCCTGTTCGCCGTCGAGGCGACCCGCCTCTGGGCCTGCGACGGCATCATCGCCAATACGGTGAACCCCGGCGGCGTCGCGACGGGTCTACAGCGCAACTTCACAACGCAACAGAAGCAGTCGCTCGACGCGGCCGAGGCCGCCGGAGTCTTCACGTACAAAACGGTGGAGCAGGGGGCCGCCACCACCATCGTCGCGGCCGTCGCCCCGCAGTTCGCCCACTCCGGCGGCCACTACCTCGACGATTGCCGAGAGGCCTACACGGTGCCGAACGATGCCGACCTCGCGCAACACCCGCACGGTGTCAAGGAATGGGCGCTCGATCCCGCTACCGCCGAGCACCTCTGGGCGGTCTCGACCGATCTGTTCCACACCTGAGTCCTCCCGGCCGCAGCACGGTTCAGAACGCTTCGCTGTGGCGGCCGATGAAGGAGCTGACGACCTCGAAGTAGCGCTGCTCCTGCTCGATCTCGATCAACTCGCCGGCATCCTGGAAGACGACCAGTTCCGCGCCCGGAATGCCGCGGGTGAGTTCCTCGGACAGCGGCATCGGGGTGCAGTGGTTGTTGTCGCCGCACAGCACCAACGTCGGCTGGGTGATCTCGTCGAGCCGGGTCGAGGTGTCGTGGGCGGCGATCATGTCGATCTGCTTGAGGCCGATGGCGCGGTCGCCGGGCCCGGCGGGTATGGCGCTCGCGTTCTCGATCCACTTGGCCACGCGCTCGGGGTGTTCTCAGCCCTACGGGGTGACCATGGCGAAGTCGGGATCGAACTCGTCGTAGAGCCCGGCGAGGGTTTGCAGGGCGCTGTCATCGCCGTCGAGCCGGATCTTCCCGGCTTGGGCGAGCTGCCCAGCCGAGCTCGGCTTGAGCAGGGCGGCCACGAGCGCGGCCTTCGGTCCGGTGACGGTGAGCTGCGGGTCCGGGGACGTCCCGCGGCGGGCGTTGAGGACGCCGCGGCGGACCCGCATCGTCCAGCTCTGGTCGAGGTCGGTGAAGGCGAAGTCGATGCGTAGGTCGGCGTCGGCGGCCTGGTCGCCGATGAGGTGGACGGCGGCGAAGTCGAAGAGGATGTCCACCGGCATGGCCAGGATGCTGTCTTCGCTGGCGGTGACGAACGCGGCGGGCAGGACCCCCTCGCGCAGTTCGCGGGCGGCGGTGAGGAATATGCCGCGCCACTGCGGGCCCTCGGCTTGGTAGCCCATCTGCTCGTAGGCGTCGGCCTGTAGGTCGCGAGCGGCCTGATTGTCGGGCTGGGCGAAGACCAGGGTGTGCAGGATCTGGGCGGCCCAGCGGTAGTCGGCGGCCTCGATGGCGCGCCGGCCCTCGGCCATGATCTGGTCGGCGCCGATCAGGTCGACGAATCGCTGGGCGGTCTCCACCGGAGGGTGCGGGTGCAGCGACACCGGGTCGCCGTCCCACAGGCCCAGTTCCTTGTGGAAGACGGCGCGCACGTCGTGGTGCAAGGTGCCGTGGTAGCCGCGGTTGAACCACTTGCGGCCCAGCTCGGCGGGCAGCTCGATCTCCTCGGCGGCCTCCAGCGGCGTGTAGCCCTTGTTCGCCAGCCGCAGCGCCTGGTCGTGGATGTACTTGTAGGTGTCGCGCTGGGACTCCAGGAACGCCGTCACCTGGCCGTTCTCCCACACCGGCCAGGTATGCGGGCCGTAGTGCACCTGCACGTCGTCGCCCCAGCGCTGAAGCGTCTCGTCCAGGTAGCGGGCGAAGTTGCGGGCGTCGCGGGTGCGGGCGCCGCGCAGCGTCTGGATGTTGTGCAGCGAGTGGTTGGCGTTCTCCGCACAGGTCAGAGCGCCGAGCTGTGGGATCCAGATGTGCATCTCCTCCGGGGCCTCGGTGTCCGGGGCGTAGAGGAACTCGAATTCCAGGCCCGCCAGGTCCCGCTTGGCTCCGGTCTCGGTGATCGGATCGGTGGGGGAGATGTAGGAGACGGTCACGCCGGGGCTGGTGGCGATGCCGATGCCGCAGGTGACACAGCCGGTGGGGCTCAGGTCCAGCAGGCTGCCGAAGGCGTAGCCGGCCCGGCGGGACATGGCGTTGCCGGCGATGACGTTCTCCCCGATGGCGTGCGCGTCGAAGGAGGCGATCGTGCCCGGGGCGATGATCGGCACCCTTCCCGCGGCCACGTCCTCGGCGCTGACCACGCCCTTCACGCCGCCGTAGTGGTCGACGTGAGTGTGGGTGTAGATGACGGCCGCCACCGGCTTGTCGGAGACGTGTTCCCGGATCATGGCCATGCCCTGGGTCGCGGCCTCGACACTGGCGGTGCAGTCGATGACCACGAGCCCGGTGTCGCCCTCGATGACGGTCAGGTTGGCGATGTCGTTGTTCCGTACCTGGAAGACTCCGTCGACGACCTTGTAGAGACCGCTCTTGGAGATCAGCTGCGACTGCCGCCACAGACTCGGCTCCACGGTGTCCGGCGCCGGGGCGTCGTCGGACAGGTAGTCGTAGTTCGCGGGATCGAAGACCACGTGGCCGTCGCCACCGAGGATCTTGCCGGGCAGCGGGGCGATGAAGCCGCGGGTGTTGTCGGTGAAGTCCTGGCGGTCGTCCATCGCGTACCGGCCCACCGCCTCCTGGTTCGCCGACACGGTCGCGGGAGTCGCGGGCTTGGGGGTGTACGCCACGGGAGGCCTCCGGATCGATCGCGAGCGTGCGCGCCGGGTATGGCACCGCCTCCACGCTCACCGGCAACCAGCCGGCCCGGCAACGGGCCAGGGCCGTTCAGAGGACGACTTGCCCGCAGCGAAGCCCTCAGGAAAGTGACTGTTCTGGGCTTGAGCGACTTGTCTCGATGCTCTCGCCGAGCCGAGCCGAGCCCGGCGGCCACCGTCCGGCTACCGTCGGGTACTGACATACTGCGCCGGGCGGTGGCCGGCGGGGTCATCGAGGTGCCCTGACGACGCGAGCGAGGTTTCGACAATCATGGAGTTCCGCCTGGACGCCGCGGTGTCCTTCGTCGCCACTCATGCCCGGATCATCGACAGACGGCGGCTTCAGCTCCTTCTTGACGGGGGCTCGACGGCCGGTCTGTTGGCCGCTCTCGATGCTTATCGGAACCCTGACGGAGGCTACGGGTGGGGGCTCGAACCGGACCAGCGTTCGTCCACCAGCCAGCCGGTCGCCGCCATGCACGCGCTGGAAGTGCTTGCCACGATCCGCGACGACAGCACCCGTGCGGTGGGGATCTGCGACTGGCTCGGGGAGCACGCTCTGCCTGACGGCGGTACGCCGTTCAGCCTCCCGCGCTCCGACACTCAGGGTTCTGCCCCGCACTGGGTCGGCGCTGACACAGAGACGTCCTCGCTACAGATGACGGCACAGCTCGCGGCCCAGGCCCACAGACTCGCGCGGCATCACAAGGACATCGCGGACCACCCGTGGCTGGCCGGTGCCACCAGTTTCTGCCTGGACGCCATCAACCGGATCGACGCGGCCCCGCACCCCTACGAGCTGATGTTCGTCTTCCTCTTCCTCGACACCGTCACCGGTCACGACGCCGAGGCGGAGCGACTGCTCAAGCGGCTCCGGCCCTTGGTGTCCATCGAAGGGCCGACCTCCGTTGCCGAGGCGGAAGGCGAGGTGCTCCAAGTGCTGGACTTCAGCCCGTTCCCCGACACCCGGTCCCGTCGGCTCCTCGGCGAAGCCACGATCACCGCCGAACTGCACCGGCTGGCCTCCCAGCAGCAGCCCGACGGCGGGTGGCAGGTCACGTTCCCGAGCTATTCCCCGGCCGCCGCTCTGGAGTGGCGTGGCTACGCGACCGTGCAAGCAGTCGCAACGCTCCAGGGTGCCGCCACGCTCTGACCGCCGGAACGATCACGGCGTGCCGGTTCGTCGGATACGGCGACCCATCGACCATGGAAGCCCCTCACCGGTGGGCCACCGCTTACCGATTGGCTGTGTGATCTCCGTTCCCCGGCGTCTGATACTGGCCGGACGTTCGTCGTTTTTGGAGGAGATCACTGTGCCGTTCGTTCGCATCGATGTGCCCAAGGGTCCGGCTGGCTTCGCCGAGCAGGCCGGCGAGGCGGTTCACCGGGCGCTGGTCGAGGCGCTTGGCATACCGGAGGGTGACCGGTTCCAGGTGCTGACTGAACACGAGCCCGGTCGGCTGGTCGCGGACCGGTCGTTCCTCGGCGTCGAGCGTTCCGAGCGTGTGGTTCTGGTCGATATCACGCTTGTCGCGGGGCGGAGCGTGGCGCTGAAGAGGGCGTTGTACGCGGCGGTCGCCGACCGGCTCGCCGAGGTCGGGGTGCGGCGGGAGGACGTGCTGGTCGGTTTGAACGAGGTTCGGGCCGAGGACTTCTCGTTCGGTGAGGGGAAGGCACAGTACGCCGATGGCCTGCCGCCTCACTTGGCCCCCAAGCCGGCCGCGGCCTCTGCCTCCGCCTCTGCCTCTGCTTCCGTCCCCGCCCCGGATGCGACGCCGGTCGCCTCCCTGCCCTTCACAGCAGCGGTGCCACACGGCGACTTCACCTTCATCAGCGGCCAGGTCGGCCTGGACCCGGCCACCGACGCGCTGCCGCCCGGGGGTGTCGCGGCCCAGTTCGAGCAGGCGGTGGCGAACCTTGAAGCGGTACTCGCGGCCCGCGGCCGGACCCTCGCCGACGTCGTGCGCGTCGGCGTCTACCTGACCGACATGGACGACTACGCCGCGATGAACGACGCCTACCGCAAGGCCTTCGCCGAGCCCTACCCGGCCCGCACCGCGATCGGCGTCGCGGGGCTGCCGCTCGGCGCGCTGGTCGAGATCGACGCGATCGTCGGCGACCGGGGCGCTCGGTGATGCTGATCAGAATGCTGTAATCAGAGTGCTGATCAGAGTTCTGCGATCGGGCGCCGGTAATCAGTGGGCATTAATCAGCGGGCTGTGATGCGACGAACTCGGTGCTGAGCGGTTGGCAGGCCTGGCCGTCGCGGCCGTCAGGCCTGCCCCTCAAGCGCGATGAGCACTGTCCGCAGATCGTCGTTGATCCGACGCTGCGCGGTCAGCGGGATCGGGGACAGCAGCGAGAACTCGGCGTCGGTCTTGATCGCGAAGACCTCGAACGCCCGCTCCATCCCGGCCGGCGTCAGGGTGACCAGTACCGAGCGCCGGTCGTTCGGGTCGATCTCGCGGGTCAGCCAGCCGTTGCCTTCGAGGCGGGCGACGCGGTTGGTGATGGCCCCGGATGTCAGTTGCAGCTGGGCCATGAGTTGGCCGGCGGACAGTTGGTGGCCAGGTCTGGAGCGGATCAGGCAGGCGAGCAGCTCCAGCTCCCATAGCTCGATGCCATGCGGCGACAGCTCCCGCTTGATGTCCGTCTCCATCCGGTGCGCGAGCCGGCGGAGCCGGTAGGCCAGCGCCTTGGCCTCGGCCACTTCGGGCTCGTACGTACCGGTCATGGCCTCGATGAGCCGATCTACGTAGTCCTGCTGGTCCGCTGCGCGCCGCGCCATCTCTTCCGCCCTTTCCTGTCCCGGTTCATGGATCCGGATCCCCACATTATGGAGAAGGTTGAGGTTCTTGAGGTTCATACACCTGGGCAGCCGTCGCGGCCGGTTCGAGATGTTCGCTCCGGTCGAGCCGACCTGAGCAAACAGCGAGGCCGAGACCGACCAGCGCCAGCGCGGCCCCGGCCAGGCTCACCGCCCCGTAACCGAGCCCGGCGCTGATGACACCGCCGCCGAGGGCCGCGCCGCCCGCGTTCGCGATGTTGAAGCTCGACTGCACGGAAGCGGCGGCCATCGTCGGGGCCTGCGACGCCGCCCGGATCGCCCGCACCTGCACCGGCGGGATCACCATCCCGCCCGCGACCCCGATCGCGAACACCGTGCCCAGCGCCGTGACCGCGTTGTGCATCGTCAGGGCGAACAGCGCGAGCACGCATCCGAGCGCGGCCAGGGCGACGTAGATCGCCGGCATCAGGGCCCGATCGGCGAGCCGGCCGCCGACCAGGTTGCCCACCGTCATGCCGAGGCCGAACAGCGCGAGCGTGATGGTCAGCCCGAGCGTGCCGATGCCCGCCGAGGAGCTGAGGATCGGCGCGATGTACGAGTAGACCGCGAAGACCCCGCCGAAGCCGAAAGCGCCGATCGCCAGGGCCAGCCAGACCTGCGGGCTGGTGAACGCCCGCAGCTCGGCCGCGAGCCGGACCGGGGTGTGCTCCGGCGCCGCCGGAACCAGCACCGCGATCCCGGCCACGGCGACCACCCCGATCCCGGCGATCAGCAGGAAGGTCAGCCGCCAGCTGACGGCGTCACCCAGAGCGGTGGCGCCCGGCACCCCGATGATGTTCGCGATCGCCAGCCCGCTGAACATCGTCGAGATCGCCCGGCCGCCGCGGTCCTTCTCGACCAGACCGCCGGCGACGATCGAGCCGACCCCGAAGAACGCGCCGTGCGGGAGCGCGGTCAGCACCCGGGCGGCCAGCAGGAACCCGAAGTCCGGCGCGGCCGCCGCGGCCAGGTTGCCGATAGTGAACAGCACCATCATGGCGAGCAGCAGCCGCTTGCGCGGGACGCGGGCCGACACCGCGGCGAACACCGGCGCGCCGACCACGACGCCGAGCGCGTAACCGGTGATCAGGTACCCCGCGTGCGGGATGGAGACGGACATCGCCGTCGCGATCTTCGGCAGCACGCCCATGACCGCGAACTCCGTGGCCCCGATCCCGAACGCGCCGATCGCCAGTGCCAGCAGGCCGCGCGGCATCATGGCCGTCATGCCGGGATCCGCTGTTCGCTGTGGACCGTGGGCCGGGTCCACGCGGCGACGGCTTCCGCCGTCTCGGCAGCGGCCGCCGCCTCGGTCAGTTCGCCAGCGGCATCCGCCCCGGCCGAGTCGACGGCATACGCGACGTGCCCATCCGGCCGGATCAACGCGGCGCGCACCGTGGCCCACGCTCCCGTGTGCCGCAGCCCGGCACGCACCTCGACCCGCGCGCCACCCAGCTCCGCGTAGGCGTCGCCGCTGCCGAAATCGAGCAGCAGGAACCGATCCGGCCGCAACGAGCGCACCAAACCGTCTCCGGCCAGGACCGCGTCCGGCGCCTTCGTACCGACCAGCGGATGGCTCCCATCGGGCTGCGGGTAGCCGACCGCGAGGCCGGACAGCCAGCCGGACAGTTCCTCGGACACCTCGCCGCGGCGGTCGATGAAGCCGGTGAACTTCTCGCGCAGCGCCTTACCGGCCGGGCTGAAGGTGTGCATCAACGCGTCCTGAGCCAGCGTGTCGTCCAGCAGACGCCGCGCCACCAGGTGGCGTTCGGCCTCATACCCCGCCGCCCCGCTGATCACGTGGTCGGGGGCCCAGCCGGCCAGCTCGGCGGCGAGCTTCCAGGCCATGTTGGTCGCGTCCTGCAAGCCGACGTTCAGGCCCTGGCCGCCGGCCGGCAGGTGCACGTGCGCCGCGTCGCCGACGAGCAGCACCCGACCGACGCGGTAGTGCTCTGCGAACCGGCTGCTGTTGCTCGCCCGGGTCAGGGAAGTCGCTGCGCGCAGACCGAAGTCCGTGCCGCAGACGCGTTGCATCGCGCCGCGCAACTCCTCAAGGGTGAACGGCTCGCTCTGCTTGCGCCGCACCTCGTCGGCGGGCAGGCCGACGTCGCCGACCTCGACCCCGAAGACCCGGTGGATGCCGCCGGGCAGTGGCATGACACCCACCAGACCCGCGTCGTGGCGCCAGAAGTACTCCGCCTCGGCGACCGTCTCGGTGAGTTCGACGTCTGCGACGAAGTTGAGGATGGTCGGCGGGTTCCCGGGGAAGTCGATCCCCGCGGCGTGCCGGACCATGCTGTGCGCGCCGTCGGCCCCCACGACGTAGCGGGCCGAGACGGTCCGCTCGGTGCCGTCGGCGCCGGCCGCGAGCGTGACCACCACCGGGCCCTGCGATTCCGCTCCTGACCCGGACCCGGACCCGGACCCGGACACCGACCCGGACCCGGGCTCGGGCTGCACGACGTCCTTCACCTCGGTCCCGTAGTGCACGGGCACCGACCGGGCGCGCAGGTAGTCGGCGAGCGCGTGCTCAGTGCGCCACTGCGGGTTCATCAGCACGAACGGGAACGGTGTGTCCAGGCCGGTGTAGCCGACCCGGCTCGGCAGCGTCGCGAAGTGCGTGTGCGGTACTTTGCGCCCCTGGCCGATCAGCACGTCGCTGACCCGGCGCCCGTCCCCGAGTTCCAGCATGCTGAGCACTTCGAGCGTGCGCGGGTGCATGGTCGTGGCCTTGGAGACCGAGCTGGGCCCGGGGTTGCGCTCGTACACCTCCACCCGCACTCCCGCGGCGTCCAGCAGCGCCGCGCTCATGAGTCCCACCGGGCCGCCGCCGATCACCAGCACATCGAGGTCCATAGTCGTCTCCCATGCGTCTCGGAACCCTGATTCATTCGATGAACATGAAGATAATGAAGGTTGATGTAGTTGGCAAGCGGGCACCATGAGGGCATGGTCATTCCGTCGCTGCTCTACTACGCCCGTCCCAATGCCCTGATGCGTGAGGTGGCTGAGCGCCTGGGCTGTCTCCCGTCCGGTGCCGGACTGCGGGATGAGGTGTGGTCGAAGCGCTCGGAGATCCGGCGGCGCGTCGAGCTGCTCGCCGAGGAGGAGGAGTTCGCGGCGATGGGTGAACGCTCGCTCCAGCAGCTGCTGTGGCAGGACGACGACTACTGGTCGCGGGAGTTCACCGCCGTCAGTGGCTACACCGTGACGTGGCTGTTCGCCCAGGGATCAGTGCCACCCTTCCTGAGCGCCTGGAGGGACGGCCAGACCGCCTGGCCGTTCGGCGGGCAGCCGTTTCCCCGGGAGTTCCTGTACACGACCGATCCGCTGCTGCGACTCAGAGCCCTGCTACCTGACTGGCCGGCCCCGGACTACGGTCGCGAACGCGTCCACCTCGACGCCCTCGAACAGCTCGAATCCGGCCTGATCCTGGCGCGCGCCGACCGGTACGACCTGCTCGCGCAGGTCCTGCGGGCCGACGGCGATCCACTGCTGGACCGCGTGCGCCCCGCGTTCGAGGCGTCCGTGCGCGACCAGAGCGTCTCCGCGCTTCGCAGTGCCTTGATTCCAGAACGCCGCGAGCGCGACTTCCTGTTCCGGGCCTACGCGGCGCCCGGCGATCCGGAACCCGACGATCCGGCTTTCGCAGTGGACTGGGACGCCGTCCGGGCGGCCGCGCGGCGCGACGACGAAGAGCTGCGTCGGCACGGCCCCACGGTGGTCGGCCACCCCGCCTGCCCGCCGGATGTCCGCCGGTACGCCGCCGAGCACTGGCGGGACGGGTTCGTGTGGTCCCGCCTGCTGTCCGACCGCGACACCGGCCTGGCGTTGCTGCGCGAGCTCCCGATGGAGTCGGATCTGTCGCTGGCGGTGCCTTTCGGCTACGCCGGTGCCAACGGCGTCACCGTGCAGGACGTCCTCGAACTGGCCCACCCGGCGGACTTCGTCTTGCGCGACGCCGCGGAGCTCCCGGGCATCAGGCGCTACGACCCGTTGCAATGTGTGATCACCAAGCAGGACACCCGGGGCGCGGAGCTGCTGTGCAAGGGGATCGCCGAGCTGGCCGATCGCTACCTGGGGGAGGACGCCGACGCCTGGACGAACGGCTGCCGCCTCGTCCGTGACGCGGACTTCTCCGGGTCCGTGGTCGAGCTGTTCCAGGCGGCGCTGTCGCAGGGATCGCAAACATCGCAAACATCGCAGACATCGCAGACATCGTGAAGACTGAGGTGAGTCGCCGGGCCAAGCGCGTCTACGCGAGCTGATCCGCGGGTTCCGCTCCTGCGGGCTCCGGCCCCGCGGATCCCGGCCCGGGCAACGGATCGACGTCCCCGGCGTGCATCGGCTCCCCGCAGTGCGCGCACCGCAGGTCCACGTGGCTGATCTCGCCGCAGGCGTGGTGCCGGTACAGCACCGGGGGACCGGCCTCGCCGGCCAGCCAGCGGTCGCCCCAGGCCGTCATCACCATCAGCAGGTCGACCAGTTCGGTCCCCTTCCGGGTCAGGTGGTACTCGTAGCGCGGTCGCTGGTCGTACGGCAGCCGCTCCATGATCCCCTCCTCGACCAGGTAGTTGAGCCGCTCGGTCAGCACTTTGCGGGAGATGCCGAGGTCGGCCTGGATCTGGTCGAAGCGCCGCAGTCCCACCCAGACGTCCCGCAGGATCAGCGGGGACCAGGGTTCGCCGATCACGTCGAGGGTGCGGGCGATCGAGCAGGCGGCCAGTTGGCTGCTGAAGTTCGTGCGCTGCATGCGGCCTAGTTTAGCGCCTGGGGTTCCCTCAGGGAACCTGGCTGTGCTACGGTTCACACCAGCGACAGAGTTTCCTCAAGGAACTCCGGAAGGGAGAACAGGGACATGGGCAAGGTCTTCACCGCCCTCGCCGTCTCGGTCGACGGCTACATCACCGGCCGCGATCCCCGGGCCGGGCACGGCCTCGGCGACGGCGGGACGCTCTTCGACTGGTACTTCGACGGCGACACGCAGAGCCGGGTGCTGCCCGGCTTCCACCTCAGCGCCCCCAGCGCGCGGGTCTTCGACCAGGTCGCCGGGCGGCTCGGCGCGGTCGTGGTCGGCCGCAGGACGTTCCAGGACTCCGACCGCTTCGGCGGCGGCAGCCCGCACGCGGACGTGCCGCTGGTCCTGCTCAGCCACCACGCCGACGGCGTGTCCGAGCGCCAGACGCTGGTCACGACCGGTATCGCCGACGCGATCGCAGCCGCGCGGGAACTGGCCGGCGGCAAGGACGTCGGCCTGATGGGCGGCGGTATGACCACCGAGGCGCTGAAGGCCGGCCTGGTCGACGAGCTGATCCTGCACCAGGTGCCGATCCTGCTCGGGGGCGGACGCCCCTTCTTCCAGGAGCTGCCGGAGCACATCCGGCTTACCCTCGTCGAGGCCGTCCCGGCCCCCGGCGTCACCCACCTGCGTTATGAGGTCGCCAAATGAGTCTCGACCCGGAAATCCGCACCGTCCTGGACAGCGCCCCGCTCGTGCACCTGGCGACGCTCATGCCCGACGGCGCGCCGCACTCGGTCACCATCTGGGCCGCTCCGCACGGGGACCGCATCGCGATCCTCACCGGCCCGAACAGCCTCAAGGCCCGCAACATGCGGCGCGACCCGCGCGTGGCCCTGTCCCTGACCCCGGCCGACAACCCCTTCATGCCGATCGCCATCCGCGGCCGGGCCGTGGAGTGGATCGAGGGGGACGCGGCCTGGGAGATCATCGACCCGATCGCGATGAAGTACATCGGGCAGCCCTACGACCGCGCCATGGACCGGGTCGTGATCCTCATCGAGCCCGACAAGCAGGTCAAGGGAGTGAACGGCTGAGCCACCGGTCCGGCGCTTCCAGCCGCATTACCAACCGCGCTACAACCGCGCTACGAACCGCGCTACAACCGCGCTACCAACCGATGCCGCCCTCGCGATCCACGAACCGCCCCGAGCCGGCCCCCGGGCCCTCGGTGGCGAGCGCGACGATCGCGTCGGTGCCCTCGGTGACGGTCTGGAAGCCGTTGTGGCCGTTGAGATCGGTCGCTGTGTAGCCGGGGTCGGCGGCGTTCACCCGGATGTCCGGCAGCGCCTTGGCATACATCGTGGTGAGCATGGTCAGCGCGCTCTTCGAGGCCGCGTAGAGCGGGGCGACCACGTTGCCTTCGGCCCGGTTCGGGTCGTGGGTGAAGGCCAGGGAGCCCATGCCGCTGCTGACGTTGACGATGGCCGGGTCGGCCGACTCGCGCAGCAGGGGCAGGAACGCCGCGGTCACCCGCACCGCCCCGGCCACGTTCGTGTCGAACACCCCCAGCGCGTCGGCGCCGGTGATGGACCCGGGGTCGGCCTTGCGGTGGTTGATCCCGGCGTTGTTGACCAGCACGTCGATCCGGCCCTCGTGGCCGGCGACATCCGCGGCGGCGGCGGTGACGGAGGCGTCGTCGGTCACGTCGATCCGCACGAAGCGCACGCCGAGCGCCGTGGCGGCCGACCGGCCGCGTTCGGCGTCGCGGGCCCCGAGCAGCACGGTGTGGCCGAGTTCGACGAGGCGCCGGGCCGCCTCGTGGCCGAGTCCCTTGTTCGCGCCGGTGATGAAGATGATTGCCATGACTTCATGGTTCGCCGCTCGTCGCGCGGCGACCAGGAACTGCTCGACGGTAGGAACGGCAGTACCAGGTTCGCCCCGGTGCGCCGGCCGGGCGGTCAGCCCGCGGCTTCCTTCGCCGCGAAGGCGAACGCCTCCCGCACGTGCAACGCGGCCAGATCCCGGAACCAAGCCGCCTGCGGATGGTCGCCCGAACCGATCCGCAACGGCCCGGCGATCAGGCTGACGTGCATCGCCAGCTGGAACAGCCGCATCCGGTCGGGGTCCAGGTCCTCGCGGCGCAGTGGCGCGTAGTGCTCCTGGAAGCGCATGCGGACGAAGACGTGCTCCCACTCGATGTCGAAATACGCCAATCCCTCAACGTCGATGAGTACCGGGGCGCCGTCGTCGGCGAGCATGACGTGGTCCGCGCCGAGCTCGCCGTGGATCAGGCCGATGCGCGGCGGCGCGGTGACGCGGGACGCCAGGTCCTGGAGCGCCTCCGTCAGGGTGCTGCGACCGGCCCGGACCCGATCGTCGCGCTTCGCGGCCTCCTGGACGTCCGTGAGCGCCCGGTCGAGGATGACCCGCACTCCCGATTCGCCGTTCACCGGAAGGCCGCGGTCGACGGTGAAGACCTGCCCGAACCGCGGCGCCGGATAGTCGTGCATGAGCCGCAGCATCCCCGCCAAGACGGCCAACGGCTCACGCCCGGCGTCCGGATCCTTTTCCAGCAGCGCTTGCAGCGTTCCGCCGCGAAGGTCTTCGATCACTGCGATGTCCGCCGGATACAAGGCCCGGCTTCGATCGGCGAACAGCAATCGCGGTCCCCGGGCTCCGACCGATTCCAGCCGGTTCACCGCGGCCTCGAACATGTCGAGTCCGGAGGCGTGCGAGAACGTGTCAGCCCGATCGGCGTGGTCGGCGTCCTGGACGTCGCTCCAGTAGTCCTCGGCGGGGTCCCAGATATAGACGATCGTGGTGGTGGCGTCGTCCAGACCCAGCCGGTAGACGCCCTTCTTGGAACCGTTGGGCAGCCGGTCGATCGTGACGATTCGCCGATCGGTCCCGAAGACCTCGGCGACGACACCGGCCAATTGTTCCGCGGTCGCGAAGGGTCGCATCACTCGCCGTTCTCGCTCGACTACTGACCGTCTGTGTCGGATGTCTCAACTACTTGGTCGAATGCGCCCCTCGCGTTTCCTTGGAGCAGCATCCCCTTTAGGGTTGGCGTCTATGAAGCCACTGGGGTTGCCGGATCCGCGGCGGATCGGACCCTACCGGATATTCGCCCACCTCGGCCGCGGCGGTATGGGACGGGTCTTCCTGGCCGGGGCGCCGGACGGGCGGCTCGTGGCGCTCAAACTCGTGCACGCCCAGCACGTCGAGGAGCCCGGGTTCCGCGAGCGCTTCCGGCGCGAGGTGACGGCCTCGCGCCGGGTCTCCGGCGCCTACACCGCCCCGGTGGTCGACGCCGACGTCGAGACCGAGATCCCGTGGCTGGTCACGGTGTTCGTGCCGGGCCCCTCGCTGCGCCAGGCGATCGACGCCGCCGGGCCCCTGCCCGCCGACACCGCCGCGCGGTTGGCGGCCGGGCTGGCCACCGCGCTGGCCGGGATCCACGCCGCCGGGCTCGTGCACCGCGATCTGAAGCCCTCCAACGTGCTGCTGGCCGCCGACGGCCCGCGGGTCATCGACTTCGGCGTGGCCCGGGTCACCGACGGCAACACCAGCGAGCTCACCCACACCGGCTGGCTGGTCGGCTCGCCCGGCTACATGTCGCCGGAACAGGCCGAGAGCAAGCCGCTGACGCCGGCCAGCGACATCTTCTCGCTGGGCGCCGTGGTCTACATGGCGTGCACCGGCACCGAGCCGTTCATGGGCGCCTCGACCCCGGCCACCCTCTACAACGTGGTGCACGCCGAGCCGGACCTGGAGGCGGTGCCGGAGCAGCTGCGCGAGGTCATCGCGGCCTGCCTGGCCAAGGACCCCGCGGCGCGGCCGACGCCGGAGCAGGTGCTGGCCCTGATCGGGGACGTGCCGGCGGTCACCCGGACCTGGCCGGACGCCGTGCACGCGCTGATCGCCGAGCAGGGCGAGGCGGTCGTGACCGCGTTGCGGGACGGCGGCGCCCCCGAGGACGTCGCCGTGGTGCCGTTGCTGCCGGCCGATGCGATGGCCCGTTCGGCGGCAGCGGCAGCGGCAGCCGCGTCAGCGGACCCGGACCGAGACCCGGACCCGACGTTCGATCCGGCCTCGGGCGCGATCGCCGACACCGGAGCCGGCCCCGCCGAACCGCCGACCACGTTCCGCAACCGCGCACCGGAGGACCTGACGGTCGTCGGCGACCGCGGCCCCCGCCGTCCGAGACGGGCCCTCACCGCCGTCCTGGCCGTGGCGGCGCTCGCCGTCGGCGGCACGGCGGCGGCCCTGGTGACGACCGACTCCGGCACCTCGCAGGGCTTCGCGAGCACGCAGGTGTCCCAATCGGCGGACCCGGCGCAGGGCGTCGGGACGCCGTCGGATTCCTCCGGCACGACGGACGCGTCCCCGTCCGCGGGCGAATCGGATTCGCCGCCCACCCCTCCCGGCGTGGTGACCTCGGGCTCGAAGAGCGCGGTCGCGCCGCCGACTGAAGTTCCGACGGAGGGCTCCACGCCGAAGGACAGCTCGCCCAGCCCGGCGTGCCTCGACGACAAGCAGGCCTACAGCCTCGCCGAGCAGAAGAACGGCGGCACCATGCCGTCCGACGCGAAAGTCAGCGTCCTGAAGTGCGACAACGGCTGGGCCGCCGGGCAACTCGCGTCGGTCAGCTACGGAAACGCCGCGATCGTCTACGAATACGACGGCGCTGACTGGTACGCGGTCGATCTCGGAACGGCCGTCTGCGGCGGCGTGGTCAGAGGGGCGCCCTCCGATGTTCGCAAGGCCCTGAGTTGCTGAGCCGCTGAGCCGCTGAACTGCTGATCCGCCTGCTCGACGTCGCCGTCCCGGCGGCGCTACAGCTGCTTCAGCACGGCCTGCTTCGCCGTCGCGAACTCCTCGTCGGTGAGGACGCCGTCGCGGCGCAGATCGCCTAGTTCGCGCAGGCGGCGCAGCAGCGCGTCGTGATCGGAACCGGCGGCGGCCGGGGTCGCGGCAGCGGCGGTGGCGACGGCGGTGGCGGCGGTGTCATCGGCGGGCGAAGGCTTCTCAGGGGCCGCATTCGGATGCGGCATCCGCCCCACGATCGCGGCCGCCAACACCGCGCTGTTCCCGCTCTCCTTCTTCGTCCCCCACAGCGTCAGGCAGTTCGGGTCCAACCGCGGGTTCTGAGAGACGATCCCGGCGTCGCCGCGGATCCGGAAGCGGATCCAGCCCCAGTCCATCCCCACCGCCGGTCGCCATTCGACGGCTTCCAGCGCGGACAGCGGCCACTCTCGATTCCCGGCCGACCGCTTCTTCAAGTCGGCCAGCCAGCCCCAATCCAGGCGCACCACGTCGCCGTCGAACGAGCCGGTGCCGTCCTGGCCGTTCGCCGAGATCGGGACCGGGGGCGGCGCGACCAGGTAGCGGCCGGCCGGGTCGGAGGGGATCCGGGCCACGGTCAGCGCGTCCCGGACCTCCTCGGCGAAGTACTCTGCGACGCCGCCGCGTTCGGCCGGCACGTCGAGTTGGTAGGGATCCGCGTCGTCGGCGATCCGGCCGCCGCAGGCCTGGGTCAGGGGATCCGATCCGGCGCGCAGGCGGACTCGGATGCGTCCCGCTCCGCTCTTCGCATTCTTGCTGGTTTCCGGCGTCGCTTCGAAGGCGATGCCGGCCAGGGCGGCCAGCGGGATCGCGATCTCGCCGAGCGCCGCGCGCAGCCGGGGAACGTCCTTGTCGTGGCCGGGGACGACGCGCAGCAGATCGCCGTCGAAGGTCCAGGTCCCGTTCTTCCCGATCAGCTCCGCCATGTCCTTGATCGTAGCCAGCGCGGACGGTTCAAGGCGTTCAGGCGAGTCCGGCCGGTCCGGCCGGTCCGTCTGGTTCGGCCGGTCCGGCGCCGAGCATGTAGCCCAGGACTTGCAGGTACTCGTCCTTCACCCGGATCTTGTCCGGCTCCGCAGTCATCGCCAGCTCGATCCCGGCCCCGCCGAGTAGCTGGAACACGGCGCGGGCCATGGTGGCGGCCGGGAGCGCGGGCATCGCCCCGGCGTCCATCAGGGCATTGATCGTCTGCTCGATCATGCCGAACGCGTACTTCTCCTCGCTGGCCTTCCACTCCGGCCAGCCGAGCGCGAGCGGGGCTTCCTGCCAGACCAGCCGGCCGTACTCCGGTTCGCAGCAGCAGTCCAGGAACTCTTCCAACGCGGCACCGGCGGCGGCTAGGACGTCGTCGGCATGCACCGCGGCGGCCGCTTCGACGCGCTTGAGCATTGCGGTCTCGGCCTGTTCGTGGACCGCGCGGAACAGGGCGGTCTTGTTCGCGAAGTGGTGATAGACCGCGCCGCGGGTGGCCTGGATGTCGGCGGCCACGTCCTCCAGCGCCGTGCCGGCGAAGCCGTGCTCGGCGAACCGGCGCGCGGCGGCCGCCAACAGGGCCGCGCGGGTCGCTTCCGAGTACTGCTCGCGCCTGCTCTTGACACCGGACATGCCCAGAGCATACGACATACACAGCGTATGTTTCCGACTCTGAGTATCCGAGGTGAGTCCGCATGACCGATCTCGAACCGCTCGAACCCCTCGATCCGCTCGAACCCCTCTTCAATCCCTTCGCGCCGGGGTACACCGACGATCCGTATCCGTCCTACAGCCGCCTGCGTGCCGAAGAGCCGGTGCATGAGCACCCGTTCGGCTTCTGGGTCCTGTCCCGGCATGACGACGTCTCGGCGCTGCTGCGGTCCGCCAACTCGGTCGACTACCGCAACGCCGATGAGGGAAGCGCGGCCCGGCTCCAGGCCGACGCGATGATCGAGTCGGCGGGACCGGCCACCGGGGACACGATCGACGCGTACGGGATGTCGATGCTCGACCGCGATCCGCCGGACCACACCCGGCTGCGGGCGCTGGTGTCGAAGGTGTTCACGCCGCGCTCGGTGGCAGCGCTGGAGCCGTTCATCACCGAACTCGTGGACGCCTCGCTGGACCGCCTGGCCGACGCCGGCACGACGGACCTGATCGAGGCGGTCGCGTTCCCGATCCCGTTCGCGGTGATCTCCCGGATGCTCGGCATCCCCGAGACCGACCACGCCCGTATCAGGGAGCTGAGCGGGCTGCTGGTGCGCACGCTGGAGCCGATAGGCGACCCGGATCTGTTGCAGGAGATCAACCGCGCGCGGCTGGAGATGCAGGCCGTCGTCCGGGAGCTGATCGGCTTCAAGCGGGCGAATCCCGGCGAGGACCTGCTGACCGCGTTGATCGCCGCCGAGGAGGACGGCGACCGGCTCTCGGACGAGGAACTGGTCGCGCAGGTCGTGCTGCTCTATGTCGCCGGGCACGAGACGACCGTCAACCTGATCGGGAACGGGACGCTGGCGCTGCTGCGGGCTCCGGCGGAGTTGGCGAAGCTGCGCCAGAGCCCGGAGCTGGCGGCCAACGCGGTGGAGGAGATGCTGCGCTACGACAGCCCGGTGCAGCAGTCGCGGCGGATCATCCTGGACTCCTATGAGGTGCGCGGGCGGGCTATTCCGAAGGGCGCGTTCGTCATCGCGGGGCTGGCTTCGGCGAACCGGGACGAGGCGTACTGGGGGCCGGACGCCGGGGAGTTCCGCGTGGAGCGGAGCGGGGCCCGCAACCACGTCGCCTTCGGCGGTGGGCCGCACCACTGCCTGGGCGCCGCGCTGGCCCGGCTGGAGGCGCGGGTCGCGGTGGAGCGGATGGCGGCACGGTTCCCGGGGTTGGACTTGGCGGGGGAGCCGGTGTGGAACGGCCGGATCAACCTGCGGGGCTTGAGTGAGCTGCCGGTCAAGGTGGGGTAGTCGGCGCCGCCGCGCAACGCCGCCCGCGGCCAGCCCTGCCAACGCAGCCACCCCCCGCCCAACGCCGCGGGCACGTTCGGGGAGCGCCACCGGCAAGCCGAGTAGCGCCACCCGCGGCGACTACGCCGACTGTCCGGCGCCAAGGCTTAGCATGGTCCGTCATGGCGGGCATACCACGGCTGCGGTGGCCAGACGGGACCACGTCCCGGCTGGGCAGCGGGCCGTTCCGGGTCGGCGTGGCGGTGCTCGCCGCCGTGCTCGCCGTCGTCGTCGCCCGGTGTGCCGTGTCCGGCTCGGCGCAGGCCGCGACGCCGGAGCCGAAGGTCCGGACCGCGGCCGCCGCCACGCTCGCGGCGCGCAGTGCCGCGGTAGCTTCCCACAACAAGGACGCATACCTGGCCACCGACGCCGACGGCGCCTTCAAGACCGCCGACGCGCAGGTCTTCGACAACCTCACCGCGTTGCCGCTGGCCTCGTGGAACATGACGCTGGCCGCCGATCAGAGCAAGGCGAAGAAGGCCGGCGTGCCGCACCTGTACCAGGTCACGGAGTCGTACGAGCTCTCCGGCGTCGACTACAAGCCGGTGACTGACACCCGCTATCTGACCTTCGTGGAGCGCGGCGGGAAGTGGCTGCTGGACTCCGGGAGCGATGGCGCGGCCGCCGGGTTGCATCCGGACACCCAGATCTGGGACCAGGGTGCGGTGTCGGTGGTGCAGGGCTCGCGGTCGCTGGTGATCGGGCTGGGCGGTCAGGCGCGGCTGAAGCCGTTCGCGGACCTGGCCGACCACGCCGCGAACAAGGCGGCGACGGTGTGGGGCGCGGCCGGGTGGAAGGGGGACGTGGTGGTGGTCGTCCCGAACACGCAGGCGCAGGTCGAGACGTTGTTGGACAGCGCGCCCGGGAGCTTGACCGGGGTCGTCGCCATCACCGCGGGGGAGGGCGGGCAGGCGCTGACCGCGGCGCCGGCCAGCCGGGTGTTGGTGAACCCCGATGCCTTCGACGGCGAGGCGCCGGATGCCTGGCAGTTCTTCTTCGACCACGAGCTCACCCACGTCGCCACGCGGGCCTGGACCACGTCGGCGGTGCCGCTGTGGCTCTCCGAAGGCGCGGCCGACTACAGCGGCTACTTGGGCTCGTCGATCACGGTCGACAGGCGCTTCCTGGAGCTGGCGAACGCGGTGTCGCAGAGCGGATGGACGCCGCAGGAGTTGCCGGCGACCGACGACTTCGCCGGGTCCGGGGACTCGGTTTCGCGGACTTACCAGATCAGCAATCTGGCGTGCGCGCTGATCGCCCAGAAGTACGGACAGGCGAAGCTAGTCGCTTTCTACAAGGCGGTCGGCACTGCTCCGGCGGGGACCGCGGACCCCGTCGACTACGGTTTCCGGACCGTCCTCGGGACCACCACCGCCGAGTTCACCGTCAAGTGGCGTGCCTACGTCCTGGACGAGGCGCACACCGTCGCGGCCATCCTCGCCAAGAAGCACTCCTGAGGGCAGCACTCCTGAGGGCAGCACTCCCGAGTCCGGGCCCGTCGCGCGCCATAGCGTCCGTAGCGCGAGCAGTGCGGCCACGACCAGGGCGCCGTTGCGGCTGATCAGGATCAGGCCCGGGTAGACCTGGCCGAAGCGCAGCGAGTGGTAGAAGAGCGGGAAGATCAGCTGCGTCACCGAGGTCGCGCCGAGGACCAGCCAGGCCGGCGTCCGCATCAGGGTCTCGCGCCTGGTCAGGCACACCGCCGCCACGCCGAGCAGCCACACCAGGTACTGCGGCGACAGGACCCGGCTGGTGACCACCGAGACCAGCACGGCGGTGAAGCCCACGTCGGCCAGCATGCCGGGGAACGGGAAGCCGCCGCGCACGGCCGCGCGCCGCCGGATCAGCAGCAGGGTCGCGAAGCCGACCACGGTTCCGAGCAGCGCCACCTTTCCCGCGAACGAGGTGCCGCTGCCGGTGAATTCGTAGGCGCCGTATTGGGTGTTCGCGATCGGCCGGTAGAAGCCGAACCACTTTCCGGCCACGAACGGCGTGGCGAACACCGATTCGATCTGGATGCCGCGGCTCTTCTGGTTGGTGATGAAGGACAGCACGCCCGGGAAGAACAGCTCCAGCACGAGCGTGGGGACGGCTGCGGTGGCCGCCGCGACGCCGAACAGCAGGCGTCCGTTGCGGCGCTTCGGCGCCCCGAACACGAAGAACGCCGGCCAGAGCTTGAGGAACGCGCCGAAGCCGATCAGGACGCCGCGCGCCACGGCTGTGGAGCGCTTGGAGCGCAGCGTCACGGTCAGCGCGGCGACGGCGCTCGCGGTGACGACCAGGTCATAGCGGCCGTAGGCCATCGGTCCGATGGCGGCGATGCCGAGGGTCCAGAGCCAGGGGCCGGCCTTCGACGGCTGCTCGGGGTCGGCGCGCGCGGCGGCGCGCAGCAGCATCCAGAACACCGCGATGTCGGCGATCAGGCACATCACGAAGAACAGGACGTAGTAGCTGCCGGGGAAGATGTGCGGGAGCAGCAGCGGGGCGGCGGCGCCGGGCGGGTACTGCCACTTCTGGCTGTCGAGCGGGAACCGGCCGTGATCGAACGACTGGGTGATCCACTGGTGGTAGAGGCTGACGTCGCCGGTCACCGCGCCGCGGTTGAAGTACGGCAGGACGTTCAGGGCCAGGAGGAAGAGCAGGACGCGGGTGCCGACGTACCAGGGGATGACGGGCTGGCGGCGGGCGATCCTCATGGTGGGTGCCATCCTAAACTGCGCCCGCGTTGTGCCCACACTCTGCCAGCTGCCATGCCCGCGCCATGCTCGGCCCGGCGCGTCAGAGGCAGGCCCCGGCACCGGATAAACTCCGTTGAGTCATCGCGCTGTCGCGCTCTGGCCAGGGTTTCATACATGAAGGGCCGACTTTGACGATTCTCGTGGTCACCAACGACTACCCGCCCCGGCCCGGCGGGATCCAGCAGTTCGTGCAGAACATGGTCGAGCGGCTGCCCGCCGAGCAGACCGTGGTCTACGCGTCCTCCTGGCACGGCGACCCGGCGCGCTGCCGCGAGTTCGACGCCCAGCAGAAGCACCGCGTGATCCGGGAGAAGACCGGCATGCTGCTGCCGACGCCGGACCGGACCAAGCGCGCGGTGGCGATCGCCAAGGAGATCGGCGCCGAGTCGGTGTGGTTCGGCGCCGCGGCGCCACTGGGGCTGATGGCCCCGGCACTGCGCAAGGCCGGGGTGCGGCGCCTGGTGGCCACCACGCACGGGCACGAGTCCGGCTGGGCCAAGCTGCCCGGGGCCCGTGACCTGCTCCGCAAGATCGCCGACGAGGTGGACTGCGTCACCTACCTGAACGAGTACCACCGGGCCCGCATCGCCTCGGCGCTGAAGCCTGCGGCGGCGGCCCGCATGGTGCAGCTGACGCCGGGAGTGGACGTCGACATGTTCCGCCCCCAGCCACCCGGCGCCGCCGACCTGCGCGCCTCGCTGGGCCTGGCCGACCGACCGGTGATCGCGTGCGTGTCCCGCCTGGTGCCCCGCAAGGGGCAGGACACCCTGATCAGGGCCCTGCCGCTGATCCGCCAGTCGGTGCCGAACGCCGCACTGCTGATCGGCAGCGGCGGACCGTACAAAGAGGCACTGCAAAAACTGGCGGTCGCCGAGGGCGTGGCCGGCCACGTGGTCTTCACCGGCTCGGTGCCGTGGGAGAAGCTGCCGACCCTGTTCGCGGTCGGAGACGTCTTCGCCATGCCCTGCCGCACCCGCCGCTTCGGCCTGGACGTCGAAGGCCTCGGCATCGTCTACCTGGAGGCCTCCGCCGCCGGCCTCCCGGTGATCGCCGGCGACAGCGGCGGCGCCCCCGAAGCAGTCCTCGAAGGCGAGACCGGCTACGTCGTCCCCGGCGACTCGATCGAACAGTGCGCGTCCCGCTGCGTGGAACTCCTCAAAGACCCGGCCAAGGCCAAGGCCATGGGCGAGCGCGGCCGAGCCTGGGTCGAGGAGAAGTGGCAATGGGACTCCATCGCCCACACCCTCCGCCGCCTGTTGGACCCGACAGCTAGGGTCCCCGCATGAAGTACATGGTCCTGATGTACGCCGACTTCACCGCCACCGCAGCGATGACCCCCGAACAACGCGCCGACGTCTTCACCCGCCACGAGGCACTCCACCGCGACCTGGCCGCCACCGGCGAAATGCTGAACGGCGCCGGCCTGCAAGCCCCCGAGGACACCACCACACTGCGCTGGCACCGCGACGCTGAGCTGAGCGAGAGCAGCGGGCCGTTCATGGAGTCGGTGGAGCATCTGACGGCCTACTACGTGGTCGAGTGCGAGAGCGCGGAGCGGGCTCGGGAGATCGCTTCGCGGGTGGTGGACTTTCATGTGGTCGCTGTTGAGGTGCGGCCGATTCATGATTGGTTTGGGATGGGCGAGGAGAAGAGCTGAGCTCAGTGGGGGCGGCTGCGGGCGGCTGGGGCTGGGGGCTGCTGAGCGCGGCTGAAGGCGACTGAGGGCGGCTGAGGGCTGCTTGGGGCTGCTGAAGGCCGCGCGCAGTCGGTCTTTCAGGTGGCGCGGTTCGGGTGGATCAGGGGCCTGTGGTGTGGCTCGGGCTATGGGGTGCTTGGGGTTCGGGTTCTTTTGGCGGGGCTGGAGTTTGAGGGCCGGGTTGCGGTTTGGTTGTGGGCTTTAAATGCATTTTACGGCCTTCGGTCATGGTTGTGCCGGTTCGGGGTTCGGGTCGGCGGGTGTGTTTGTCGGCCGCCGGTTTCCGCGTTCACGACCCCGCCGCACCTCAGGCCTCTTCAACTCCAGCAGGTTCGAACAAGATCAAGAGCACAAGCCAGATCAAGAGCCAGATCAAGAGCCAGATCAAGAGCAAGATCAAGTGTGTCACGAACATGGATCGGAGCTGATGTGTAGGTAGTTGCTTCGTGATGTGGTGTTCCACGGGAGATGAAGGTTTTGTGGCCCTTCGGGACCGTCCTTGCCGGGG
>NZ_JAAFZA010000142.1 GCF_015356865.1 Catenulispora pinisilvae
CCGCGCACCAACCACGCCGCGCACCAACCACGCCGCGCACCAACCACGCCGCGCACCAACCACGCCGCGCACCAACCACGCCGCGCACCAACCACGCCGCGCACCAACCACGCCGCCCCCGGAACCGGGGTGAGAACCAGGCGGGGAGTGTGCCAAGATAGACGCACACGCGGGTCTTCGGGTCCGCGAGTGCGGATGTAGCTCAATGGTAGAGTCTCTGCCTTCCAAGCAGATTGTGCCGGTTCGATCCCGGTCATCCGCTCGCTAGCTACCAGCGGAAACGCTGACAACAGAGGGCCGTCCCGATCGGGACGGCCCTCTTGGGTCTCAGTTTGGGTCTCACTCGTCCCGCCGTCGGGCTCTATCGTCTTCACGTCCACTTCGTCACTTGTCTGCTCCGGGGGCTGGCACAGGAACCTGCCGATCCTGTCTGTCGATGGCTGGCCGCACGGCTGTGAGGACGTTCCTGACATATTCAGGGGCCGCTGCGTGGCCCTACGGGGCCCGGCTCTTGCTTGTCCCGGCGCGCCGTGGCGACCGCTCGTAGTAGGCCGGCACCGCCGCCCGAGGAGAACCTCGACTAAGCTCTGCACGCGAAACTGAGATGTCAGTACCCGTATGCGCGCACAATTTGCACGAGACCAACAAGGGGAGGCGGGCTTCGTGGGAATGAAGATGCGGGACACCGCTATGCCGAGCAGGGCGGATGCTTGGCGATCTTTACGCGGTCTACGCGTCAGCCCGCCAGGTGCCGCGTCTACGGATCGAGCCCGCGCCAAGACATTTCAAATGGCTTTAGAACAAGCGCAGCAGCTGATGGATGCGGCGGAGAGCGCCGGTCATGCCACCCGCCCGATTCAGCTTTTTTATGCCCTATCGCAAGCCGGACGCGCAATCGCGGCCGTGTCGACGCGCTTGCCTTCAAATACCTTAATACCAGACAAGGGCAATCCTGGAAGCATGATTTCGTTCACTGTTGACTGGCGGCTCCGAGGTCACGGTGTAACCGCTCCAGGGACAAGCGTGAATCGGATAGGAAAGGTGACCGTGCAAGCCGATTGGACCGGATTACTTCCAGGTGTGGCAGCGGCGCTCGGATGTGCCTGCCTGGCGCCAGAAGATAAGGTTAAGCTAAGAGACCTGTGGCCGCTCATCTGGGAGACACGCTTCGCTGGGGGGAGTTTGACCGACCTGGCTGAGTATCCAGCGCTCGAAATTATTGATGAAACCGGATTCCCGGCAGGTCTATCTCAAACGACCGAGGCGAACGGCCTAAGGAGGGCGAATGGCAGCGCTCCGACCGTCCTCCTTAACGGATTCCCTCAAGAAACGTACAAGCGATGCAGTTCTGACTACTCAAGCTTCCTTGCATGCTTAGATCATTACCCGTCGTTGACGGGTTGGTTGCCAGCAACCCCTCCTTCTTCGCTCTGGAAGCCAGCTCCAACGAATGTCCTTGCCGTTTCGTGGAACCATCCGGATGAGGCTCCGCAACCCGGTATCCGGTATCGTGGTTGGGATTTGATTGCTGTGCCTCGCGTCGGCGCGATGAAGGATGCGTTGAACCCTTTTATTGCGTGGTGGGCCGTGCTGTTTGCGCTTTCCATGATGGCGAGATATGAGCCAAGCAACTGGGCAGGCATGATCAGTATCGACTCGTCAAGTGATGCAAACGCCATCGAGAATCTTCTCGATCAGGCGCTCGGAGCCCTTCCGCATTTGATTTTGGAGGCCATCGACGTGTCTGCCTCGTAACGCAGGGAAAGGGTGACGCCAGAGGGCTGGCACTCGCCGTCTCGCTCACGCCGCTCCTTCGTCGTCTCGACCAGACCAGCGTAGTGATTTGTGGCTACACTGCGACGAGCTGCAAGCCGTGGTGCTCAGCGAAGTCCTGGTGGTCCTTGACGTTCAGTGTCGCCAGCGGAAGACCGTAGGTCAGCGCCACGGCTGCCACCCACATGTCATTCTGCGGGCGCGGCCGGCCACGCTTCGTCGCGGCAGCGGACAGCTTCCCCCAGGTCTCGGCAATCCTCGGTGTGCTGTGTAGCGTCGGTGTTCTGGCGATCCAGGCGGCCAGGGCGTCACGGTTGTGCGGGGCCCAGTCGCGCATCTCGGCCCACTTCACCATCTCACCGTAGGTGACGAACGAGATGGCCCAGTTCAGGCCGGTAATCCGGTTCAGAATCGGGAGCGGCTTCCGCTTGTAGGCGCCGGACGCCACGTCCGTGTCGAGGACGACAGCGCGGAGCGGGGCGCTCAACCGAGATTCGCCCGACGCTCGGCGTAGGTGAACGCTATGAACGCGTCGACCTCTTCGTCCGAGTCGAAGACGCCGGGGTCTGTGAAGTCGTCCACCGACTCGATCGGCCGGGGTTGCTTGGCCCGGATGATCTCCTCTAGCTCCTGCTGGAGGTCAGCGGGGACGGAAGCGGCTTCAGCCGGGTTCGTCGTCACGTCAGCCTCCCTGGTACCGCAATATTGCGAAGTGGTACTTCGTCACCAACCAGGGTACGCCGTGCTGCTGCCCACGGGCAGGGGCACGGTCGCAAGGCCACTCGAATGCCTGAACGAATACGCCTTTGTGTGTGCTGGCCTCGGCGGCAGGTCCGTGGGTGTACATGCACGTCGCTCGCACCGCGCCCTGGTTGTCGCTTGGTCTGTCACCTCTCGCAGCCTCGTTTGCAGGCTCAATTGAGGCTCGCACCAGACGTTTTTCCCGGAGCCGTTCCTTCCTCCGTCTGGCCGACGGCTGCGGGGTCCGCGCCGTCAGGTGCTGCCTGTGCGAGGCGGCGCAGCCGACGACGCTCGGACGCCCGTCGTATCCACAATACTGAGGCCACGGAAGCCGACCCAATAGGGAAGCCGTAGAAGCGCATGTTCTTGAACCAGATCGGAAGGGCAATGGCTCCTCCTCCGTGAACTGATCAAGAACTTCGATTGTTTGTGGATCGAGCTGCGAAGCTTCCAGGCCAAGTTGCCTTTCGGCTACCGTGAGCTCGCCATGGAGTTCAACAACGTTGAGGCACGCCTCCTCCAGCTGGGTTCGCCTGCGGTCAACTTCGAGCCGCCTGGCTCTCAGTTCTACGTAGGCATTGAGCTCGCTCCGGATTCTTTCGGCAGTTGCAGCATGATCAAGCGCCGTCGCGGCACGCAGTTTGGCTTCTGCCTCGGCTCGGAGCTCTTCGGCGTTGAAGTCTTGTCGCAAGCGCCACCCGCCCCCGGCGCTGCTCAAGCCGACCGGAACGCCGATGGCCCCTAGAAGCGCGACAGCAACCGTCCAACTCGCCGAAGGATTTCTGATGCCTTCTATCGTAAAGTAGGTGATGGTCCCCAAGACCAAGATTCCGAAGAAGATCAAAGCGTTCCCAAGCTCACGTCTCACACCTAGTACCTTAAGCGGGCAAAGGCTTGCTACGACAGGCTTCTTATTGAGTGGGGATCCCTACTGGTTGGCGCGTGAGGTACGCCCAACAATGGGTGCCCTCACGTGGCCTCATGTGTGGCCTGAGTTGGGCTCTGCCCCTCGGTCGTTGATGTTTTTTCCGCGCTTTGCGACGTTTGTGCTACCGGTGTCGGTAGACGCTGGCATGCTCGATGCATGAGTTTGCCCGGTGAGCCGCCCACCTACGGCGTTTGTCTGTGCTGTCGTCTTGGCAATGTGATCATGGCGTCGCCCAGGACGCCGGACGGACTTCCCTCAAAGGTCCAGGTGTGCGGGCAGTGCGTGAAGCATCAGGGTGGTGGCGTCCATGATCTCCGTAAGAAGGAAGAGAAGCACTGGGAACTATGGAACGACTGCTTCGAGCAGCTTCGTGATGAAGCTGAGGCGGCTCGCCAAGAGCTGGAGGACCGGCTTCAGGGGGAGATTAGCGCGCTGAGGCAGGAGCTTGAGGAGCGACCTGTGCACACGGTCGAGGTTAACGAGGATCTCGTACGCATCGAGGAGTCCGACAAGCAACGCATTAGCGCCTACTATGCGCGCGATATGGCATTTCAGCGACTTTCGCGAATCAAGATGCTGCACCGGGAGCTGGAGACGGGAAAATGTCGATGCCGCGCGCCGGGTCAGTGCAAGACCGCTTCGTTGATCGCCGATGACAGGGAGCTTAACCGTTGGGAGGAGAAGCAATGGAGGCTCCTCCAAAACGGAAGAGAGTTCGACTGCATGCTGCCTCAAGGACACCAGGGCCGAACGGACCCCCGATGGCGCCCTGGAGCGGCGTAGCCGTCGTTGAGGTCATCGGCGTGCTGAGGTTCGGCAGGGTCTCAATGTGGGTCTCAGTTGCACGGTTGATCAGTGGTGAATCGTGTTCGCGTGTCTCGCGGGAATTGCGCGTCTGACCAGGTCGCACAACGTGTGCACACGCATGCGAAACCGAATCCGCTACTTCCAAGCAGATTGTGCCGGTTCGATCCCGGTCATCCGCTCGTATTACGTAGAGCCCAGCTCAGGCGGTTGCCGCAGGAGCTGGGCTTTTGTCATCTCTCCCACGCGGTCAATTCGGCGACCGGCGCTTCTGTGAGCTCGGGCTGATCGTGGTCGGCGGTGTCCATGGTTGCGGGCGTGCTCCGATTCGCAGGTTCCTGACCAGCGCAAAGGACCACCGTGATCCGGTGGCCCTTTGTGTGATTCGGCCTCTTTTGCGACCTGCTTGGCTCAGTTCTGCGCGCTCGGCAGGGGCGGCAGCTCCCCGCTCTTCTCGTAGTCGCTCATCATGTCGATGCGGCGGATGTGGCGCTCTTCGTTGGTGAAGGCGGTGATGAGGAAGACCTCGACGAAGCGGGTGGCCTCTTCCTCGGTGTGCATGCGGGCGCCGATGCTGATGACGTTGGCGTTGTTGTGTTCGCGGCCTAGGCGGGCTGTTTCTTCGCTCCAGGCGAGGGCGGCGCGGATGCCGTGGACCTTGTTGGCGGCGATGGCCTCGCCGTTGCCGGAGCCGCCGATGACGATGCCGAGGGCGTCTGGGTCGGATGCTGTTTTGCTGGCTGCCAGCATGACGTACGGGGGGTAGTCGTCCTGGGCGTCGAAGGTGTGGGGGCCGCAGTCGACGGCTTCGTGCCCGGCGGTGGTCAGCCAGGAGACGAGGTGGTTCTTCAGGTCGTAGCCGGCGTGGTCGCTGCCGAGGTAGATGCGCATATGGAGGATTATCCCATCCGGGGGCGGTGGGGCAGAGTCGGCCACCCGTTCGGCCGATTGCGGTGGGGGGCGCGGTGGTGCACTGTTGTTCTAGTAGTCAGTCATGATCGTGGAGTGAGTGGAGCGCGCGGGGCAGCACACCGGACCGGGATACGGGGGGACAGCCATGGAACGATTCTCGAGATTCGTGTTGGCGAATCGGCGTGCGATCGCCGCGTTCTGGCTGGTGCTGTTCCTGACCGGCGGTTGGGCCTCGTCCGTCCTGTCCAAGCACCTGAATCAGAGCTTTACCATCGCCGGTACGCCGACGGTGGCGGCGACCGATGCGATGGTGGCCCAGTACCACGTCGGCGGTGGTTTCGATCCGGTGGTCCCGGTGTTCGTGTTGCCGCCCGGCGTGACTCCGGAGGGCGCGCGGCCGCGGCTGGAGACCGCGTTGGCGCCGGTGCCCGGGCGGGTCGTCGACTACTACAACACCGGCAATCGTGCGTTCATCGGGGCCGATGGCCGCACCATGTTCGCCCTCGTCTTCACCCCGGCCACCGGGGACCAGGTCAAGGACGCGAAGGCGCAGACCGACGCGGTTCGGGTGCTGCCGCACCAGCTCGGCGCCGCCGCGCCGCCGGGGACCCAGGTGCACGTCACCGGGATCACCCCGCTGTCCTCGAACGGCAGTGGCGGTGGCAACGGGGTGCTGACCGAGGCCATGCTCGGCGGGGCCGGGGCGCTGATCGTCCTGGCCTTCGTGTTCGGGTCCTTCCTCGCGCTGCTGCCGCTGATGATCGCCGCGGTCTCGATCCTGTCCAGCTACCTCGTGGTGCTGCTCCTGACCGAGTTCATGAAGGTCCAGGCGGTGGTGCAGTACATGGTCGGACTGATCGGCCTGGGCGTGGCCATCGACTACTCGCTGCTGCTGGTCACCCGGTGGCGCGAGGAGGTGGCGCACGGCGCCGACAACGAGACCGCGGTGCACCGTGCGATGGCCACCGCCGGGCGCGCCGTGCTGGTCAGCGGGCTGACCGTGGCGCTGGGCTTGCTCTCGCTGATCGTGGTGCCGATCCAGTTCATGCGCTCCATCGGCATCGGCGGCATGCTGATCCCGGTGGTCAGCGTGGCGGTGACGCTGACCCTGCTGCCGATCGCGCTCACCGGCTTCGGCCGCCGTCTGGACTGGCCGCGGCTGCGGCACGAGGCGAAACCCAGCCGGGCCTGGACCGCGTGGGCCCGCTGGGTGGTCCGACGGCGCTGGGTGGCCGCCGGCCTGGCGCTGGTCGTGCTGGTCACGCTGGCCGTCACCGCGCTCGGGATCCACGAGGGCGACCCGACGACCGACTCCCTGGCCAAGTCCGGTGACGCCCGGCAGGGGTTGGTGGCCCTGCGCGCGGCCGACATCCCGAGCGGCGTGCTGAACCCGTACGTGGTCCTGACCCCGCCGAACACCGAACCCACGACCCTGATGCCCGGCAACGGCATCGACGCGGTGGTGCCGGTGACCACGCCCCCGCCCGGCACCGAAAAGACGCCCACCACCCGGTGGCCGATGACCGTCGTCCTCCCCAGTGACGAGGCCGCCACCACCCAGGGCCAGCACGTCGCCAAGCTCACCCGCACCAACCTCGACAAGGCCGTGCCCGGAGTCCTGATCGCCTCCAGCGCCCTGGCGAACATCGACAACATCCACAAGATGTACGGCCAGTTCCCCATCCTCCTGGCCGTCCTGGCGATCCTCACCTTCCTGGTCCTGGCCCGGACCTTCCGCTCCCTGCTGCTCCCGGCCAAAGCGGTCCTGGCTAACCTGCTCTCGGTCGCCGCGGCCTACGGCGGCATGGTCCTGATCTGGCAGGACGGCCACGGCTCGCAGGCCATCTGGGGCGTCCCGGCCACCGGCGGCATCCCGTTCTGGATCCCGATGATCGTCTTCGCGTTCCTCTACGGCCTGTCGATGGACTACGAGGTCTTCATCCTGTCCCGCATGCGCGAGGAGTTCGACGCCGGCGCGAGCACGAACGAGGCGGTGGTCGTGGGCCTGGGCCGCACCGGTCGGCTGGTCACCAGCGCCGCGCTGATCCTCTTCATGGCCTTCGCCGCGCTGGCCAGCGCCCCGCCGACGTTCCTGAAGATCTTCGCCACCGGTCTGGGCGTCGGCATCCTGTTGGACGCGACTGTGGTCCGCGCGCTGCTCGTGCCCGCGCTGGTGTCCCTGTTCGGGCGCTGGAACTGGGTGTTGCCCGCGTGGGCCGCCCGCATCCTGCGGGTGGAGCCGTCGCCGTGAGCCGGCTGCGATCCCCGGGGCCCGTGAGCAACGACACGCCCGGAACCTCCAGGTCCGTCCTTGTGCCGCCATGATCGTGGCGCTAGCGTCCGCAGAAATTCGCACTGCTAGTTTCCCGGGACGGCCCCCATGAGTGTGCTCAGCTTCACCGACCAGTACATCGGCGGCAAATGGATCCCCTCGGCCTCCGCCGAGTCGGTCGAGGTGCTGAACCCGGCCACCGAACAGGTCATCGCCCTGGTACCGGCCGGTGGCGCGGCCGACGTGGACGCCGCCGTGGCGGCCGCCCGGTCGGCGGCGCGGGCCTGGGGCGCCAGCCACAAGGACTATCGGCTGGAGTTCCTGGGCCACCTGGTCACCAAGCTCGCCGAGGCCCAGCCGGAACTCGTCGAGACCGTGGTCGCCGAGCTCGGCTGCCCGGTCGGCTTCGCCACCGCGGTGCAGGCCGCCCTGCCGCTGGGCGTCGCCGAGAGCTACCTGCGGATCCTGGCCGACTACGAGTTCGAAGAGCAGGTCGGCAACTCGACCGTCTACCACGAGCCGGCCGGCGTGGTCGGGGCGATCACGCCGTGGAACTACCCGCTGCACCAGATCGTCGCCAAGGTGGTCCCGGCGCTGGCGGCCGGCTGCGCCGTGGTGCTCAAGCCGGCCGAGGACACGCCGCTGACCGCGCGCCTGTTCGCCCGGCTGGTCGACGAGGCCGGCTTCCCGCCCGGCGTCTTCAACCTGGTCACCGGCACCGGGACGGCGGCGGGGGCGGCGCTGGCCGCGCATCCGGACGTCGACATGGTCTCCTTCACCGGCTCCACCGCGGTCGGCCGGCAGATCGCCGAGCAGGCCGGACGCGGCGTGAAGCGGGTGGCGCTGGAGCTCGGCGGCAAGTCGGCCTGCGTCGTGCTGCCCGGCGCGGACCTGGCCAAGGCGGTCAACGTCGCGGTCGCCAACGTCTTCAACAACTCCGGCCAGACCTGCTCGGCCTGGACCCGGCTGCTGGTCCCCGAGGAGCAGTACGCGCAGGTCCTGGCGCTCGCCACCGAGGCCGCGGCCAAGTTCGTGCCCGGCGACCCGACCCGGCCCGAGACCCGGGTCGGCCCGGTGGTCAACGCCAAGCAGCGGGAACGGGTCCGCGGCTACCTGAACGACGCCGTCGGCGAGGGCGCCCGGGTCCTGGTCGGCGGACCGCAAGCGCCGGAAGACCTGCCCACCGGCTTCTACGTCCGCCCGACGGTCCTGGCCGACGTCACCACCGACATGGCCGTGGCCCGCGAGGAGATCTTCGGCCCGGTCATCTCCGTGATGTCCTTCCACGACGCCGAGGACGCCCTGCGTATCGCCAACGCCACCGAGTACGGCCTGGCCGGCGCGGTGTGGGCGGCCGACGACAACGAGGCCGTGGCGTTTGCCCGGCGCATGGACACCGGCCAGGTCGACATCAACGGCGGACGCTTCAACCTCGCCGCGCCCTTCGGCGGTTACAAGGGCTCCGGGATCGGCCGGGAGCTGGGACGTTTCGGGCTGGAGGAGTATCTGCAGACGAAGTCGCTCCAGTTCCGGGTCTGAGCCGGGCACACAGAGGGCGGCCGAACAGGGTGACGGCCGCCCTCTCTCTCATCCGAACCCGCTCATCCGAACCCGCTCATCCGAACCTGCTCAGACCAGCCCGCTCAGACCAGCCCGCTCAGACCAGCCCGAGAAACCCCGGATCCCCGACCCCGATCTGGTTCGCGAAGTCCGCGGATATCCCCAGCACCCCGGCCATCGGCACCGTCCGCCGACTGGTCGTGGCGACGTCCTCAGCCTGCTTGCTCCACAAGAACGGGAACACGCTGATCCCCTGCGCCGGCCCCGCCGCGGCCACCTCCGCGCGCCACCCCTCCCACCTCAGCGCGCTGTAAAACCCTTCCAGCCGCTCGGACAACAGCCACCCGAGCCACGCCGAGTGCCCGATGTCCAGCGCCTCCCACTCCAGCGTGTCCGGCGCGAAGTACGTCATCTGCCCCGGCTGGCCGGGCCGCCCCACCGCCGCCGGGTCCACCCCGTTCACCGCGAACACCCCGCCGAGCACGTCGTGTGCCACGACCAGCCCGGCCTGCGCCTGCCACGCCGGGTCGAAAGTCGCGGGGAACCCGTTCACCCGCGCCAGGCTCGGCAGGCTCCCGTCCTCGCCGGAGCCGCCGCCGAACACCCGCACCCAGCCGTCGTCGACCAGCAGGCCGCCGGAGTGCAGCGTGAGTCCGCCGAGCATCGATCGCGCCGTGACCTGGAGTTGCAACAGCCCGCGCGTGCTCTCCCGGGCGTCGGGCGCGAAGACGGTCAGGGGTATCGGGCAGGCCGCGAACAACGCCTGGAGGTCCGGCCACGCCGGATCCTCCACCTCGATCAGCTCGGTGAGTTCTCGCATCCGCCAGATGATGGCAGATCGCTCCGACGTTGCCGAGCCCGGGCGGCGAACCCGGCGGCGAACCCGGGCGGCGAACCCGGGCGGTGAACGGACCGCGGCCCCGAGACGGTTCAGGGGGCGTTCATCGAGCGGCCATCGAGAGGTCTAGACCAAGGTCTAGACCAAGGTCTAGACCAATCGATACCGTAGGCGGTGAATCAAAGCACGAATTCGCAAGGAGAACGTCGGCCATGGCGCCGAGTACAACACTGATATCCAGATCGACAGCCCGATCAGCCTCTCATTTACCGACTCCATCCGATGACAAAGAGTTGTACTGGTATTTCGGCCCTCAGCGCCGCTGGGTACTGCTCTTCTCGGCCCTCTCATTCGTTTTCACCGCTGTCACCCTGTTCCTGTTCGCCTTACGCACGCCTGCGCTGTGGGTGTTCCTGGCGGTCCTGGTCCTCAATCTGGTAGCGCTCGTGTTCTCGCTCGCGGACGGTCAGCGGCAGCGTCGACTGACCCGGGCCGGGCACGAGGTGTTGGTGCGGGCTTGGAATCCCGGTCCCGGGCGGGTGCCGAGCGTGGACCTGTTCCTACCGACCTGCGGGGAACCGTTGGAGGTACTTCGGAACGCCTACTTCTACGTCGCGCGGATGCGCTGGCGTGGCGAGCTGACGGTGTACGTCCTCGACGACGCGGCCAGCCCGGCGGTGGCGGCGTTGGCCGACGAGTTCGGGTTCCGGTACGTGGTGCGGCCGGACCGCGGTCACCTGAAGAAGGCGGGCAATCTCAACCACGCGCTCACGATCGCGTCCGGCGAGATCGTCGCGATCCTGGACGCCGACTTCTGCCCGCGAGCCGATTTCCTGGACCACCTGGTGCCGTACCTGGCCGATCCGACGGTCGGCATCGTGCAGAGCCCGCAGTTCTTCGACACTGACGAGAGCATGGCGTGGCTCCAACGAGCGGCCGGTGCCGCGCAGGAATGGTTCTTCCGCTGGGTGCAGCCTTCACGCGACGCCGCTGACGCCGCGATCTGCTGCGGCAGTAACGCGGTGTACCGGCGGGCCGCGCTGGAGCTGATCGACGGTTTCGCCAAGCTGGACCACTCCGAGGACATGTACACCGGGCTGGCGATGCTCGGGCGCGGATACCGGACGCAGTACGTGCCGGTGTTGGTGGCCAAGGGGATCTCGCCGGAGAGCCTGCCGGCGTTCGTGAACCAGCAGTACCGGTGGGCGATGGGCAATCTGCACTTGCTGACTGGGCGGGAGCTGAAGCGCGCGGGCGCGGCGTGGCGGACGCGGCTCTGCTACTACAACGGCGTCATCGGCTACGTGGTCATGGCGGTCAACGTGTTCGCCGCGCCGCTCCCACCGCTGATCATGCTGGCCGGCTACCCGCAGCAGATCCGGCCCTGGCATGTGCTGCCGCTGCTGGCACCGCTGTGGGTGTGGTTCGTGCTGCTGCCGGCGGTATCGCGTACCCGCTGGCGCTTCGAGGTGATCCGCGCGAACTACCTGGTCGCCTTCGCAGCGGCCGTGGCGCTGCTGCACACGCTGCGCGGCCGCGCCGCCGACTGGGTGCCGACCGGCGCCGGCGGCGGCCGCTCACGACTGGCGCGCGGCGTGGCGCGGATCGCGGTGCTGTGGCTGGGCGCGACGACCGGCGCGGCGCTGGTCGCGCTGGCGGTGGACGTGGCGCGCTTCGGGGCGGGGCGGATGTGGGGCGTCGCGGTCTATGTGGCGGTGACGGGCTACCTGACGGTTCCGCTGATCAGGGATCTGATTCCGGCGTTGAGGGGGACCAAGTGAGTGCGGTGCGCGAGGGCGGCGGGATGGTCGATGGCGAGCGGGAAAGTCACGGAACGGGGAAGTCGGAGGCCGGTGCGGCAGCGCTGATCGGTGCTGAGGCGATAGCCGATCCTGGCGCGAGTGCCGGACGCGCGGCGAGTCCGGAGCCCGATTCCGGCGAGCAGCGCACCAGTCCGGCTCCGCATCTCCCGGACAACACGGACCACCACCTCCGCTGGCCCGAAGCCGTGGCCATCACCCTCGCGCTCCTCCTCGGCGGCGCGGTGGCGACCGGGGTGTTCCGGCCGATGCTGCCCTGGCTGGGCTGAGCCGTGGCCGTGCGCGGATTTCGTGCGGACATCGAGGGGTTGCGGGCCGTCGCCGTGGTGGCGGTGCTCGGCTTCCATGCCGCGGTGCCGGGGATGGCCGGCGGGTACGTCGGCGTCGACGTGTTCTTCGTCATGTCCGGGTTCCTCATCACCGGGCAGGTGGTGCGGCGCAGCGATTTCTCGCTCGCCGAGTTCTACGCGCGGCGTGCGCGGCGCATCCTGCCGGCGGCGTCCGTCGTGCTGCTGTTCACCGCGTTGGCGACGTGGGCCTGGTTGCCACCGCTGCGCCAGCAAGACGTCGCCTACGACCTGCTCACCGCCGCGCTCAACGGCGGCAACTGGCGCTTCGTCGCGGACCAGACCAACTACCTGGCCGCCGCACGCGCGCCGAGTCCGTTGCTGCACTACTGGTCGCTGGGCGTCGAGGAGCAGTTCTACGTCGTGTGGGCCCCGCTGGTCCTGCTCGCGATTCTGGTCGCCCGCAAGCGGAACAGCTCCGTGCGGCGCTTCGTCCTCGCCGAGATCCTGCTCTTGTCCGCGGTGTCGTTCGCGCTGTCACTGCACTGGACGCACACGTCTGCGCCGCTCGCGTACATGGGCTCGCCGTCGCGTGCCTGGGAGTTCGGTGCAGGCGCGATCTTGGCCGTGGCACTCGACGGCCGATCGGTCGGCCTGAAGCGGAACGGCCTGAACCGAAACGGCCTGAACCGAGTCCGCACCGCGGCCGGATTCGCCGGCGCGGCCCTCATCATCGCCGCGACCGTCACCTACGACAGCAAGACGCCATACCCCGGAACCGCGGCCCTGCTGCCGGTCATCGGCACGGTCCTGGTCCTGTTCGCCGGAGCGGGGGAGTACCCGAAGTTCTCGATATCGGGGCTCCTCACCAAGAAAACGCCGCGAGCCATCGGCCGCCTCTCCTTCGCCCTCTACCTCTGGCACTGGCCGATCCTCGTCCTGGTGCAAGCGCGCTGGGGCGACCTCCCGTGGGAACTGGCCGCGACGCTGGCAGTAGCCTCCGCGATCCCCGCCTACGCCACCATGCGCCTCGTCGAGCAGCCACTCCGCTTCTCGAAGCTCATCACCGAAGTCCCACGCCGCGGAATGGCCATCGGCGCGATCGCGGTGATACTGCCCCTGGCAGCGGGCCTCGCGGTGGGCACCGGAGCGGCCCGCACCCTCGGCGACGCGCAGCCTTTCGACATCAGAACCCTGCCAGCAGCGGCCGCCACCGGCCCGCACCTCCTCGCCGCCCCGGCAGCGAACCGCACCGGCGGCCCGACCATGCCCACTCCCGCCCAAGCCCGCAAAGACTTCCCGCCCGACGGCGACTGCGAAGTGGCCCCGGCCGTCGCCATCAGCGAACCCTGCCTCTTCCTCCCGGCACAGGGAGAGCAATCCACAGCAGCACAAGCATCTCCACCAACCGGACTGATCCGTGACCCGAACCCGCCAGCCCTGACCAGCCTCCCAACCAACCGCATCATCCTGATCGGCGATTCCCATGCCGGGCAATGGTTCTCCGCGATCAGCCGCATCGCCGCCGACCGCCACCTGGCCGTCGAGGAACGCGTCAAACAAGGCTGCCCCTTCGCCGATCTCAAAGTCACCAGCCCCGTCCTCGGCCGCGACTACCGCGAGTGCTACACCTGGCGTGCCTCAGTCCTGGACCAGCTCCGCGAAGAGTCCCGGCCGGCCCTGATCGTCGTCTCCGAACTGGACTGGTACGCCCCACCGGCCCAGACGAAAGCCGCGTGGGGTAGCCCCCTGCAAGCCCTGACCGGCCTCGGAGTCCCGATCGCCGCCATCCACGACACCCCGAAGCCCGACACCGACATCCCGGTCTGTGTTTCCGGCTCCCAACACGACTGGAACGCCTGCGCCTTCACCAAAAGCAGCGCCCTGGCCGCCGATCCGCTCACCGAAGACCCTCGCGTCACCCCGATCGACTTCAGCTCCCTGCTATGCCCAGGCGATGAATGCCCGGCGGTGCTGGACGGCGTCCTCCTCTACCGCGACGACTCCCACCTCACCGACGCCGCCGCCTACCTCCTCACCTCACGACTCGCCGCGCAGCTCCCATTCACCAGTCCCTGGCACACGGTGTTCGCCGCCGACTTCCAAGGCCCGGCCGGTGCTCCGCCACCGAGCCGGGACTGGCTCATCGACATCGGCCACTGCTACCCGGGCTGCCCGGCCCCCGACTGGGGCACCGGCGAAGTCGAGACGATGACCGCCGACCCGGCCAACGTCCACCTCGACGGCCACGGTGCGCTCCAGCTCACCCCGCTCCGGGGCCCAGACGGTGCCTGGACCTCGGGCCGGATCGAGACCCGCCGCTCCGATTTCGCCGCCCCGCCCGGCGGCGAGCTCCGGATGAGCGCCGAGCTGACGCTCCCCGGCGTCACCCCGGCGGACGGCGCCGGTTACTGGCCGGCGTTCTGGGCCCTCGGCAGCGGCGTCCGCGACGGCAGCGATCCGTGGCCCGGCGGCGGCGAGATCGACGTCCTGGAGGCGCTGAACGGCCACCCGTCCCTGTGGTCCACCCTGCATTGCGGCACGCTCCCGACCAGCGCGGGCCTGGGCAAGGTCCCAGCCAACCCCTGCCACGAACCGACCGGGCTCACCTCCGCCGAGCACTCCTGCCCCAGCTGTACCTCCGGCCAGCACGAGTACTCCGTCGAAATCGACCGCTCCCGCACCCCCGAACAGATCCGCTGGTCCGTCGACGGCGCCGAGGTCTTCCACCTCGACGCCACCCAAGTCGACGCCGCGACCTGGGACGCGGCCGTCCACCACGGCTTCTTCGCGATCCTCGACCTGGCCGTCGGCGGCACGTTCCCCGGCCAGGTCGGCGGTCCGGCCGCCGCGCACCCCGGTCCGGCCACCGTCCCCGGCCGCCCGCTGACCGTGACCGCCCTCCAGGTCTGGACCCGGGACGGATGACCGCTACCATCTCGTCGGGGTTCGGCAGACCCCGACGACCTCGAGAACCTGGGGAGGGACCGCACATGGTCGGGAAGTGGGCCGCGATGTCCAAAGGCACACGGGTACTGCTGGTCGCGGTCCTTTGCTACGTGTTGGAATCGGTGCTCATAGTGGCGACCGACGCCGACGCCAACAACGGCTATGCCAGCGTCCTGATCGGTGCGGTCACCTCGGCGTTCGGCGCGTTCATAGCGACCGCGGCGCTCCACACCGACTACCTGGACGCGCTCCGGCTGCGCTGGCGTCTGCGCTCCGGCGCCGAGCGGGCCACCGCGACCGTGGCCGCCGCGGTCTCGTTCCACAACAGCGACTTCACCTACCCGGTCTACGAGTACGCGACCCCGGACGGCCAGACGCACCGGCACGCGGACGCCTCCAGCCGGGCGCTGGTGGTCGGGACCTCCGCCGAGGTGCGCTACCTGCCGGCCGAGGCCGACTTCGCGGTCGGGCCGATGAGCCGGTTCAACATCGTGGTGTTCAGCGTCCTGGCGGGGCTGGGCGTGGTGTTGCTGGTGATGATGCCGTTGATGACCTTGCAGGCGCTCTTCAGCTGAAACGGCCGAGAGCTGAAACGGCCGAGCGGCCATCACCGCGAAAATGGAAGCGCGGCGGAAATCCCGGCCCGCCAAAATCGCCGGCGTGAGCGCTTCCATCATCACCGCGAACCGGTCGGCTGCGGCGGGCTGCGTCCGATGGAGCCCGGCGTCGCCGAAGTCAAACGCATGTATGTGGCGCCGGACTGGCGCGGTCGGGGCGTCTCCGGGGCGGTTCTGTCGGCGTTGGAGCAGGCAGCGGTAGCGCGCGGCTGGTGCACGCTCCGGTTGGAGACCGGGCCGCTGCAAGCCGCCGCGATGCGCTTCTACGAGCGATCCGGCTACGTGCCGATCCCGCCCTACGGGCTGTATGCCGATGAGCCGACGTCCCACTGCTACCAAAGAGAGCTGTAGCGAGTTCGGGGACCGTTTCCTTTAGGGGCCGCCCTCCGGGTTACGATGGGGCTTCGTATCCCATCCACGCGCGACGTCGCGCCATGAACTCGAGGCTGCCGGCGCCGGCAGCGCCGCAAGGAGAGCAGCAGTGAAGAGCGCTGTCGAGACCCTGGACCCCACTCGGGTCCGGCTCACCGTTGAGGTCCCGTACGAGGAGCTCAAGCCGAGCCTCGACGCGGCCTACAAGAAGATCGCCGAGCAGGTCTCGATCCCGGGTTTCCGCAAGGGCAAGGTCCCGGCGGCGGTCATCGACCAGCGTTTCGGCCGCGGCGCCGCCCTTGAGGAGGCCATCAACTCCTCCCTGCCCCAGTTCTACGGCCAGGCGGTCGAGGAGAACAAGATCGAGGTCGTCGGCCAGCCCGACGTCGACCTGTCCGAGCTGGAGCCCGGCCAGGCGCTGAAGTTCACCGCGGAGGTGGACGTCCGCCCCGAGTTCGAGGTGCCGGCCTACGACGACATCGAGGTCGAGGTCGAGGACGCGACGGTGGCCGAGGAGGCCGTGACCGAGCGGATCGACGACATCCGCAAGCGCTTCGGCGCGCTCAAGGAGGTCGAGCGCGAGGTGGCCGACGGCGACTTCGTGACCCTGGACCTGGCCGCCTCGATCGACGGCGAGGTGCTGGAGGACGGCACCGCCAAGGGCATGAGCTACGAGGTCGGCTCCACCCAGCTGATCGAGGGCACCGACGAGGCGATCATCGGCAAGAAGGCCGGCGAGACCGCCACCTTCCCCTCCACGCTGCTCGGCGGATCGCACGCCGGCGAGGAGGCGACCATCGAGGTCACCGTCACCGCGGTCAAGGAGCGCGAGCTGCCCGAGCTGGACGACGAGTTCGCCCAGCTGGCCAGCGAGTTCGACACCATCGAGGAGTTCCGCGCCAACGTCCGCGAGACGCTGGAGCGCTCCGAGCAGTTCGAGCAGGTCGCCTCGGCCCGGGACAAGGTGCTGGAGGTCCTGCTGGAGCGGGTCGAGATCCCGCTGCCGAAGTCGGTCGTGGACGCCGAGCTGGCCTGGCGCAACGAGGCGCTGGACCGGCAGATCGCGATGGGCGGCATGACCCGCGAGGGCTTCTTCAAGCTCCAGGAGAAGACCGAGGAGGAGTACAACGCCGAGCTCGCCGACGAGGTGCGCGACGGGGTCAAGGCCCAGTTCATCCTGGACAAGCTGGCCAACGCCGAGGAGATCTCGGTGAACGAGGGCGAGCTGACCAACCACCTCATCCAGCGCGCCTCGCAGGCCGGCATGCGCCCGGACGAGTTCGCCCAGCAGATCTCCTCGGCCGGCCAGATCCCGGCCCTGGTCGGCGAGGTGCGCCGGGGCAAGGCGCTGAACCTGGTGCTGGAGGCCGCCAAGGTCAAGGACGCCTCCGGCAACGAGGTCGACGTCAAGAAGATCAACGCCCCCGACGTCGAGGACACCGACGGCGAGAACCCGGACAGCCACGGCCGCGTCCCCGAGGACGAGCACTACGGCCACAAGCACGACTGACCGGACACCTGCTCAGCCTTGGCCGGCCCGCGTCGGCCCGGGTTCGAACACCCGGTCATACGAAAGCCCCGCCCCCGACGTGGAGGCGGGGCTTTCGCGTATGCCGTCAGCGAACAAGGGCCGGGGCGCCGACGCCGCGGGGGACCGGGGCGTTAGGGTCGTCCTAGGACCGGCGATCACGCCCTTGACAGGGTTCGTCGTCGCGACGGTCCGTGCATCTGAAGCTTCCGACGAACCAGGCAGGGTGAACCTATGACGACGCCGCTGACCCCGATGGCCCGTGCGGGCGTTGACAGTCCGCTCGGCCTGAGCGACCAGGTCTACAACCGGCTGCTGCGCAACCGGATCATCTTCCTGGGCACCCAGGTCGACGACGACATCGCCAACTCGCTGTGCGCCCAGCTGCTGCTGCTCACCGCCGAGGACAGCGACAAGGAGATCTACTTCTACATCAACAGCCCCGGCGGCTCGGTCTCGGCCGGCCTGGCGATCTACGACACGATGATGTACATCCCCAACGACATCGTGACCGTGGGCATGGGCATGGCGGCCTCCATGGGCCAGTTCCTGCTCACCGCCGGCACCCCCGGCAAGCGCTTCGCGCTGCCGAACACCGAGATCCTGCTGCACCAGGGCTCCGCGGGCATCGGCGGCTCCGCGGCGGACATCCGGATCCAGGCCGAGCGCCTGCTGCGGAGCAAGAAGCGGATGGCCGAGCTGACCGCGCAGCACACCGGGCAGACCCTGGACAAGATCGAGCTGGACTCCGACCGGGACACCTGGTTCAGCGCCGCGGAGGCCAAGGAGTACGGCCTGATCGACGACATCATGACGCACGCCACCGACGTCCCCGGCGGCGGCGGTACGGCGGCCTGACGCCTCGCCGCGTCCCGCCTGACCCCCTCTACTTGGCCGCCCCTTCCTCGGAGGACTCTCTTCCCATGAACGACATGCGTTACCGCGGGCCCGAGCACGACGCCCGTTACATCGTCCCCAAGTTCAGCGAGCGCACCAGCTACGGCTTCCGCGAGTGGGACCCGTACTCGAAGCTGTTCGACGAGCGGATCATCTTCCTCGGCGTGCAGATCGACGACGCCTCGGCCAACGACGTGATGGCCCAGCTGATCACGCTGGAGTCGATGGACCCGGACCGGGACATCTCCATCTACATCAACAGCCCCGGCGGCTCCTTCACCGCGCTGACCGCCATCTACGACACCATGTCGTGGGTCAAGCCGGACATCCAGACGGTCTGCATGGGCCAGGCCGCCTCCGCGGCCGCCGTGCTGCTGGCCGCCGGCACCCCGGGCAAGCGCCTGGCGCTGCCCAACGCCCGGATCCTGATCCACCAGCCCTGGAGCGAGGGCGGCCGCGGCGACCTGTCGGACCTGGAGATCCAGGCCAACGAGATCCTGCGGATGCGCACGGTCATGGAGCAGATGCTCGCCAAGCACTCCGGGCGCGACGCCGAGCAGGTGCACAAGGACATCGACCGGGACAAGATCCTGTCCGCCGACGAGGCCAAGGACTACGGGATCATCGACCAGGTCCTCACCAGCCGCACGGAGACACTGAACGTCCGTTGAGGCAGACGTGGCCGGTTGCGGACACTGATGTGTCGGCGGGGTGACCCGCCACCGGCCGTGGCGTCGGATTATCATTCGATGCCACGGCCGATGCGCTCCTCACCGGAGCGCTGAGGCCTTGCCGGGGGTATGAGCGGTACCGTCTTGGGGGACAGACTACGAAGCGCCTTCGGGCGCCCGGTAGTGGGTCCAGCACCGGGATCTTCACAAAGGAGAAGCTCCACCGTGGCACGCATCGACAACGCCGACCTGCTGAAGTGCTCCTTCTGCGGCAAGAGCCAGAAGCAGGTCAAGAAGCTCATCGCGGGCCCCGGCGTGTACATCTGCGACGAGTGCATCGATCTGTGCAACGAGATCATCGAGGAGGAGCCCGGCGAGCCGGCAGCGGCCCGCGGCCTGGCCGAGCTGCCCAAGCCCAAGGAGATCTACGACTTCCTCGACGAGTTCGTCATCGGCCAGGACAACGCCAAGAAGAGCCTGTCGGTAGCGGTCTACAACCACTACAAGCGGGTGCAGGCCGGGGACTACCAGCGCGAACGCGGCGGACGCCGGGGCGAGCACATCGAGTTGGCCAAGTCCAACATCCTGCTCCTGGGCCCCACCGGCTGCGGCAAGACCTACCTGGCGCAGACCCTGGCCCGGATGCTCAACGTGCCGTTCGCCATCGCCGACGCCACGGCGCTGACCGAGGCCGGGTACGTCGGCGAGGACGTCGAGAACATCCTGCTCAAGCTGATCCAGGCGGCCGACTACGACATCAAGAAGGCCGAAACCGGGATCATCTACATCGACGAGATCGACAAGATCGCCCGCAAGGCCGAGAACCCGTCGATCACCCGGGACGTCTCCGGCGAGGGCGTGCAGCAGGCGCTGCTGAAGATCCTGGAGGGCACGGTCTCCTCGGTGCCGCCGCAGGGCGGGCGCAAGCACCCGCACCAGGAGTTCCTCCAGATCGACACCACCAACGTGCTGTTCATCGTGGCCGGTGCCTTCGAGGGCCTGGACAAGATCGTGGACTCCCGGGTGAACAAGCGCGGTATGGGCTTCACCGCGCAGCTGCGCTCCCGCTACGACATCGACACCACCGACGTCTTCGCCGACGTGCTGCCCGAGGACCTGCTGAAGTACGGCATGATCCCGGAGTTCGTCGGCCGGCTGCCCGTGGTCACCTCGGTGCACAAGCTGGACCGCGCGGCCCTGGTCCGGATCCTGGTCGAGCCGCGCAACGCGCTGATCAAGCAGTACCAGCGGCTGATGGAGCTGGACGGCGTGGAGCTGGTCTTCGAGGACGACGCCGTGGAGGCCATCGCCGACCAGGCGATCCTGCGCGGCACCGGCGCCCGCGGGCTGCGCGCGATCATGGAGGAGGTGCTGATGTCGGTGATGTACGAGGTCCCCAGCCACTCCGACGTCGGCACCGTGGTCATCACCGGCGAGGTGGTGCGCGAGCACGTGCTGCCGACGCTGGTGCCGCGGGACCAGCAGTTCCGCAGGACCGGGACGCAGCAGAGCCTCAACGAGCGGCGGGAGCGCTCGGCGTAGTCCCACGCCAGTCCCACGCCGGATCTTCCAAGCAGGTGGCGGCGGTTCGCTTCGGCGGGCCGCCGCCTTCATTCTTTCGAGTGCTACTCCGGTAGTACTGGTGTCCCTACTTGGGTAGGATGTCCTCATGACGATGAAGTTGAGCATCTCCCTGCCGGATGATGACGTGGCCTTCTTGGACGGGCTGAACGAGAGCTCCCGCTCGGCGGCAGTCCACGCGGCCATCAAGCTGGCCCGTTCGCTGCGGCTGGCTGATGACTACGCCGCCGCGTTCGACGAGTGGGAAGCCTCCGGGGACGCTGAGCTGTGGGACGGCGTGACCGGCGACGGGATCTCTAAATGAGCGGCTGGGCGCCCATCATGGTCCGGGGCGACATGTTCTGGGTCGACCTGGACCCGACGCGCGGGAGCGAGGCGGCCAAGACCCGTCCGGCTGTCATCGTCTCCAACAACGGCGTGAATACCACCGTGTTCAAAAAGGGTCGCGGTGTCGTCACCGTAGTGCCTGTCACGTCCAACGTGTCGTACATCTATCCGTTCCAGACGCTCATCCTGGCAGCTGAGCACCCGGGCCTGCGCACTGACTCCAAGGCCCAGGCTGAGCAGGTTCGGACCGTGGACGTTTCCCGCGTTGGGAACCGAATCACGACACTGACCACGAGCACCATGCAGGACCTGGAAGCCGCTCTATGTCTGCACCTCGGGCTGTAGCGGATACTCGGCAGAATCCCCACCTGGGCACCACTAAGCTTGTAGGCGTGAATGAAACCACCACTCCAGCCGCCCAGGGCGCTGCCGACAGCGCCGCCACCACTCTGCCGACCGCTTACGCGCCGGTAGAGGTAGAGGGCGAGCTGTACGAGCGGTGGGTAAAGAACGGTTACTTCACCGCCGACGCGGCCTCCGACAAGCCGCCGTTCACCATCGTGATCCCGCCGCCGAACGTGACCGGGTCGCTGCACGTGGGCCACGCGCTCAACCAGTCCATCCAGGACGCCATCATCCGGCGTAAGCGGATGCAGGGCTTCGAAGCCCTCTACCTGCCGGGCATGGACCACGCCGGCATCGCCACCCAGAACGTGGTGGAGCGCGAGCTCGCCAAGGACGGCCTGTCCCGGCACGACCTGGGCCGCGAGGCCTTCGTCAAGAAGGTCTGGGACTGGAAGGCCGAGTACGGCGGCAAGATCCTGGGCCAGCAGCGCCGCCTGGGCATCTCGCTGGACTGGTCGCGTGAGCGCTTCACCATGGACGAGGGCCTGTCCCAGGCCGTGCAGACCATGTTCAAGAAGATGTACGACGACGGCCTGATCTACCGGGCCGAGCGCATCATCAACTGGTGTCCGCGCTGTCTGACCGCGCTGTCCGACATCGAGGTGGACCACTTCGACGAGCCCGGCGAGCTGGTGTCGATCCGCTACGGCGACGGTGACGACGCGATCGTGGTGGCGACCTCGCGCGCCGAGACGATGCTCGGCGACACCGCGGTGGCCGTGCACCCGGACGACGAGCGCTACCAGCACCTGATCGGCAAGGAGGTGGCGCTGCCGCTCACCGACCGCCGCATCCCGATCATCGCCGACGAGCACGTGGACCCGGAGTTCGGCACCGGCGCGGTGAAGGTGACGCCGGCCCATGACCCGAACGACTTCGAGATCGGCCGGCGGCACAACCTGCCGATGCCGACGATCCTGGACGAGCACGCGAACATCACCGTGCACGGCCCGTTCCTGGGCATGGACCGCTTCGAGGCGCGTCCGGCCGTGGTGGCCGCGCTGCGCGAGCAGGGCCGGATCGTCGGCCAGAAGCAGCTGCTGCGCCCGGTGGGCCACTGCTCGCGCTGCGACACCGTGGTGGAGCCGCGCTTGTCGATGCAGTGGTGGGTGAAGGTGGAGCCGCTGGCCAAGGCCGCCGGCGACGCCGTGCGCGACGGTCGGGTGCAGATCCACCCGAAGGAGATGGAGCCGCGCTACTTCGCCTGGGTCGACAACATGCACGACTGGACGATCTCCCGCCAGCTGTGGTGGGGCCACCGGATCCCGATCTGGTACGGCCCGGACGGCGAGGTCGTGTGCGTGGGGCCGGGCGAGCAGCCGCCGGCCGGGCCGGGCTGGACTCAGGACTCGGATGTGCTCGACACCTGGTTCTCCTCCGGGCTGTGGCCGTTCTCCACGCTCGGCTGGCCGGAGCAGACCGCTGATCTGGCGAAGTTCTACCCGACCTCGGTGCTGCACACCGGCTACGACATCATCTTCTTCTGGGTGGCCCGGATGATGATGTTCGGTTTGTACGCCATGGACGGCGTGCAGCCCTTCGACAAGGTGGTGCTGTCCGGCCTGGTGCGGGACCAGTACGGCAAGAAGATGTCGAAGTCCAAGGGCAACGTGGTCGATCCGCTGTTGTGGATGGACAAGTACGGCTCGGACGCGGTGCGCTTCGGTCTGCTGCGCGGCGCCAACCCCGGCACCGACCAGGCCATCGCCGACGACTGGATCGGCGGTGCCCGGAACTTCGCGAACAAGATCTGGAACGCCACCCGGTTCGCGATGATGAACGGCGCGTTCGTGCCCGCCGAGCTGCCGGCCGCCGAGAAGCTCACCGTCGAGGACCGCTGGATCCTGTCCCGCCTCAACGAGGTGGTGGCCGAGGTGGACGCCCTCTATGAGGACTTCCAGTTCGCCAAGGCCATGGAAGCCCTCTACCACTTCGCGTGGGACGAGGTCTGCGACTGGTACATCGAGCTGTCCAAGCTGCGGCTGCCGATCGGTGCCACGGCCGACGACCCCGACGCGCAGACCGCGCGCGCGGTGCTGGGCCACGTGCTGGACGTGATGCTGCGGCTGCTGCACCCGGCCGTGCCGTACGTGACCGAGACGCTGTGGACCGCGCTCACCGGCCGGGAGTCGATCGTGATCGCCGAGTGGCCGCGGGCCGACCCGGCGCGGACCGACAAGGCCGCCGAGGCGGTGATCGAGGCCGTGCAGGAGGTCGTGACCGAGGTGCGCCGGTTCCGCACCGACCAGGGCGTGAAGGACACCCAGCGGGTGGCCGCGCGGCTGACGCTGACCGATGCGAAGCTGGCCGGGCAGGAGCCGGCGATCCGGCTGCTGAACCGGCTCACCGCGCCCGAGGACGGGTTCGCCGCGACGGCGACCCTGGCCGCGACCGGCGCGAAGGTGGAGCTGGACACCTCCGGCACCATCGACGTCGCCGCCGAGCGCAAGCGGCTGGAGAAGGGCCTGGCCGCCGCGCGCAAGGAGGTCGAGCAGGCGACCGCGAAGCTCGGCAACGCCGACTTCCTGGCCAAGGCGCCCGACGCCGTGGTGGACAAGATCCGTAAGCGGCTGGCCGACGCCGAGAGCGACATCGCCCGGGTGGGCGCCCAGCTCGAAGCGTTGCCGTCTGCCTGATCGGCCTACTCGGCCGCGATAAGGAACCATCTACCTCATGGCGAAAAACGTCGATCCCGAGCTCCAGGAGCAGTTCGAGGAAGTCCAGCACGAGCTCCTGGAGCGCTGGCCGGAGACCAAGATGGACCCGACCCTGGCACGGGTCCGGGCCCTGACCGAGCTGCTGGGCGACCCCCAGAAGGCCTACCCGGTCATCCACATCACGGGGACGAACGGCAAGACGTCCACCGCGCGGATGATCGAGACCCTGCTGCGCGAGCTCAACCTGCGCACCGGCCGGTTCACGTCCCCGCACCTGGAGTCGATGAACGAGCGCATCACCCTGGACGGAGCGCCGATCCCCATTCGGCGCTTCGTCGAGGTCTACGAGGACATCCGGCCCTACGTGGACATCGTGGACGGCTCGCAGGAGTTCCCGCTGTCCTTCTTCGAGGTGATCACCGGCATGGCGTTCGCGGCCTTCGCCGACGCCCCGGTCGACGCCGCGGTGCTGGAAGTGGGCCTGGGCGGCACCTGGGACTGCACCAACGTCGCCGACGGCCAGGTCGCGGTGATCACCCCGATCGACGTCGACCACGCGCACATCCTCGGTGACACCCCGGCCCTGATCGCCTCGGAGAAGGCCGGGATCATCAAGGAGGACGCGCTGGTCATCATGGCCCAGCAGCCGCTGGAGGCCGCCGAGGTGATCCTGCGCCGGGCCGGCGAGGTGCACGCCACCGTGGCCCGCGAGGGCCTGGAGTACGGCGTCGTGGAGCGCCAGCAGGCGGTCGGCGGCCAACTGGTGACGCTCAAGGGCCTGGCCAGCGAGTACACCGACGTCTTCCTGCCGCTGTACGGCGCGCACATGGCGCACAACGCGGCCACCGCGCTGGCCGCGGTCGAGGCCTTCCTCGGCGTCGGCCGCGGCGGCACCGCCCTGGACCCCGACGTGGTCCGCGAGGCGTTCGCCAAGGTCACCTCGCCGGGCCGGCTGGAGGTGGTCCGCCGCGGCCCGACCGTCATCGTGGACGCCACCCACAACCCGGCCGGCGCCCGCGCCACCGTCCAGGCCCTGGGCGACGACTTCTCCTTCGACCACCTGGTCGGCGTCCTCGGCATGATGCGGGACAAGGACGTGGCCGGGATCCTGGAGGTCCTGGAGCCGGCCCTGAACGAGGTCGTGATCACCCAGAACACCACCGAACGCGCCATGCCGGCCGCGGTCCTGGCCGAACTGGCCACCGAGATCTTCGGCGCCGAGCGCGTCCACCTCGCCACCCGCCTGGACGACGCCATCGACCTGGCCATCGGCCTGGCCGAAGAGGCCATCCCGGCCGGCACCTCCGCCGGCGCGGGCGTCATCGTGACCGGCTCGGTGGTCACCGCGGGCCAGGCGCGTACCCTGCTGGTGCGGGACGGCGTCGAGCGCGTCGTGGACCGGCACTCCTTCGAGGACGTCCGGTTTGAGGACGCCGAGAAGGAGGACTTCGACGACCGGGACCTGGACCTCTTCGGGGACCGGGACGGCGACGGGGACGGCGAAGGCGGCGGGGACCGGGAAGGCGGCCGGCGAGGCGACCGCGAAGACTTGACCGACACTGTGTCTGATTTCGAAGATGAGTACGGCGGTGACGACCGATGATGGTCCGACGGATGGCGGCCTCGGTACTGTGCTTCGAGGTCCTGGTGATCCTCTTCTTCGCCCTGGTGGCGATGAAACTCAGCGACCTGAGCACCGGCACGGTCTGGGCCATCTGCGGCCCCGGCATGGCCCTGGCCGCCCTCCTGTGCGGCATGCTCCGCAAGCAGTGGGCGTACTCGGTGAGCTGGGTGTTGCAGGCGGCGCTGATCGTCGCCGGCTTCGTGATCACGGACATGTTCTTCATCGGCGGCTGCTTCACGCTGCTCTGGTACTGGGCACTGAGGGCCGGGCGGCAGATCGATGCGGAGAAGGCCGCTGCTTATGCGGCTTATGAAGCGGCGCAGGGTGCGCAGGCCGCGGCTGTGGAGTCCTAGACTCCCGGCGCAGGTACGTGGACCGGTTCGTGCGCGGCATCGAAGTCACCTACGACGTGCCGCCGAGCTGACCCCGGGTAGCTGGTCCTGTACCGGCCTGCGTCGCCGGACCGCCGACACGGCCGGGACCATCACGGCCAGCATCCCGAGTCCCACGAAGCCGATCACGTCCGCCGCTTTCAGATGTCCGCTTTCGGTGCAGGCGGCCCAGGGCAGCCACACCACTGGCACCATTCACAGTGGCGGGGTCACCGCGATCGTCACCTGTAGGCGTTCCCGAACAACCGCGCTCGGCGCTCTTCCGTCTTGAGCTCCGCTTCCATTCGGTAGCGGCGCCCGCGCTGTCGCCGCTCCGCTTTCGCCACGGCGCCGCCGCTGTGCTTGCTCGCGGCGGCGCCGTGGAGCAGAACACGATCGTCGGGATCCCAACTATCGCGCAGCACGTGCCAAAGCCGACCGAGTACCTGGCACTGTCCGTCGTCGTTTCCCGGATGCCGATGCAGACGGCGGTCCCGACGTCGTGTCTCGTCCCCTCACTGATTCGGCCACATGAATCAAGCACTTCGACTACGTCTGACTAGCCTTCTGAACACGGGTTTCTCATCACCCCAGGCCTAAAGTAAAGCCCTGCGATTGTCCGCGGGGAGGCGGGGGAGGGCGGGGAAGTGGGCG
>NZ_JAAFZA010000143.1 GCF_015356865.1 Catenulispora pinisilvae
CGTCCTGACGCCGACCAAGGCGCGCGGCGGCTACAACCTCACCAGCCCGATCGCCGCCGGCGACAACGGCTCGGGCCAGACCATCGGCCTGGTCGAGTTCTCGGCCTACTCGGCCTCGGCGGTCGCGCTCATTCGTCAGGAGGTGCTTCACATGTTCTTCACTAGGTTATCTGGCAGCACTTTCCGGGGAGAGCCGCCCCGGCCGGTCAACGTACCAGGGCCAATGATTGAGCCCCGGATCACCGAGGTGATCCGGGGCATCGCTGCCGGTAGCCGGGGCTACTGCACGAAGTACGCCGCCTTGTCCGCGAGGTCCAGCGCCATCTGCGGGAGCACACCGAGGGCGATGGTCAGCGCCACCGTGACGGTGAGCGCGACCGTGGTCATCGGCGAGGGCACCACCACGATCGGGCCCGCCCCCTGCTCGCGCAGCGGTTCGCTGAAGTACATCAGGACGATGACACGGACGTAGAAGAACGCCGCGGCCGCCGAGGCGATGACACCGACGATCACCAGCGGCCAGGCGCCGCCGTCGATCGCCGCCGTGAACAGCGCGAACTTCCCGGTGAAGCCGGACGTCAGCGGGATGCCCGCGAAGGCCAGCATGAACACCGTGAAACAGGCCGCCAGCAACGGTGAGCGCCGGCCCAGGCCGGCCCAGGCCGACAGGTCGGTGGCCTCGCCGCCGACCGTCACCGAGTCCTCCTCGCCGCCGTCCCCGGAGTCCGATCCGCCGCGCACCGACTCGCGCACCAGGGTCACGACCGCGAACGCGCCGATCGTCGCGAACCCGTACGCCGCCAGGTAGAACAGCGTCGAGCTCACGCCCTTGGAGGTCGTGGAGATCACGCCGAGCAGGATGTACCCGGCGTTGAGGATCGCCGAGTACGCCAGCATCCGCTTGATGTCGCGCTGGGTGATCGCCAGGATCGCGCCGACCAGCATGGTCAGGATCGCCACGCCCCACAGCACCGGGCGCCAGTCCCAGCGCAGTCCCGGCAGCGCCACGTAGGTGATGCGCAGCAGGGCGCCGAACGCGGCCACCTTGGTCGCCGCGGCCATGAACGCGGTGATCGGGGTCGGCGCGCCCTGGTACACGTCCGGGGTCCAGGCGTGGAACGGCACCGCGCCGACCTTGAACAGCAGTCCGACCGCCAGCAGCGCGACACCGGCCAGCACCAGCACGTCGGAGTGCGGCGAGGAGGTGATCGCGGTCGCGATGTCGGACAGCCGCACCGAGCCGGCGTAGCCGTAGAGCAACGCGACGCCGTACAGGAAGAACGCCGAGGAGAACGCCCCGAGCAGGAAGTACTTCATCGCCGCTTCCTGCGACAGCAGGCGGCGGCGCCGGGCCAGACCGCACAGCAGGTACAGCGGCAGCGACAGCACTTCCAGCGCCACGAAGGACGTCAGCAGGTCGTTCGCGGCCGGGAAGAGCAGCATGCCGCCGACCGAGAACAGCATCAGCGGGAAGACCTCGGTGGTGCGCAGCCCGGCGGCGTCCGCCGCGCGCTCACCGCCGGAGCCCGGGGTGGTGGCGCCCTGCGCGGTGAACGCGTCCAGGTCGACCAGCCCGGTCCCGCGCTCGGCGACCAGCAGCAAGGCGAGCAGGGCCAGCAACAAGATGGTGCCCTGCAGGAACAGCGTCACGCCGTCCACCGACACCGCGTCGGCGGCGGTGGTCTCGGCCATGCCGTGGTTGGCCACCACGAAGCAGAAGGCCACCACGACCCCGGCCAGCGAGACGCCGACCTGCGGCCAGTACCGCCGGGTGCGCGGCAGGAAGGCCTCGATGAGGATGCCGACCGTCGCGGCGCCGAACACCACCAGCATCGGCATCAGCGCCCGGTACTCGACGTGCGGCGCGGTGAAGGTGTTCGTCACCGTGGAGGTCGCGCCGCCCAGGCCGCCGCCGGGGTTCGTCGGGTCACCGGGCGAGGCGGCGAGAAGAGACGTCAGAACGCTCACTTGGAGTCCACCTTCTCCGAGGTCTGCGCGTTCAGGGCCGGAGCCGGGTCCTGTTTCTGAACGTGTTGCAGAGTGGTTTTAACGGAGGGGTTGACCACGTCGAGGATCGGCTTGGGGTAGAAGCCCAGACCGATGATCAGCGCGATCAGCGGCGCCACGGCGACCACCTCGCGGGCCCGCAGGTCCTTCATGCCCTCCAGCCCGGCCTTCAGCGGGCCGGTCATGGTCCGCTGGTAGAGCCAGAGCACGTACAGCGCGGCCAGGATGATCGCGCAGGTGGCCACGATCGCCACCGCCTTGTAGCGCTCGAAGGTGCCGACCAGGACCAGGAACTCCGAGACGAAGGAGGACAGGCCCGGCAGCGCCAGCGAGGACAGCCCGGCGATCAGGAACACGCCGGCCAGCTTCGGCGCGACCTTGTTCACCCCACCGTAGTCGTCGATCAGCTGCGAGCCGCGGCGGGAGATCAGGAAGCCGGCGACGATGAACAGCGCGCCGGTGGACAGGCCGTGGTTCACCATGTAGAGCGAGGCGCCGCTCTGACCCGCCGAGGTCATCGCGAACACCCCGAGGGTGATCAGCCCGAAGTGGGAGATCGAGGTGTAGGCGATCAGGCGCTTGATGTCGGTCTGGCCGATGGCCAGCAGCGCGCCGTACAAAGTGCCGACGATCGCCATCCCGATCACCATCGGGGTGAAGAACTTCGAGGCGCCGGGGAACAGCTCCAGGCAGTACCGCAGCATCCCGAAGGTGCCGACCTTGTCCAGCACGCCGACCAGCAGCACCGCCGAACCCGGCGTGGCCTCGGCGGCGGCGTCCGGCAGCCAGGTGTGGAACGGGAACAGCGGCGCCTTGACCGCGAAGGCCACGAAGAATCCGAGGAACAGCGCCTTGGACAGCCCCGGGCTGATGCCCAGCTGACCGGAGGCCACGGCGTTGGCCAGGGTGTTGAAGTCGAAGGTCCCGGTGCCCAGGTGCTTGCCGGAGGCGACGTACAGGCCGATCAGCGCGGCCAGCATGAACAGGCCGCCGAACAGCGAGTACAGCAGGAACTTCACCGCGGCGTAGGAGCGCTGCGGTCCGCCGAAGCCGCCGATGAGGAAGTACATCGGGATCAGCATGGCTTCGAAGAACACGTAGAACAGGAACAGATCGGTGGCCGCGAAGACCCCGATCATCATCGTCTCCAACAGCAGGTACAGCGCGAAGTAGGCGCGCACCGAGCGGCGTCCGTCAGCCTGTGCCTCGTCGGCGTCGTTCCAGGCCGCGAGCATGACCACCGGCATCAGGACCGTGGTCATCAAGATCAGCACCAGGGCGATGCCGTCCACCCCGAGGCCGTAGTTGATGTTGAAGGCCTTGATCCACTGGTGGCTCTCGGTGAACTGGAACCGGGAGCCGCCCTTCTTGAACTGGGTGGCCATCAACGCCGCGACGCCGAACGTCGCCACACTGAAGGTCAGCGCGATCTTCTTGGCGGCCGCGCTCCGCTCTTTCGGCAACGTGGCCACCAGAGCGGACCCCACCAACGGGACCACGCCCATCGTGGTCAACCAGGGAAAGCTGCTCATCTCCATCTCTCCCTTTAGAGCTTCGCGAAGAGGATCGCGGCGACCAGGGCGGCCGCGCCTCCGAACATGGACAAGGCGTAGGAGCGGACGAACCCGGTCTGGAGCCGTCGCAGCCGCCCGGAAGTCCCGCCGACCAGCGCGGCCAGGCCGTTGATCGCCCCGTCCACGCCGCGGTTGTCGGTGTAGACCAGGGTGCGGGTCAGGTACTGACCGGGCCGCATCAGCGCCGCCTCGTTGAAGGCGTCGCCGTACAGGTCCTTGCGGGCCGCCACGGTGATGAAGCTGCCGCGCGGGGCGACCGCCGGCACCTTGCCGGTGCCGTACTTCACCACGGCGATCGCCACGCCCACGGCCACCGCCGCCAACGTGATGATCGACAGCGTCGTGGAGTTCAGGCCGCCGGGCAGCTTGCCCTCCGCGCGCGGCCCGGTCACCGGCTCCAGCCAGTTCACGAACGCCGAGTTCATGGAGAACAGGAAGCCCGCGGCCACCGAACCGACGGCCAGCAGCAGCATCGGCAGGCCCATGGACAGCGGCGACTCGTGCGGGTGCGGCTCGTGGCCCTCGGCGTCCGGCACCCAGCGCTTCTCACCGAAGAAGGTCATGATCACCATGCGGGTCATGTAGAACGCGGTGATCAGCGCGCCCAGCAGGGCCGCGCCGCCGAGGATCCAGCCCGAGGTGCCGCCCTTGCTGAAGGCGGCCTCGATGATCTTGTCCTTGGAGTAGAACCCGGAGAACGGCGGGCAGCCGATGATCGCCAGGTAGCCGAGGAAGAACGTGCCGAAGGTGATCGGCATGTACTTCCGAAGGCCGCCGTAGTGGCGCATGTTCACCTCGTCGTCCATGCCGTGCATGACCGATCCGGCACCGAGGAACAGCCCGGCCTTGAAGAAGCCGTGGGTGACCAGGTGCATGATCGCGAACGCGTAGCCGATCGGGCCCAGGCCCGCGGCCAGGATCATGTAGCCGATCTGCGACATCGTGGAGCCGGCCAGGCTCTTCTTGATGTCGTCCTTGGCGCAACCGACGATCGCACCGAACAGCAGCGTGATCGCGCCGACGATGGTCACCAGCAGGCGCGCGGTCGGCGACAGGTCGAAGATCGCGTGCGAGCGGACGATCAGGTAGACGCCGGCGGTCACCATGGTCGCGGCGTGGATCAGGGCACTGACCGGAGTCGGGCCCTCCATCGCGTCGCCGAGCCAGGACTGGAGCGGGAACTGCGCCGACTTACCGCAGGCGGCCAGCAGGAGCATGATGCCGATCGCGGTCAGCGTGCCCTTGGAGGCCCCGCCGGCGGTGCCGAAGACCGTCCCGAAGTTGAACGAGCCGAACGTGACGAACATCAGCATGATCGCGATCGACAGCCCGACGTCGCCGACCCGGTTCACGACGAACGCCTTCTTCGCCGCGGCCGCCGCGCTCGGCTTGGCCTGCCAGAACCCGATCAGCAGGTACGAGGCCAGACCGACGCCCTCCCAGCCGACGTACAGCAGCAGGTAGTTGTCGGCCAGCACCAGGATCAGCATCGCGGCCAGGAAGAGGTTCAGGTAGCTGAAGAACTTCCGGCGCTCGGGGTCGTGGCTCATGTAGCCGATCGAGTAGATGTGGATCAGGGATCCGACACCGGTGATCAGCAGGATGAAGACCACGGAGAGCTGGTCGAGCTGGAAGGCCACGTCGGCCTGGAACGGGTGCTGCCCCGTGCCGGGCACCGGGACCCAGGAGTACAAGTGCTGGTGCATCGAGCGCGCGGCGCCGTGCTTGCCGAGCATCGTGAAGAACAGCCCCGCCGCGAGGGCGAAGCTGCCCAGCGCCGCGAGACACCCGAGCAGGTGTCCCCAGGCGTTGGTGCGCTTGCCCCCGAGGAGCAGGATCGCCGCGCCGAAGAGCGGCAGTCCGGGGACAAGCCAGATGAGACTTTCCATTGCTTACTCGGCCCGCCTCTCAGTACTTCAGCAGGTTTGCGTCGTCGACAGAAGCCGAGCGGCGGGTACGGAACACGGACACGATGATGGCCAGACCGACCACGACCTCCGCGGCCGCCACCACCATCGTGAAGAAGGCGATGACCTGTCCGGTGAGGTCGCCGTGCATGCGGGAGAAGGTCACCAGCGTCAGGTTCACGGCGTTGAGCATCAGCTCGACGCACATGAAGACCACGATGGCGTTCCGGCGGATCAGCACCCCGAAGGCGCCGATCGTGAACAGGAGCGCCGACAGGAAGAGATAGTTGTCGGGGTTCACTCCGCTGCTCCGTTCGTCGAGGCGTTTTCGAGTTCCGGAGCCTCGCCCTGGTGCGGCAGCGCCATGTTCTCCCGCGTGACCGCGGTCAGGCCGACCGCGTCGCGCACCGGAGTGCGGGCCTGCAGGGTGGCGTTCACCGAGTCCTCGGCGACCGAGCCGTCCGGCAGCAGCGCGGGGATGTCCACCGCGTTGTGCCGGGCGTAGACGCCCGGGGTCGGCAGCGGCGTCATCCGCTTGCCGGTGCGCACCCGCTCCTCGACCAGTTCCTTCTGCGACTTGCGGGCCACCAGGCGCTCGCGGTGGGTCATCACCATCGCGCCGACCGCGGCGGTGATCAGCAGCGCCGAGGTGACCTCGAAGGCCCAGAAGTACTTGCTGAAGATCAGGTCCGCGAGGTTCTTGACGTTGCCGCCGCCGGCGTTGGCCGGTCCCGCGCCTTGGAAGGTGCCCAGCCGGGCGTGGCCCAGGGCCACCATCACCAGCACCGCGAACGCGATCGCGGCCAGCACCGCCAGCTTGCGCTGGCCCTTGATGGTCTCCACCAGGGAGTCGGCGCTGGAAACGCCGACCAGCATCAGCACGAACAGGAACAGCATCATGATCGCGCCGGTGTAGACGACGATCTGCACCACGCCCAGGAAGTACGCCCCCTGCGCCAGGTAGAACATCGCCAGGCAGATCATGGTCATGGCCAGCGAGAGCGCCGAGTGTACGGCCTTTTTGGCGAAGACCGTCCCGAGCGCCCCGAGCACCGCCACGGCGCCGAGGACGTAGAACTGGAAGGCCTCGCCGTCGGAGGTCTTGCTGAGTCCGGCGGCCAGGGTGACGCCCTGGTCGGCCACAGCGAGCGGAAGGCTCATCAGGCGTCCTCCCCGTCCGGTTCGGGCTTGGCCTGCGAGCCGCGCTGCTGCGGGACGGTGCCCGGCGCGGCCGCGGAGACCTTGCCCTCGTAGTAGTCCTGGGCGGACATGCCCGGGAAGATCGAGTGCGGCGATTCGACCATGCCCTCGGTCAAGCCGGCCAGCAGCTCGTCCTTGGTGTAGATGAGGCTGGCCCGCGAGGTGTCGGCGAGCTCGAACTCGTTGGTCATGGTCAGCGCCCGGGTCGGGCAGGCCTCGATGCACAGCCCGCACAGGATGCAGCGCAGGTAGTTGATCTGGTAGACGCGGCCATAGCGCTCACCCGGGGAGTAGCGCTCCTCGTCGGTGTTGTCCGCGCCCTCCACGTAGATGGCGTCCGCCGGACAGGCCCAGGCGCACAGCTCGCAGCCGATGCACTTCTCCAGGCCGTCGGGGTGCCGGTTGAGCTGGTGCCGGCCGTGGAACCGCAGCGCGGTCTGCTTGGGCTCCTCGGGGTACTGCTCGGTCGTCCGCTTCTTGAACATCGTCGAGAAGGTGACGCCGAACCCGGCCACCCCGGCGAGCGGGTTCTTGGGCTTCTCCTTACCGGAGTAAGGGTTCTGCTGGTCAGACATCGGGGTCTCCTGCTTCGAGTTCGGACGCCTCGGCGGATTCCACCAGGGCGCCCACCAGAGCGGCCCGAGGCCGGCGCGGCGTGAACGCCGGCAGCGTCTGGCCGGGCAGCGGCGGCACCGGGAAGCCGCCGTCCATCGGGTCGAACGGCTTGGCCGCCGTGGCGGCCTCCTCCGCCTTCTCCACGGCGCTGGTCTGCCGGTAGCGCAGTTCGCTGACGATCCACAGGACCACCAGCACCGCGACCACCGGGCCGAGGATGTAGATCAGGTGCGAGCGGTTCAGGTCGCCCTCGTTCTTCAGGGTCCGCACCACGGCCACCGCCAGCAGCCAGACCAGGGAGGCCGGGATGAGCACCTTCCAGCCCAGCTTCATGAACTGGTCGTAGCGCAGGCGGGGCAGCGTGGCCCGCAGCCAGAAGAAGAAGAGCATGAACAGCACGAGCTTGATCACGTACCACAGCACCGGCCACCAGCCGCTGTTCGCGCCGTGCCAGACCGAGACCAGGCCGAACGGGGCGTGCCAGCCGCCGAGGAACATCAGCACGGCCAGCGAGGAGACCGTGACCATGTTGATGTACTCGGCCAGGAAGAACAGCGCGAACTTGATCGAGGAGTACTCGGTGTGGAACCCGCCGACCAGCTCGCCCTCGGCCTCCGGGAGGTCGAACGGCGCGCGGTTGGTCTCGCCGACCATCGACACCACGTAGATGAGGAAGGAGGGCAGCAGCGGCAGACAGTTCCACCAGCTGTGCTGGCTGTTCACGATGCCCGAGGTGCTCATCGTGCCGGCGTAGATGAACACCGCCACGAAGGACAGCGACATCGCGATCTCGTAGGAGATCATCTGCGCGGTGGAGCGCAGAGCGCCCAGCAGCGGGTAGGTCGAGCCGGAGGCCCAGCCCGCCAGCACGATGCCGTAGATCCCGATCGAGGTCGCGGCCAGCACATACAGGATGGCGACCGGCAGGTCGGTCAGCTGGAGCGGAGTCCGGTGGTGGAAGATCGACACCTGGTTGTTCGCCGGGCCGAAGGGCACCACGGCGATCGCCAGGAACGCCGGGATCGTGGCGATCAGCGGCGCGATGATGAAGACCAGCTTGTCCGCCGCCGTCGGGATGATGTCTTCCTTGAGCATCAGCTTCACGCCGTCGGCCAACGACTGGAGCAGGCCCCAGGGACCGGTGCGGTTGGGCCCGATGCGCTGCTGCATGTAGCCGACGATCTTGCGCTCGAACAGGATCGCCATCAGAACCGTGACGACCAGGAACGCGAAGACCGCGACCACTTTGATCAGGATCAGCCACCACGGGTCCCGGCCGAAGAACGACAGGTTCTCGTAGTTCGTTGGGGTGGTGGCGTCGGCCGTCAGCGGGCCGATGAGTGCCAGGGCGCTCACGCGGTGGCCTCCACATCCGTTGTGGCGCGCGCGATCTTGACCAGCGATCCGGTGTCCGCGCGCAGCGAGCGGCGCACCTGCGAACCCTTGGAGTTCGTCGGCAGCCACACCACGCGGCCGGCCAGGTCGGCGATCCGCAGCGGCAGGGTGATCGAGCCGTGCTCGTTGGAGACGGTGACCAGGTCGCCCTCGGCGGCCTGGATCTCCGAAGCGGTCTCCTTGCTCAGGTGGACCACGGTGGGCTTGCCGGTGCCGGCCAGGAACGGCTCGTGCGCCTGGAGCGAGCCGGCGTCCAGCAGCAGGTGCCAGGTGGCCAGTACGGCCTCGCCGACCGCCGGCTTGGGCAGATCGGCCGGGGTGCCGGCCAGTGCCGGGGTCTTCTCCCGGTTCCACAGCCCCAGCTGGGCCAGCTCGTGCCGGGCGGCGCCGACCGTCGGCAGGCCCAGGTGCACGTCCATGGCGTCGGCGATCCGGTCCAGCACCCGCAGGTCCGGCATCTCGCCCAGACCCGCGGCCTGGACCGCGTCGGCGTCCAGCGCGGTCTCGAAGGGCCGCGCGCGGCCCTCCCAGTCCACGAAGGTCCCGGACTTCTCGGCGACCGGGGCGACCGGGAACACCACGTGCGCCCGCTCGGTGACCGCGGTGTGCCGGAACTCCAGCGAGACCAGGAAGGGCACCCGGTCCAGGGCGTCCAGGAACTCCTGCGGATCGGCCAGGTCGTAGGGGTCGACGCCGGCGACCACCAGGCCGGCGATCCCGCCCAGGGCCGCGGTCTGGATGATCTCCGCGGTCCCGCGCCCGAAGGCGCCCGGCAGGTTGCCGACGCCCCAGCGGGCGGCGACCTCGGTGCGGGCCTCGGGGTCGGTGGCCGGACGGCCGCCGGGCAGCAGGTTCGGCAGCGCGCCGGCCTCCAGCGCGCCGCGCTCCCCGGCCCGGCGCGGGATCCACGCCAGCTTCGCGCCGGTCACCCCGGCCAGCTTCACCGCGGCGGTGAGCGCGCCGGGCACGGCGGCCAGCCGCTCGCCGACCAGGATCACCGCCCCGGGCTTGCGCAGGTCCTCGGCGGTCTTCAGGCCGGCGGCGTCCAGACCGGAGTCCGAGCCGCCGTCGGCCAGGGCCGCGAGGAACGCCGGCTCGGTGAGCGGCGCCGCCTTCAGCAGCGAGCCCTTGAGCTTTTCCAGCCCGCGGGTCGCGTACGGCGCTATGGCCGAGACGGCGAGCTTGCGGGCCAGCACGTTCTTGCGCAGCCGCAGGAAGACGATCGGCGACTCCTCTTCCGGCTCGAAGCCGACCAGCAGCACGGCCGGAGCGAGGTCCAGGTCGCCGTAGGTGGTCGCCAGGCCGGAGCCGGCGACCTGCGAGGCCAGGAACTCGGCCTCCTCCTCGGAGTGCGGCCGGGCCCGGAAGTCGATGTCGTTGGTCTCCAACGCGATCCGGGTGAACTTCGCGTACGCGTAGGCGTCCTCAAGCGTGAGCCGGCCGCCGACCAGAGCGGCCGCACGGCCCCGGGCCGCGTTCAGCCCGTCGGCCGCGAAGGCCAGCGCCTCCGGCCAGGAGGCCGGACGCAGCTCGCCGGACTCGCGGTCGCGGATCTGCGGCGAGGTGATCCGCTTGGCGCCGGGGGCCTGCGCGTACTGGAACGCCCAGCGTCCCTTGTCGCAGTTCCACTCCTCGTTCACCTGCGGGTCGTCGATCGCCATCCGCCGGGTGACCTTGCCGCGCCGGTGGTCGGTGCGCAGCGCGCAACCGGCCGCGCAGTGCTCACAGGCACTCGGCGAGGACACCAGGTCGAAGGGCCGCGAGCGGAACCGGTAGGCCGCGCCGGTCAGCGCGCCGACCGGGCAGATCTGCACGGTGTTGCCGGAGAAGTAGGACGCGAAGTCCTGGTCCTCGGCCACCGAGATCCCGACCTGCTGCTCCGAGCCGCGCTCGATCAGCGTGATGAACGGGTCGCCGGCGATCTGGTCGGCGAACCGGGTGCACCGCGCGCAGGACACGCAGCGCTCGCGGTCCAGCAGCACCTGGCTGGAGATGTTGATCGGCTTGGGGAAGGTGCGCTTGGCCCCCTCGTACCGGGACTCCCCGGCGCCGGTGCTCATCGCCTGGTTCTGGAGCGGGCACTCGCCGCCCTTGTCGCAGATCGGGCAGTCCAGCGGGTGGTTGATGAGCAACAGCTCCATCACCCCGCGCTGGGCCTTCTCGGCGACCGGCGAGGACAGCTGGGTGTGGATCACCATGCCCTCGGCGACCGTCGTGGTGCAGGAGGCCACCGGCTTGCGCTGGCCCTCCACCTCGACGATGCACTGCCGGCAGGCGCCGACCGGCGCCAGCAGCGGATGGTCGCAGAACCGGGGGATCTGCGTGCCGATCCGCTCCGCGCTGCGGATGATCAGCTCGTTCTTCGGCACCTGGAGCTCGACACCGTCGATGGTGATCGTCACGAGCTCGACCGGGGGTGGCGTGGGCACCGCCACCTCCTTGCCGCTGTCGTTGGAATTCGTTGTGGTCACGGTCATGCGCTGGTCCTCGCGAACGACAGCGGGCCGTCGGCCCACGCGGTGGACAGGGACGGGTCGAAGGGGCACCCGCCGCGTTCGAAATGCTCCAGGTACTCGTCCCGGAAGTACTTGAGCGAGGACTGGATCGGCGCGGCGGCACCGTCGCCGAGGGCGCAGAAGGCCTTGCCCACGATGTTGTCGCACAGGTCCAGGAGCTTGCCGAGGTCCTCTTCGGTGCCCTCGCCCTTCTCCATACGCTTGAGGATCTGCACGAGCCAGTAGGTGCCCTCGCGGCAGGGGGTGCACTTGCCGCAGGACTCGTGGGCGTAGAACTCGGTCCAGCGCAGCGCGGCGCGCACCACGCAGGTGGTCTCGTCGAAGATCTGCAACGCCTTGGTGCCGAGCATGGAGCCGGCCGCGCCGACACCCTCGTAGTCCAGCGGGACGTCCAGCTGCTCCTCGGTGAACATCGGGGTCGAGGAGCCGCCGGGGGTCCAGAACTTCAGGCGGTGGCCGGGCCGGACGCCGCCGGCGTAGTCCAGCAGCTCGCGCAGCGTGATGCCCAGCGGAGCCTCGTACTGGCCGGGATACTTCACGTGGCCGGACAGCGAGTACAGCGTGAAGCCCGGGGACTTCTCGCTGCCCATGCCCTTGAACCAGTCCACGCCGTTGCGGACGATCGCGGGAACCGAACCGATGGACTCGACGTTATTGACACATGTGGGGCTGGCGTAGAGCCCTGCGACAGCCGGGAAGGGAGGACGCAGACGAGGCTGCCCACGCTTGCCTTCCAGGGAGTCCAGCAGTGCCGTCTCCTCGCCGCAGATGTACGCCCCGGCGCCGCCGTGCACGGTGAGTTCGAGGTCGAAGTCGGTGCCGAAGACGCCCTTGCCGAGGTATCCGGCCGCGTAGGCCTCGCTCACTGCCGCCTGCAACCGGCGCAGGACGTGCAGCACTTCACCGCGCACATAGATGAACGCGTGGCTGGCGCGGATCGCGTAGCACGCGATGATCACGCCTTCCACCAGCTCGTGCGGGTCGGCCATCATGAACGGGATGTCCTTGCACGTGCCCGGCTCGGACTCGTCCGCGTTCACCACCAGGTAGTGCGGCTTGCCGTCGTTCTGCGGGATGAAGCCCCACTTCATGCCGGTGGGGAAGCCCGCGCCGCCGCGGCCGCGCAGTCCGGAGTCCTTGACGAGCTGGATCACCTCGTCGGGGTGCATCCGCAGCGCCTGCTTGACCGCGGTGTAGCCGTCGCGCCGCTGGTAGCCGGCGAGCGTCCAGGGCTCGGAGTCCAGCCAACCGCGCGACAGGACGGGAGTGAGTTCGGGTGCCATTACTCGGACGCCTCCGTGGTGACCGCGGGACCGGTGGGAGTGCGGCCCTGCGAGACGAGCAGACCGGCCAGCGTGGCGTGGCCCGCGGCCCCGCCGCCGGCCACCGCGCCCTCGCGCGGGTCCTCGAACCCGGCCAGGATCCGCTCGGCCTGCTTGAAGGTGCACAGCGCCGGGCCCCGGGTGGAGTGGACCACCTTGCCCGCGCGCAACTCGTCGACCAGGCCGACCGCCTTGTCGGGGTTCATGTCGTCCATGAACTCCCAGTTGACCATCATCACCGGGGCGTAGTCGCAGGCCGCGTTGCACTCGATGTGCTCCAGCGTCAGCTTGCCGTCCTCGGTGGTCTCGTCGTTGCCGACGCTCAGGTGGTCCTTGAGCGTGGCGAAGATGGCGTCGCCGCCCATCACCGCGCACAGGGTGTTGGTGCACACGCCGACGTGGTAGTCGCCGACCGGGCGCCGCTTGTACATGGTGTAGAACGTCGACACCGCCGAGACCTCGGCGGTGGACAGGCCCAGCTTGTCGGCGCAGTATTCGATGCCCGCCGGGGAGACGAAGCCCTCCTCGCTCTGCACCAGGTGCAGCAGAGGCAGCAGAGCCGAGCCGGACTGCGGGTAGCGGGCGATGACCGCCGCGGCGTCCTCGTCCAGCTTCGTCAGGTGTTCGTAGTTGCTCAACGGTCCACACCACCCATAACCGGGTCCAGGGAGGCGACGGCGACGATGACGTCGGCCAACTGGCCGCCCTCGCACATCGCCGCGGTCGCCTGCAGGTTCGTGAAGGACGGGTCCCGGAAGTGGACCCGGTACGGGCGCGTCCCGCCGTCGGAGACGACGTGCACGCCCAACTCGCCCTTCGCCGACTCCACCGCCGCGTAGACCTGGCCGGCCGGGACGTGGAAGCCCTCGGTGACCAGCTTGAAGTGGTGGATCAGGGCCTCCATGGAGTCGCCCATGATGTGCCGGATGTGGTCCAGGCTGTTGCCCATGCCGTCGCTGCCCAGGGCGAGCTGCGCGGGCCAGGCGATCTTCTTGTCCTCGACCATGACCGGCTGGCCCTGGGTGCGCTGGATGCGGTCCAGGCACTGCTCGACGATCTTCAGCGACTCGTACATCTCGGTCAGCCGGACCCGGTAGCGGCCGTAGGCGTCGCTGGTGTCCCAGGTGGCGACCTCGAAGTCGTAGGTCTCGTAGCCGCAGTAGGGCTCGGACTTACGCAGGTCGTGCGGGTGGCCGGTGCTGCGCAGCACCGGGCCGGTGATGCCCAGCGCCATACAGCCGGCCAGGTCCAGGTGGCCCACGCCCTCGGTGCGGCCCTTGAAGATCGGGTTCTCGTTGCACAGCTTCGCGTAGTCCGGGAAGCGCTTGCGCATCAGCTTGATGTAGCTGCCGATCTTGTCCACCGCGCCGGGCGGCAGGTCCTGCACGACGCCGCCGGGGCGGATGTACGCGTGGTTCATGCGCAGGCCGGTGATGAACTCGAAGAGGTCCAGCGTCTCCTCGCGCTCGCGGAAGCCCGCGGTCATCATGGTCAGCGCGCCCATCTCCATACCGCCGGTGGCAAGGCACACCAGGTGGCTGGAGATCCGGTTCAGCTCCATCATCAGGACCCGGATGACGCTGGCCCGCTCGGGGATCTGGTCCTCGATGTCCAGGGCCTTCTCCACCGCCAGGCAGTACGCCGCCTCGTTGAACAGCGGCGTCAGGTAGTCCATGCGGGTCACGAAGGTCGTGCCCTGCACCCAGTTGCGGTACTCGGTGTTCTTCTCGATACCGGTGTGCAGGTAGCCGATGCCGCAGCGGGCCTCGGTGACCGTCTCGCCGTCGATCTCCAGGATCAGCCGGAGCACGCCGTGGGTGGACGGGTGCTGCGGGCCCATGTTGACGACGATGCGCTCTTCGGGCGCCTCCTGCAGACCGGACAGGATCTCGTCCCAGTCGCCGCCGGAGACGTTGAAGACGCGGCCCTCGATGCCTTCGGCGTCCTGGAAGCTTCCGGTATCGGCCGACTCGCCGTCGGCCTCGTAGTCGACACTGCCGTCGATGACTGTCATGAGTAGGCCCTCCGCTGGTCCGGAGCCGGGATCTGCGCGCCCTTGAACTCGACGGGGATGCCGCCGAGCGGGTAGTCCTTGCGCTGGGGATGGCCCAGCCAGTCGTCCGGCATCAGGATCCGGGTCAGGCCCGGGTGGCCGTCGTAGATGACGCCGAACATGTCGTAGCTCTCGCGCTCGTGCCAGTCGACCGTCGGGTAGACCTCGAACAGCGATGGGATGTGCGGGTCCACGTCCGGAGCGGTGGTCTCCAGGCGGATCCGGCGGTTGTGCGTGATGCTCAGCAACGGAACCACGCTGTGCAGTTCGCGGCCGGCCTCCTCCGGGAAGTGGATCCCGGTGACGCCCAGGCACATCTCGAAGCGCAGCGCGGGGTCGTCGCGCAGGGTCTTGGCGACCCGGACGAGGTGTTCGCGCGGCACGTGGATGGTCAGCTGCCCGCGGTACACCACGTAGGCGCTGATCGCCTCGACCGGCAGGCTCTGCTCCTCCAGCGCGCCCTCGAGCTCGTCGGCGATCACGTCGAAGTAGCCGCCGTAAGGCCGCTGGCTGGCACCGGGCAGCTCGATCCGGCGGACCAGACCGCCGTAGCCGGAGGTGTCGCCGCCGTTACGGACCCCGAACATGCCCTTCCGGGTGGCGATCAGCTCGCCGCCCGGGGAGTCGGCACCGGGTTCCGGGACCGCGGGTACGTTCTCAGTCACCGGAGAAGCCCTTCCATCAGGATGGTCGGCTTGGCGTTCATCGCGGCCTTCTCGGCCTCTTCCGCAGCCTTCTTACGGTTCACGCCCAGCGGCATGCTCTGGATCTGCTCGTGCAGCTTCAAGATCGCGTCCAGCAGCATCTCCGGCCGCGGCGGGCAGCCCGGCAGGTAGATGTCGACCGGCACGATGTGGTCCACGCCCTGCACGATCGCGTAGTTGTTGAACATCCCGCCGGAGGACGCGCAGACCCCCATCGCGATGACCCACTTGGGGTTCGCCATCTGGTCGTAGACCTGGCGCAGGACCGGGGCCATCTTCTGGCTCACCCGGCCCGCCACGATCATCAGGTCCGCCTGGCGCGGCGTCGCGGAGAACCGCTCCATGCCGAAGCGTGCCAGGTCATAGCGCCCGGCGCCGGTGGCCATCATCTCGATGGCGCAGCAGGCCAGACCGAACGTCGCCGGCCAGACCGACGACTTGCGCATGTAGCCCGCCAGACCCTCCACCGTCGTGAGGAGGAATCCCGCGGGCAGTTTCTCTTCCAGGCCCATCTGTCAGTCCCATTCCAATCCACCGCGGCGCCACACGTAGCCGTAGGCGACGAAGACGGTGAGGATGAAGAACACCATCTCCACCAGCCCGAACCAGCCGAGCGAGTCGAACCGCACCGCCCACGGGTACAGGAACACGATTTCGATGTCGAAGATGATGAAGAGCATGGCGGTCAGGTAGTACTTCACCGGGAAGCGGCCGCCGCCGACGGGCTGCGGAGTGGGCTCGATGCCGCACTCGTAAGCCTCCAGCTTGGCTCGGTTGTACCGCTTGGGGCCGGTGAGCATCCCGGACACGACCGAGAAGATGGCGAACCCGGCGGCCAGGCCGCCGAGCACCAGGATCGGCGCGTAACTGTTCATTTCGGTGACGTCCTGTCAGGCAGGTTTGTGTCAATTTCTGGACGGGTGGGCCCTGCTCACGTTACTTGTGGCTGATTTCACAAGCTCCCGCGACGTTCAGTGCCGTGTTGTGAACCCAGTGTGTGGAGAGGCGGTTTCACACCACGACCGTGAGCGCCACGAGACGGTCGGTGCCTTCTTTCGCCGCTGATCCTACGCCTGCGCGGTGTGGGCTGCGCCACAGGGGTGCGGCCAATTGTGATCGAGATCACCGGAAGATCAACGATCATCAGCTCACGAAGATCATCCAACCGGATAAAAGCGGAGGTGCCGTGATATGGGCGGCACCATCTCCCGCCCCCTGGGACCGACTTGCACCAAGGTCCCGCCCCTGCTCGCCGAAAGCCCTTGGCGGCGCGGCTTGCGGGAGTAGGTTCAAGGGGTGGACTCAGGAACGCCCACATCGAGGAGGTCTGCGATGCGCCCGCGATGGCTTTCTGTTAGCAGCGTTGCGGCATGCGCCGTTCTTCTAGGTTTCACAACGGCTTCCTGCTCGACGACAGCCAATCAGGTGAACGCCGGGAGCTCGGCGTCCGGCACCGCCACGGTCTCCGCGAGCTCGTCTCAGGGGTCTGGCACGGGTCCCGTTTCGGGCACTACGCCCGATACCTCCGGTATGCCGGGTTCCACGAGCGGGTCGACTACCGGGGTTCCCGGTGGGACCGGACCGACGAGTCCGCCGCCCGGGACGCCGTCGGCTACGGCGACCGGCCCGGCTTCCGGACACCCGTCCCCGCCGCCTTCGACCCGTCCGACGCGGCCGACGCCACCGGTCTCCTCACCGGCGTCCTCACCGAGCCTCGCCCACGGGACGGTGACGGTGACCCCGGCGCAGAACGGGACGACGCTCCACGTGGCCGTCGGGACCATCGTGATCGCGGCGCAGTTCCCCTGGCCCTCCGCACCGACGTCGAGCAACCCGGCCGTCCTGGCCCCGGGCATCTCGCCGATGGCGATCGTGTGCCAGCCGCCGGGCGGCGCGTGCGTGGGACCGCCACGGACCTTCGCGGCGCGGGCGCGGGGGACGGCGCAGATCGTGGCGCAGCGGGAGACGTGCGGGGAGACGCAGCGATGCGTGTCGCCGATGGACTGGACGCAGTTCGCGGTGACGGTGGTCGTGGAGTAGGGGTTTCGGTTGCCGGCGGCGTTGAGGCCGCCTGAGGGTTGATCGGGCTGCTGCGGCCCGCTGGGGCTTCGCAGCATGACTCAAGGCCTCCCGGCTACGCCCCGGCCCGGAGAAGCCCGGACCGGGGCGTGTAGGGCCTTGTCAGCCTCCTGCCAGCCTGCCAGCTCCCGCTGCCAGCCTGTCGACTGCCGGGTCAGCTGCTGCTGCGCCAGGGCTGCGAGGGCGCCGGCGGCGGGCCGTACCCGGGAGGCGCACCGAAGTGGGTGCTGTCGGCGTCGGAATCACCGGGCTGCCAGGCCCGCTCCTCGAACGCACCGGGCTGACCGGGCGGCACGTAGGAATCGGGCCCCTCGACCACATCGACGACCGACTCATCCACCACCACGGCGGGACCGTCGTAAACAATGGTCGGCTGATCGGCCACCGGCTGGAACACCACCGCCGGCTCCTCCACCACCGGAACAGGCTCCTCAACCGCCACCACCTCAGCAGCCTCCGCCTGCACCACACCCTCGGCGACGACCTCCCCCTCAGGCCCCCGCACAACGAAGGACTCCCCGTCGCCGAATCCCATGGCCCGAGCCAACGACTGCAACTCGGCCTCCTGCTCAGCCCCCACAGGAGCCACACCCTGCTGAGGCACCGCCCCCCGCTGCCCCGGCACAAGCGGCTCGCCACTCACCGCTGCCGCCCGACGACCCGCGCGGGTGCGGCGCTCGTCGACCGAGAGGGTTTCGACGCTTGCCGCGGCTTCGGGGTCGGCGGCTTCGGGGTCGGCGGAATCGGGGTCGGAGGCATCAGGACCAGCGGCATCAGGGTGCTGGTCATGCACGGTGGGCAGGTCCGGCTCGGCCTGGGAAGCAACAGCCGCATCGGCTTGCGGGCCGCGATCGTCTTGGCCAGCGGGCGCCGGAGTCTCAGCCGCGGCATGCGTACCGCCGGCGGCGGCGGCCTGCGCGAAGCCCGGCTGCTGCTCAACACCAATATGCGGAGCGACCGCATCGGCTTGCGGCCCGAGAGCGTCTTGCTCAGCGAGCATCGGAGTCTCACCAGCGGTATGCGCACCGCCGGCTCCATACTGAAGCGCGGCGTCGGCTTGCGGGCCGCGACTGTCTTGCTCACCGGGCGCCGGAGTCTCACCAGCGGCGTGCGCGCCACCAGCCACATCAGCTTGCGGGCCGCCAGCATCAGCCTGCGCACCCGCGACCACACCATTCACCGCGTGCGTCCCAGCCACCTCAGCCCCGGTGCCCGGCTGCTGGACCGCCGCTGCCGCTGCTGCTGCCGCCTCCGCCTCGTCGGCGCGGTTGGCGGCGGCGACCATCTCGGCCAGCAGTGCTGCTTCCTCGGCGGCGGCTGCTTCGTGGGCTGTGGTCAGGGCCGCTTCCTGGTCGCCTGCCTGGGCGGCTGCCACCGCCTGCGCGGCGAGCGCCACCGCCCTGTCGTCCACGAATTCCGCGGCGGCGTCGGCGAGTTCCGCTGCCAGGTCGTCGGAGCCCGCCTGTTCTGCTTCCGCTTCGAGGAGTTCGGCTTCGGCGACGGCGCCGACGATCACTTCGGCCGCCAGTTCGCGGCGGACGGCTTCGGCCGCTGCTTCCAGGACTGAGCGGGCCAGGGCGCGCAGGGCCGGTTCGTCGGCGGAGTGCAGGGCGGCCAGGACTTCGGCTTCGGCGGCTGCCACCGCCGCGTCCAGGACGCCGCCGGCGTTGAGGACTTCGGCGAGTTCCGAGTCGATCTCTTCGGAGACGATCGCCTGGGCGAGGGCTTGGGCGGTCGCGGCTTCGCCCGGTGCGGCGGCCGAGGCGAGGGCGTCGGACGCGGCGGGGTCGCTGAGGACCTCCTCGACCGCGGCCATCGTTTCCGCCTCGGATGCCGACTCCGATGCCGACCCGGCGTCCGCGTCTACGTCCGCTTCCACGTCGGCGTCCGCATCCGCATCCGCGTCCAACTCCGAACCCTGCGCCACCCCGGCGTCGGCGTCCGGCAACACTCCCAGCTCCGGCTCAGCCTGCTCCACTTCCGCCGCTTCCGAAGAAGCCGCCTCGGCGAAAGCCTCCTCGACCGCCGCCTCCACAGCAGCCTCCGCCATACCCGCACCGGCATTAGCACCGGCACCGGCGCCAATACCGGCCAGGGCACCCGCATCCGCATCCGTCCCGGCCCCCGCGCCGGCCGCCTGCGCCATCAGCGCCGCCTCGGCGTGCACCACGCCGCCGACGATGCCGGCGATCGCCTCCGCCTCGTGCCGTCGCGCGCGCTCGGCTTCCTCGACGCCGGCTTGGGCGACGGCGTCGCGCTTGTCGGCGGGGATGCGGTCGCCGAGGGCGCCGAACAGCGCCTTGTCCGCGGCCAGGGCCATGGTGCCGACGTCCCAGTTCTCCGGGACCGCGGCCAGTAGCGGGTTGTCGCTGAGGTCGAGTTCCTTCAGCGTCAGTTTCTGCCAGTTGCTGCTCGGCAGGTCCGTCAGCCGGTTGCCGCGCAGGACCAGCGTCTCCAGCTTCGGCAGGTCGCACACCGAGCGCGGGACCCAGGTCAGCTGGTTCTCCGCGACGTCCAGTTTGCGCAGCGCCTCCAGGCCGCCGAGGGCCCGCGGCAGGGAGGGCAGCTCGTTGTCGGCCAGGTCCAGCGTCACCAGGTTGCGGAGCATGCCCAGCGTGCGCGGGACCCAGGCCAGCTGGTTGGAGGCCAGGTTCAGCATCGTCAGGGCGCCGAGCCCGGAGAGCTGGAAGGGCAGCTCCCGCAGGTTGTTGCCGACCAGGTCGAGCGTCTCCAGCCGGTGCAGCCCGCCGAGTCCGGCCGGCAGCCCCTCCAGATCGCAGTACGCCAGCGAGAGCCACGTCAGCCGCTTCAGGGCGCCGACGGAGGCCGGCAGCGCCGTCAGCGGGTTCTGCGCCAGGTTCAGGGTGTCCAGGTTGGCCAGGCCGTCGAAGCTGTCCGGGAGGTCGCGCAGGCTGTTGCGGGAGACGTCCAGCGACGTCAGCACCCGCAGCGCGCCGAGCGAGGGCGGCAGTTCGGTGAGCCGGTTGTACGTCAGGCTCAGCTTGTCCAGCGACGCCAGCCGGCCGATCGCCTCCGGCACGTGGGTCAGCCAGTTGTCGGCCAGGTTCAGGTCGGTCAGCCGGCTCAGGTCCGCCACCGAGGCCGGCAGTTCCTCGAGGTGGTTGCCGCTCAGCGAGAGCGTCTGCAGCTCGCTGAGATTGCCGATGGACGCCGGCAGCGTCTGTAGCTGGTTCTTCTGCAGGTACAGCTTGGTCAGCGAGGCCATGTCGCCGATCGACGTCGGCAGCTTGCGCAGCCGGTTGCCGGTCAGGCTCAGCTCCTGCAGGTGGATCAGGGCCCCGATACTCGGCGGCAGCTCGGTCAGCACGTTGTCGTCCGCGGACAGCGTGACCAGGGACTGCGTGTCGCCGATCCAGTCCGGCAGCTCGGCGAGCCGGTTGCCGTCGACGACCAGGGTGCGCAGGCTCGGCGCGCCGAGCGAGTTCGGCAGGCCGGGGAGCTGGTTCTTCTGCAAGTACAGGTGGACCAGGTTGCCCAGGCTCCCCACCACTTCCGGGAGCGCCGTGAACGCGTTCTCGTCGAGCCACAGGCTGGCCAGCCGTTCCAGCTGCTCGAACTCCGCCGGGAGGGTGGACAGGCCGTTGCCGGTCAGGCTCAGCTCGATCAGCCCGCTGAGCCGGGTCACCTGCACCGGCAACTCTCCGCAGCCGTTGTTGTCCAGCCACAGCCGGCGCAGCCCGCCCAACTCGGCCACGGTCTCGGGCAGGTCCCGCAGGCGGTTGCCCGAAAGGTTCAGGAACGTCACCGGCGCGAGTTCCGGCAGCCGGCCGAACTCCGCGGGCAGCCCGGTCAGACCCAGATTGGACAGGTCCAGGCCCGCCTCACCGCTGTCCTCGGTGGTGAGACGGTCGCTGATGAGCCTTCTGATGTGGTCGATGTCCGGATTCACAGTCCGTCCCCCTGCGTAGTTCTGGAGTGGCTTCCGCAATGCGCTCGGCGATCACAGACTGCCATCTCCGACAGGCGTATGTCGCATTGACGCTACCTTGCTTATAGTCCGCGCCGTGAGCGAACCGACCAGGAACGCCGACGCGGCGCCGGACGTCACCCGCCCCCAGACCAGCACTCGCGATCCCGAAGACCTGCGGGCCGCGCTGGAGCCCTGGCTGGCCCGCCGGACCGGTGCCACCGACGTCGAGATATCCGATGTCCGAACCCCTCAAACGAACGGGATGTCCTCGGAGACGTTGTTGTTCGACGCCCGATGGACCGCCCCGAGCGGCGAATCAGGAGGCGAAGAGCAGTTCCGCCAATGCGTGGCCCGCCTCGCGCCGGCATCCGACGCTATGCCCATCTTCCCCGAATACCGGATGCGGGATCAGTTCACTGTCATGGCGTTGGTCGGCGAACGCACGGCGGTCCCGGTGCCGCGTACTCTTTGGTATGAATCCGACCTGGAAGTCCTCGGTGCGGAGTTCTTCGTCATGGAGCGCGTCGAAGGGCTGGTGCCGCCGGACATCCTGCCCTACACGTTCGGCGACAACTGGCTCGCTCAAGCGACCGACGGACAACGGCGCCGGCTTCAGGACTCGACGGTCGCCACCCTCGCGCGCATACACGCCATCCCGGCGACAGCCGAGGAGGTCGCCTTCCTGGGCGATCTGACAGCGGACGGCGACACGGCGCTACGAGCCCACCTCGACGGCTGGCGCGACTACTACTCCTGGGCCCACGGCGCGCAGCCGATCCCCATCCTGGAGAAGACGTTCGCCTGGCTGGACGCGCACTGGCCGACCGCCGTCGACACCCCGGTCCTGAGTTGGGGCGACGCCCGCATCGGCAACATCATGTATCGGGACTTCACCCCGGCGGCGGTCCTGGACTGGGAGATGGCCGGGATCGCGCCCCGCGAGGTGGACCTCGGCTGGCTGACCTTCCTGCACCGCTTCTTCCAGGACATCGCCGAGTTCTTCGGCCTGCCGGGACTGCCGGGTTTCCTCGACCCCGGCGACGTGGCGGGCGAGTACGAGGCCCGCACCGGATACCGCGTCCGCGACCCGCGGTTCTACGAGGTCTACGCCGCGCTCCGGCACGGGATCGTGATGGGCCGGGTGAACCAGCGCCGCGTCCGGTTCGGGGAGCAGGAGGCCCCCGACGAACCGGACGGGCTGGTGAACCACGCGGCCACCCTGGAGCAGATGCTCGACGGGACTTACTGGTCCTGAAGCGTGAAGGGCGGGTACACGTCGTGCTGGAGGTACATGTAGCTCGCCACCCGTAGCTGCCAGCGCAGCACGCCGGTCGTGAAGTCCCACATGCCCCTGGGGTATTTGCCCGTGAACAGGATCGCGAACCACGCGATGAAGCTCACGAGGCCCAGACACAGGAAAAGCACGTACAGCACGATGAGGTGCGGGATGACCAGCAGCCACTTGACGAAGATGAGCCCGCGGCTCAGGTTCTCCGGGTACTGGAACTCCACCTTGACCGGGTACGCGCCGGGGCCCTGGGGCTGGCCGCCGTAGGGGCTCGGTCCGGGGCCGTAGCCGGGACCGCCGGGGTGGTTGGGGCCGCCCGAGGGCGGTCCGTAACCGGGTCCACCCGGGCCGGCTGGCCCACCGGGACCACCAGGCCCGCCGGGACCGGCCGGTGGGCCGTAGCCCGGTCCGCCGGGACCCGCCGGGGGCCCGTAACCGGGACCGCCGGGACCGCCAGGGCCGCTCGAACCGGCCGGAGGCCCATAACCGGGACCGCTCGAACCGGCCGGAGGCCCATAGCCGGGAGCGGCGGGCCCGCCAGGTCCGTAACCCGGTGCGCCCTGACCGGGACCGTAACCCGGCCCTCCGGGGCCGTATCCGGGTCCGTACTGGTCTGAAGCCATGGTGTCCCCTCCGTAAGTCGACTCGAGTCGCCCTGGGAACCTACTGCGTGATCAGGGTCCGGGGAATGTCTATGCTCAGGCCGTGGCTTCGCCGGTCGCCGACGGCGCCTGCGCCGGCTGCCGATTCACCGGGGTGATCACGTCGATCTCCGCCTCGGAACCGCGCCGGGGCCCAGACCAGCGGGCCGGTACCGCGTCGATCCGGTACGCCAGGGCGTAGGCCACCGCCTCGTAGTTCACCCGCCACCCCCGGAAGTGCCCCCACGCTTCCTTCGGCGTCCGTTCGAACTCATATCCCTGCTCCCGCATCCGTTGCACCCCTTCAAGGAACTCCTCATAGGTGAGCAGGATCGGATCGTTCGGGGAGGGATCCGGGTTGTAGGGCACGCGTTCGGTACGTGCGATCTCCCTCAGGGTCACATAGCCGCTCCGCAGGGCCATGCGGATCTCCCCGACGTTCTGCGACGGGTTGAACGAGACGTGGAGTGCGGCGGCGTCCAGGACCGCCAGCAGGGCGATCAGCCAGTTGCGCTGTGCTCGCGGGGACCGGAAATAGATGAGAACCGGATAGCTGGTGTGGCTCTCGGAGACGTCGGCCGTCCAGCGCTCCCATCCCCTGTAGAGATCGGGGAGCTGGTCGTTGAGGTTGACCATCGCATAGCGGGCCAGGATCTCCGGCCCCCAGGCCGGGCCGCCGGCGCGCGCCTCCAGCATCGTCACCTCGGTCTCGCGGCGCGCGTAGGCGGCGTAGAGCGCCGGCAGGTATCCGACCAGCAGGCCGATGGAGACCGGGCCGGTGACGGCCGCGCAGAAGTCGATGGCGTTCAGCCGGGACTTGTCGACGGAGGCGAAGCCCAGGGTGAACAGCGAGGAGCCGGCCTCGCGGATCGAGGCCCGCCAGCTCAGCGCGCCCAGCGCGAAGTTCAGCATGGAGTAGGCGGCCAGGAAGCCGACGAGCCAGCCGACCAGCTTGGCGACCACCGACAGCGGGCCGGCGTAGGCCAGGATCCGGTCCTTGGTCTCGTAGCGGTCGACGCGGTCGGCCAGGAATTGGAAGGCCCGGTAGACGACCCGTCCGAGCATGTTCGACAGCCCGGGCCGGAAGACCCGCGGGACCACCAGGGTCCGCACCTCCGACATGAAAGTGCCCAGCACGACCAGGATCCCGGCCACGCCCCAGATCGTCCGCACAGTCCGGCTCCGTAGGTCATCCGATGCTGTATTTACCCCGCGTTCCGCGCTGCTCCTTTCCCGGTGATCGTAATAGGCTCGAAGCCATGTTGCGTCTCGGCGTCTGCGTCCTGCCCGACCGTCCCTTCCGCGAGGCCGCCGCGCGCTGGCGCCGGGCCGAGGAGCTCGGCTTCGAGCACGCGTGGACTTACGACCACATCACCTTCAGCGGTATCCCGGACGGCCCCTGGTACGACGCGGTCACCACGTTGGCCTCGGCCGCGGCGGTGACCGAACGGATCAAGCTCGGGACCCTGGTGGCCTCGCCGAACTTCCGCCATCCGGTGCCGTTCGCCCAGGAGATCATGTCGCTGGACGACGCCTCCGGCGGCCGCTTCATCCTCGGCTACGGCGCCGGGTCCGGCGGTCCGGACGCCCGGGTGCTGGGCTACGGCCCGGACGGCGAGGGCTGGTCGGGCAAGGAGCGGGGCGAGCGCTACCGGGAGTCGGTCGAGATCCTGGACCAGCTGCTGCGTGGCGCGGCCGAGGGCCGGACCCGCACCACGTACCGGGGCACTTACTACGACGCCGTCGACGCCCGGATGGAGCCCGGCTGCGTACAGCGGCCGCGGGTGCCGTTCGGCCTGGCCGCGACCGGGCCACTGGGCCTGCGGACCGTGGTGAAGCACGCGCAGATGTGGATCGCCGACGACACCCTCGTCGGCCGGGACGGGGAGGGCCCGACGGCGGCCGACACCTGGGCCGCGCTGGAGCGGGTGGGCAAGAAGCTGGACGAGGTCTGCGAGAAGGAGGGCCGCGATCCGGCCACCCTGCCGCGGCTGTTGCTGACCGGGCTCTCGCCGTTGCGCACGATGGAGTCCAAGGCGCGGTTCGACGACGTCGCCGGCCGGATGGAAGAACTCGGCTTCACCGATTTCGTGGTCCACTATCCGCGGGAATCGGGGGCTTACGCCACCCCGGCGCACGTGCTTGACGAGATCGCGCCCGCCAACACCTGAGGTCTGCCTTACCCTATGTCACCATGGCGAACATAGACGTCCAGGGGTATCTCCGCCGCCTGGGCATGGAGCATCCCGGAAAGCCCACCATCGAGGGGCTCTTCGCGCTGCACCGCGCGCACGTGGAACACGTCGCGTACACCTCCTTGCAGGTCCACCTCGGCCAGCGCACGACACCGGACCCGTACGACTCCGCGGCCCGGATCATCGCTGGCGAGTCCGGGTACTGCTACCACCTGAACGGGGCGTTCGGCGCGCTGCTGGAGACCCTGGGCTACGACGTGACCATGCACCGGGGCCGGGTGTGGCGCGCGAAGCCGGACGGCGACGGGCTCGGGCCGGTCAGCGACGAGCCGAACCACCTGGTCCTGATGGTGGAGGCCGAGAGCACGCTGTACTACTGCGACACCGGGCTCGGTGACGCGCTCCACGAGCCGCTGCTGTGCGTCCCCGGCGAGACGACGCAGGGGCCGTACACGTACAAGCTGGAGCGCACCCGGTTCGAGAACGCCACGTCCGGCTGGAGTTTCACCCACGACCCGAAGGCGGGTTCGTTCACCGGCATGGTGTTCGAGGAGCGGATAGCTTCGCTGCCGGACTTCTTCGCCCGGCACGAGTGGATGGAGACGAATCCGGAGTCCAGCTTCGTGAAGAACCTGGACGTGTACCGGCGCGACGCGACCGGCATCGACCACCTGCGGGGCTGCGTGCTGACCCGGTCGGACGGCACGACGCAGAACACCCGCGAGATCACCGACTCCGAGGAGTGGTTCGACGCGCTGGCCGACGTGTTCGGGCTGCGGCTGCCCGGGATCGGAGACGCGGTGCAGGAACGGCTGTGGAAGCGGGTCTGGGAGCACCACGTGGCTTGGGCGGCGCAGCGGCAGGGTTAGAAGGCCCGGACCGCGGCGTCGGTCAGCCACTCCACGCCGGTGCGGCGGACGTCACCGTCGGAGGCTTGGACGACGTCCGCGTAGGAGGCGCCGAGCCGTTCCTCCAACTGCGTCGCCAATCGGGTGGCAT
>NZ_JAAFZA010000144.1 GCF_015356865.1 Catenulispora pinisilvae
GGGCGGGGGGCGCGTAGGCGGGGTTGGCGAAGCCTGAATCTGCGTAGTCTGAATCGGCGTAGCCGCGCTCCGCGAAGCCTGAGTCGGCGTAGTCGGAGTTGGCGAAGCCGCGCTCCGCGAAGCCTGAATCGGTGTAGCCGTGGTCGGCGAAGCCGGGGTTGGAGAAGCCTGAGTCGGCGAAGCCGGGGTCTGCGTAACCGGGGTCGGCGAAGCCAGCGGTGCCGGCGCTGCCGCCGACGGCCGCCACGTTCAGGCCGGCGCTGAAGCCGAAGCCGTCCTCGGCGTCGACCGGGTTCGGTTTCCCGCCGAACCAGGCGCTGCCGCCGGACGGCGTGAAGCCCTCGTCGCCGAACTCCGCGTTCGCCGCCTCGTAAGCACTCACGGTGCGATGGCCTCCTTCGTGTCGAACAGCGCCAGCCGCTCATCATCCCGCGCCGCGTCCGCCCCCGTGTCCGTCTCGCCGACCTTGCCGGCCTCGCTGCCCTTGCCGGCCGCGGCGGCCAGCGAGGCGTGCGTCGGGGCGTCCGGGACGCCGGCCGGGCGGCCGATCGCGAACTCCTTACGCAGCACCGGCACCACCTGCTCGCCGAGCAGGTCGATCTGCTCCAGCACGGTCTTCAGCGGCAGACCGGCGTGGTCCAGCAGGAACAGCTGGCGCTGGTAGTCGCCGACGTAGTCGCGGAAGGACAGGGTGCGCTCGATCACCTGCTCCGGGGTGCCGACCGTGAGCGGGGTCTCGGCCATGAACTCCTCCAGCGACGGCCCGTGGCCGTATACCGGGGCGTTGTCGAAGTATGGCCGGAATTCGCGGATGGCGTCCTGCGAGTTCTTACGCATGAACACCTGGCCGCCCAAGCCCACGATCGCCTGCTGCTCGGTGCCGTGCCCGTAGTGCGCGAAGCGGCGCCGGTACAGCGACACCATGCGCTGGGTGTGCTCCTTCGGCCAGAAGATGTGATTGTGGAAGAAGCCGTCGCCGTAATACGCGGCCTGCTCGGCGATCTCCGGGGAGCGGATCGAGCCGTGCCAGACGAACGGCGCGACGCCGTCCAGCGGCCGGGGTGCGGCGGTGAAGCCCTGTAGCGGGGTACGGAAGCGGCCGGACCAGTCGACGACGTCCTCGTCCCACAGCCGGCGCAGCAGCGCGTAGTTCTCCAGCGCCAGGTCGATGCCGTCCCGGATGTCCTTGCCGAACCACGGGTAGACCGGACCGGTGTTGCCGCGGCCCAGCATCAGGTCCACCCGGCCGTCGGCCAGGTGCTGGAGCATCGCGTAGTCCTCGGCGATCTTGACCGGGTCGTTGGTGGTGATCAGCGTGGTCGCGGTGGACAGCAGCAGCTTGGAGGTGCGGCCGGCGATCCAGCCCAGCAGGGTGGTCGGCGAGGACGGGACGAACGGCGGGTTGTGGTGCTCGCCGGTGGCGAAGACGTCCAGACCGGCCTGTTCGGCGTGCTCGGCGATGGCCGCCATGGCCTTGATGCGCTCGCGTTCGGTCGGCGCGCGGCCCGTCGTGGGGTCGGGCGTCACGTCTCCCACGGTGAAGACGCCGAACTGCATCTGGCTCACTGGGTCCTCCTTTGGTTGAAGCTTCAACAAGCACTTCAACCGAGTATGAGGAGATCGTATTCCCCGAAGTTAGGTACACCTATCTTTCAGCGCTGTCTGCTTGACCACATCCGCCACGGCACGTAGCCGACGCACAGCCCGATGGCGCAGCCGATCAAGGTGTCCAGCACCCGTTCCCGCAGCACCGCCCACGAGATGTCGTGGCCGAGCTCGTTCAGCATGGTGATCAGCGGGGTCATCACGGCGGCGTAGGCGGTGTAGTTGGCCAGCTTCAGATACGGCCGCACGGCGCCGATCGCCCCGATCAGCGCCACGATGCCCCAGGTCGGCAGCACCCCGATCAGCGCGCCGCCGACCAGCACGCCGATCGTCGTGCCCAGCCCGCGCTCGACGGCGCGCGTCGGCGAGCGGGCCTCGTCCCGCAGCACCACCAGCGACACGGTCAGCGCGATCCAGTAGGTGTGCGCGCCGGGCCGGAAGTGCGAGACCACCTCGGCCACGGCTATCGAGGTGACCAGCCGCACCGCGTACTACCAGCCGTGCCAGGTCCGCAGGCCGGTCCGCCACTTCCGCACGCTGCGCTTGAACGGCCACTCCGGCCCCGGCGGCCCCTCCAGTTCGTTGCGCCACAAGGGGGACAGGGCACGGCTCAGGGCGTGGGTGCCGAGGGTGAGCGCCGCCGCGACCGCCATGCCCAGCACGACGTAGAGCAGGATGTGGCCGGGCGACTCCGGGCCGATGCCCAGATGCGCGCCGATGATGGTGAACACGACCGAGTTCGCCGCGATCCGGGCCTCCAGCGTCCCGATCCCGCCGACCAGCGCCGCGCCGAAGGCCACCAGCACGATCCAGCCGCTGGCCAGGGTCCCGTGCCGGCCGACCAGGGCGCCGAGCCAGACCACCAGCGCGCCGGCCGCCGCCGACGCCCCGACGTCGACGAAGCGGGCCCGCCAGCCGCCCTCGTGCCTGGCCGCGCTGATCAGCAGCGCGCCCATGACCGCGGTCAGGCCGTCGGCCAGATGGCCGCTCGCCGCTGCCGATCGCGACCGGCAGCGCCAGCGCGATCCCGGACAGGACCAGCCGCGTGACGTCGATCTCGATGCGCTGGAAGCGCACCAGCCGGGCCGCGTGGTCCTTCACCGGGAGCGGATCTTTCACCCCAGACATTTGGACGTGCTCGTGCCGGGGCCCGCAAGCGAGTACTAGACTCGGCGCCCGATCCGGGAAAGGTCCGATGATTCTCGATGATGGGGGGTCCAGGTGCGGGTCGCCATCCACACCAGGCTGAAGCCCGAGGGCGTCACAGGGTACGAAGAAGCGCACGACGACATCCCGCCGGAGATCCCCGAGCTGTTGCGGGCCGGCGGCTGCACCGAGTGGACGATCTGGCGCAACGGGGTGGACCTGTTCCACCTGGTCGAATGCGAAGACTGGGCGGCGCTGCGAGCATTCATGGCGGACAAGGAGGCCGATCACGCGTGGCAGGCGCGAGTGGGGGTATTCCGCGACTTCACGCTTGTCGGCGGTGACGAGCCGCTGCCGGTGATTTTCGAACTGCCATAACGCCGGAACCGCCGTGATCGCCCCAACCGCTGGAGGCCTGAGGAATGCGGATCGTCGACGCGCACCATCACCTGTGGGACCTCGCGGTCCGCGACCAAGCGTGGACCGCGGACCTGCCGGCGCTGCGCCGCAGTTTCCACCTGTCCGACCTGGAACCGCTGGCCGCGGCCGCCGGGGTCACCGCGACCGTCCTGGTGCAGACCATCCACGCGGTGGATGAGACGCCGGAGATGCTGGCGCTCGCCGAGACATCGGATCTCGTGGCCGGGGTGGTGGGCTGGACCGACGTGACCGAGCCGAACTTCGGCGAGCGGCTGGCCGAGCTGTTGTCCGGGGTCGGCGGGCGGCGGTTGGTGGGGATCCGGCACCAGGTGCAGGAGCTGCCGGACGGCGGGTGGCTGACCGGGACGGAGACACTCAGGGGTCTGCGACAGCTGGCGCCGACCGGGCTGGCGTTCGATCTCATCGTGCGGGCCGACCAGCTCCCGGCGTGCGTGGCGGCGGCGCGTGCGGTGCCGGAGCTGAGCTTCGTGCTGGACCACTTGGGCAAGCCGCCGATCGCGGCCGGGGAGCTGGAGCCCTGGGCCTCCGATATCAGGACCCTGGCAGAATCGCCGAACGTCAGCTGCAAGCTGTCCGGTATGGTCACCGAGGCCGACCCGGAGCGCTGGAAGGTCGCCGATCTGCGGCCGTACGCCGAGGTGGTGCTGGAGGCGTTCGGTCCCGAGCGCGTGATGTTCGGCAGCGACTGGCCGGTGAGCACGTTGGCCGCGGATTATGCACAGATTGTGGATACGGCGAAGGAGCTCACCGCGGGGCTGTCGGAGGCAGAGCGGGAAGCGGTGTTCGGCGGAACCGCGATCAAGGTGTACGGGCTCGAATAAGCTGTGCGTGAGGGCGAGCGCAGGCGCAAAGATGAGCGCAAGCGCAAGGTGTGCGCGAGGACGAGGGCACGGGCAAGGCGACCGAGGCGGACGGGGCGGCGTACGAGGTGGCGGACCAGGCGAACGACGTGGGGGCGGCCGCAGACCCGGCGGTGAAGGCGGCGGCCGAGGCGGCGAAGGCGGCCCGCCGCGACTGGAAACGGCCGGCCGCTTGGGGCCTGCTGACCCCGGACGCCGACGTGGTCCGGGTGACCAGAGCCGGCGAGAACATGGCGTGCGTCGTGCTGGCCACGGTGGTCGACCACTGGAGCGGCAGCGCCTCGTATCTTCTGACGCCGCCGATGATCGCCGAGGCCGTGGCCATGATCGAGAGCGTGTTGCGGGACCCGGCCGTCCGCCATCGGACCTACATCGCGCTCCGGCTGCTGGGCGAGGCGGACGCCGTGGTGGCCTTCGTCGACGAAGCCGACTTCCTCGCCGACGCCGAGGACCGCCACGTCGCCGCGCTCCTGGCCGAGGGCCGCCGCGGACGGCAGGAGAACCCTGACGGCACCACGACTCTGTGGCGTCCCACCGGCCCGACCGAACTGGAACTCGTGCGCGCCAGCGGCTCCAAGGCCTGGCCACCGCGCCTGGAGGACCAGCCGATCTTCTACCCGGTCCTGACCGAGCAGTACGCGACGGTCATCGCGCGGGACTGGAACGTCCCGAACTCCGGCTCCGGCTACGTGACCCGATTCCACGTCGCGACCCCGACCGCGCGCCGGTACTGGACCCGCACTGCCGGCGGCCCGGAGCACCTGGAGCTGTGGGTGCCGGCCGCCGAGCTGGACGCGTTGAACGCCGCGATCGTGGGCGAGATCGAGGTCGTCGCGGAGTTCTCGGGGTAGGCATCGCCTCGCCCTATGCCCGTCGACGCTGCCGCGCGGCTTCGTACAGAACCACCGTGGCGGCGTTGGCGGCGTTGAGCGAACTCGCCGTGCCACGCATGGGGATGCTCAGGACGCGGTCGCAGGCCTCGCGCCAGCCGGTGCTCAGGCCGACGGTCTCGTTGCCGACCACGATCAGGGTCGGTGCGCAGAAGTCGAAGTCCTCGATGTCGGTGTCGCCGTCCTCGTCAGTGCCGACGACGGTGACGCCGGTGCCGGTCTCGGCTTCGGCACGCGCCAGCCAGTCCAGCACGTCGCGATGCGACTGCGCGCGCACTGTCGGCAGGCCGAACAGCGAGCCCGTGCTGGCCCGGACGGTGCGCGGATCGTAGACGTCGGCGGCGTGGCCGGTGACGATGACGCCGTCGGCGCCGAAGGCGTCGGCGGAGCGGATCAGGGTACCGAGATTGCCGGGCTGGGTGGGGCGGTCGAAGACGACGCCGAGGAAGTCGGCCGTGACGGGGACGCGGGTCAGGTCGTCCGGCGGCGTCGCCAGTACGGCCAGCAGTTCGGGGGCCGTGTCCTGGTCCTTCTCGCCGAGTTCGGCCAGCAGGTCCGTGGGCAGGTGGATCACCTCGGCGTCGGTGTCGCGGATGGTGTCCTGCGCCCAGCGGGACAGCCGGCGGTCGGCGTCGACCAGCAGTTCCTCGATCCGCCAGCCCTGTTCGGCGGCCAGGGTGATCGGCCGGACGCCCTGGACCAGGAAGCGGCCCGCGCGCTGGCGCTTCTGGCGGTTGGTGAGCAGGGTCTGCCACTGCTGGAAGCGGGCGTTGCGGGAAGCCACCCGTTGGTGTGCGCGCATCCCGCTAGGCTACCGGCGTGGCCAAGCCCGAAGATCCATCGACATCCCTGACGTTCGACGAGGCCGAGCGGGTGCTCTGGGCCGATTCCGGTGCCGGGTACGAAGCCGTTTACGCCTCCCTGTGTGCGCACACGATTCCCGCGCTGCTCGACGCGGCCGCGGTGGCCGCGGACGTCGCGCTGCTGGACGTCGGCACCGGGACCGGCAACGTCGCCCGGGCGGCGGTCGCGCGCGGGGCGAGGGTCAGCGCGATAGACGCCGAGCCCTCGATGCTCGACCTGGCGCGGTCCAAGGTGCCCCAGGCCGAGTTCCACCTGGCGGCCGTGCCGGAGCTGCCCTTCGAGGCCGGGACGTTCGACGCCGTGGTGGGCAACTTCGTGCTCGATCACTTCGGCCGCCCGCGGGTGGCGATGCGCGCCCTGGGTTCGGTGACCAAGCCCGGTGGCCGGGTGGCCTTCACGCTGTGGCCGGCCGAGCGGAGCGCCGGGCGCTCGATCTTCCCGCGCGTGGCGGCGGCGACCCGGGGCTGGGTCCCGCGACAGATGCCGGATTTGGAGGCCGCGGACGACTACCCGCGGACCGAGGAAGGACTGGCCGGCCTGTTCCGCGAGACCGGCCTGGCCGATGTCACCACCACGGTCATCGAATGGGACCACGTGACCACCGCGGACGAGTGGTGGATCTCGATCGGCTCCGGTATCGCCGGCTCCGGCCGCGCCTACCAGGCGCAGACCCCTGAGGTCCGCGCCGCGTTCCACGAGAACTATCAGCGCGTCGCCGCCGAGCTGAGCGACGAGGACGGCACGATGCGGCTGCCGTACCAGGCGTACGTGGCCGTCGGCACCGTCACCGAGAGCACATAGCCGCAGCGCACCCTGAACGCACGGAACCGGGCCGCTTGTTTCGGGGCGGCCCGGTTCCGTGCCCGCGCACCATGCCCACTGGACACAACGCTTGCTCAGCGCTTCCGGTTCAACGTTTGCGGTTCGACGTTTCCGGCTTAGCGTTTCTGGTTCAGCGTTTCTGGTTCACCGCCAGCACCGCCGCACCGAGATCCGCATCCTGATCCGGGGCGGACTCCAGCACCTGCTGCGCGGCGGCCGTCACCGGCAGGTCGAGCACCGCGCCGGCCAGCCGCAGGTCCTTCGCGGCCATCTCGGCGGAGAAGTCGACGCCGGTGGCGAACAGCCGGGCGACCAGGCCGCTGAGCGGACTGGCCTCCAGGACCGCGCGCGGGTCGTCCACCCCCAGCCGTTCGGCCAGCGCCAGCGTCTCGCCGACCACGGTCACGCCGGCGACGATGCCGCTGATCAGCACCAGTTTGCGGGCCGAGCCGGCGCCGGGGCCGCCGCATTCGGTGACGGTGCCGAACACCGCGAGCAGGTCGGCCACCCGCGCCAGGTCCCGCGGTGTGCCGCCGGCCAGCACCGCCAGGGCTCCGCTCGCGGCGCGGTCCACGCTGCCCATCACCGGGGCGTCGACCAGGCCGACCGAGGCCGGGATCAGTTCCCTGATGTGCCGGGTGCCGTCCGGGCCGATCGTGGACATCTCGACCAGGACCGCGTCCGGCCGCAGCGCGGTGGCGACGGCCTCGGCCACCGCGGTCACGGCGGCCGGGTCGGACAGCATCGTCACCACGAGCTCGGCGCCGGCGACCGCCTCGGCCGGGGTGGCCGCCGCGGTCGCGCCGAGCGTGGTCAGCGGTTCGGCGCGGGCCGCGGTGCGGTTCCACACCACGACGTCGTAGCCGGCGCGGATCAGGCGGACGGCCATCGGGGCGCCCATCGCGCCCAGGCCGAGGAAAGCAACCTTTGTCGTCATGCTCCTCAGCCTAGGCACAGGTCGGCGGCCTCGCCTGGTCGCGCGGTGCCCAGTGTCAGGCAGTACCCGGCGTCAGGCGGTACCCGGCAGCGCCGAGCCCGCGTGCAGGCCGGCGACGCCCTGACCGCCGCCCACCCCGGGCCGGTTCGGCATGGGGGACGGCGGGGTGGTCGGGGCCTGCGGCGGGTTCCGGTTCAGCACGTCGAAGGCCTGGTGGATGTTCTGGATCATGGTGTGCACTTCCTCGCGGGCCTTCTCCAGCGCGCCCTCCACCTGCACGCCGAAGGCGACGCCGAACGCCTTGAGGAATTCCAGCTGCTGCTCCAGCGACTTCAGGCTCTGCGAGAGCAGTTCGCTGCGCCGCTGGAACGCCGACTCGGCCGCCAGCAGGCCCTGCCGGTGTCCCTCGTTCACCGTGACCGTGTACTGGTTGCGGGCGTACTCCGTGACGTTGCGGACGTACTCCTCGGCCGCCCGGATCTGCTCCTCGGCCTGGCGCTGCGCCATCGCGATCGCGTTGACCGCGGCGGCGGTGACCCGCTGTTCCGGCGGTGGGGCCGCCGGTGCCGCCGCCGCGCCGCCGTTGGCCGGGTCGTTGCCGGCGTAGGAGACCCGCAGCTGGTTGGCCAGCTCGTCGTTGCGCTGCCGCAACTCGTACTCGATCTGGCCGGCGGCCTGCAGCTCGGCGAGCACGCGCCGCTTGAAGCGGAGCACGCCGTCCTCGTCGTAGCCGCGGTGGGTGAGGCCGGCGCGCGGGAACTCCCAGGCGTCGGCCTGCGCGGCGCTGAGCCGTTCCGGGCGCCGGGCCGCCGCGCCGCCGTCGGACGCGCCGTCGTACTGGCTGAAGCTCACGGCTGACTCTCCTCCAGGTGGATGGCCCCCGGGGCCACTCCCGTTTCCTTCAACCGGGTCGCGGTGTGCTCGCACATGCCGGGCGAGCCGACGATGAACACCTCGTGCCCGGGCCAGGCGCCGCGGGCCGCCGCGGCGTCGCCGACCAGACCGCGCTGGCCCTCCCAGGCGTGGTCGTCGGAGACCACCGGGACCACGCTCAGCCAGGGGTAGTGCGCCGCCAGCTGTTGCAGGCGCGGCAGGTCGTACAGGTCGCCGGCGATCCGGGCGCCGTAGTAGAGCGTGACCCGCCGTCCGTGTTCGGGGTTGCGGCCCAGCTCCTCGATGAGCGCGCGCAGCGGCGCGACGCCGGTGCTGCCGGCGATCAGCAGCAGATCGCTGTCCGGCTTGGTCGAGGCCAGGGTGAGCTGGTGGCCCACCGGCGGCCCGAGGCGCAGCCGGTCGCCGACGCCCATGATGTTGACCAGCTGCCAGGACACGGTGCCGACCAGCTTGATGTGCAGCTCGATCAGGCCGTCGGCGCGCGGCGGGTTCGCCGGGGTGTAGAACCGCCAGCGGGCCGGGGCCACCGCGGTCTCCAGCGTCATCGACTGCCCGGCGGCGTAGGGGTAGGGCTGGCGGGTGGCGATGGTGACCCGCGCGATGTCGCGCCGGCCGCCCAGTACCTCGTGCGCCACGATCTCGGCGTCCCACCAGGCCGGGGTGCTCTCGGCGGCCTCGGCGGCGGCGTCGGTCATCACCTGGGCGACGATGCCGTAGGCCTCGGTCCAGGACTCGGCGGCCTGCGGGGTCCAGTCCGGCCCCAGGAACTGCTCCAGGGTGGCCAGCAGGCTGGCACCGACCGCCGGGTAGTGGTCGGGCCCCACCGCGAACTTGCGGTGGTCCCGGCCCAGGCCCTGCAGGAACGGCACGGCCGCGTCGAGGTTGTCGACGTTGGCCACGACGGCTCCGAGGGCGGCGACCAGTCGGTCGCGCTGTGCCGCCATCGAAGGCGGGAACATCGACCGCACCTCGGGATGGCTGAGGAACAGGTGGCCGTAGAAGTACAGCGGCACCTGCTCCCCGTACTGGGCGACCTTCGCCCAGGAGGTGCGCAGGAGGTGCGGATCCACCACGGCTACGCGGCCACCACGAAGGGCTGCACGGTCGCCAGCGCACCGGCGATCGTCTCCTGGATGTCGGCCGGGACGTCGAACTCGTTCAGGGTGTCCATCAGCACCTGGCCGGTCAGCGCGTAGTCGGACTCCGAGACGCCGAGTCCGGAGTGCGCCTCGGTGAGGTAGCCGGCCAGGTCTATGTCGGTGCGGGCGTTCGGGCCGCCGAGCACGACCTCCAGCACTTCCGCCAGGTGCGGCTTGATGTCGTCCACCGCGACGTTCTCGAAGAAGCCGGCGAGCTGCGGCTCGCCGAGCACGCCCTCGTAGAAGCGGTCGAGTACCGCCTTGACGGCCGCCTCCCCGCCGACACGCTCCCACTGGGACTGGATCTGGCTCTCGCTCATGCTGCGGGTCCTTCCGATGCTCTTGCTGCGTTCGGGGGGTGGTGCGGCTCGGAAAACCCAGGGAGCATAGCAGGCATTTATCGAAAGGCTCGAACATCAGTATTTGATCAGTGTGCTTTTCTAAGGGCTCGTAAGATCAACGATCTGTGACCGGATGAGTGCCTTGTGATGCCTCGAACACGCCCGGTCCACGCCCCGCCGACGACGGCGGCCGGGCCCGCCGCGAGGCGTGACCCGGCCGTCACCGAACGGTCCGAGGAAAGCTTTAGCCGTTCTTTGACATCTGCGCGGACATCTTGACCAAGCGGTCCAGCCGGGCCTGGGTCGTCGGGTGCGTCGAGAGCAGGTGGTGCGCGGTGGTCTTGGCGGAGGTCACCGGGGCGAAGTAGAAGGCGTTCAGCGCACCGGCCTTGCGCAGGTCGTTCAGCGGGATGCCGCCCCCGGCGTGCACCTTGGCCTCGACCTTCGCCAGCGCGGAGGCCAGGGCCGAGGGGTTGCCGGTGAGCTGCGCGGCGGAGCGGTCGGCGGCGAACTCGCGGTAGCGGGACAGCGAGCGGGTCAGGACCAGCGAGACGAACCAGGTGGCGGCGGCCAGCGCGATCAGGCCGATGGCCGCGACGATGATGTGCCACAGCCCGCGGGCCCGGCCGCCGATGTAGATGAAGCGCAGCCCGACCCGGGCGACCAGGCCGGCCAGGACGCCGACGAAGGCGGCGACCGTCATCACCGCGGCGTCGCCGTGCTGGACGTGCGACAGTTCGTGGGCGATGACGCCCTCTAGCTCCGGCGGCTCCAGCGTGTCCAGCAGCCCGCGGGTCACGCACAGCGTGGCGTCGCCCTTGGAGCGGCCGACCGCGCAGGCGTTCGGGATCGGGGACTCGGCCACGGCGACGGCCGGCTTCTTCATGCCGGACAGCGCGCACAGCCGGTCGATCACGGCGTGCAGCTCCGGCTCCTCCGCGGGGGTGACCACGCGGGCGCCCATGGTGCGCATCGCGACCTTGCCGGAGGTCAGGATCTGGAACACGGCGAAGGCGACGACCAGGGCCAGGCCGAGCGGCCAGGCGCGGCCCATGAAGCGGATCATCAGGAAGATCGCTGCCCCGTACACGGCGGCCAGCAGGACCATCACCGACAACATCCGCGTGCTGAGGTTGCGGTCGGCCCGGAACCGGGCGGCCGTACGACGATCTGAGAGCGAAGAAGACACGGAGTCACCTCGACTGCCACGTATTAGGCTTTTAACTGGAAACGCGTGACCAGTGTCGCGCGTTCCCGATCTCCTGTCGAGCAGCGCTTACAGTCTTACGACGAACTTCAGAGCGAAACTCGGAACGCTCTTGGCAGGAACCTCAAGGCGAACCTCAGATCGTCTTCAGGACGGGGCCAGGGTCGCTGAGGGGATTTCCACTAACGCTCCCTCATGCAGGAGATCCCTAATAGAGCGCGGCAACAGGTACGCCATACCGCCACCCGGCTGCCCGAACCACGGGATCGCGGTACCGGTGAGCGCACGGAGCGGGTCGCGGACTCGGTAGACCCTGTACTCCCGCTCTATATAGTCCGGCGGCAGAGAGCGGTGCGGGTAGCGGGTGCGCGCCGCGTAGACCGTGTTGCCCAGTTGGTCGCCGAACCGGTCGACCTCGGTGCCCGGGGTCAGGATCGTGAGCCGCTGGTCGGTGTAGAGCGTGGTCGGCGGGTCGCCGGCGAGCGGGGTGATCGGCGGGCCGGCGAGCATTTCGGCCAGCGGGTCGACGCTGCGGCCGGGCAGCGCGGCCGGACCGGTGTTCTTCTGGAGCTTCCCGCGTTCGGCGGAGGCCAGGAACAGGACGCCGGCGAAGTGGATCGCGGCCTGTTCGGGGTCGTCGAAGAACCCGGCGTAGCGCCGCTGGCCGCCGTCGGCCAGGAAGATCGCCCAGCGGCCGTCGTCCGGGATCAGGCAGACGGCGCCGTCGGTGACCGTGCCGATGGAGTAGAGGTCCGGGTCCGCGTCCAGGGAGTCGACGGCGAACCCGAGGATGCGCTCGGCCTCCTCGACGGTGCTGACGTCCGGCAGGCGGGCGGCCCGGGGCTGGACCGTGCCGACCGCGACCATCATGGTCGACATGCCATCGCTGTCGTCGCCGACGATCGGGCGGTCCGGCTCGGACTGGTGGATGGGCTCGGGCTGGTAGACCGGTTCCGGCTGGTAGACGGGCTCCGGGCGGTAGACCGGTTCCGGCTTCGTGGGCTCCGAGTAGGGCGGCGGGGGCGGCGGTAGCTCTGCGGGGGAGCGGGTCGGAGCCCTGAGTTGCTGCGGCGCGTTGTAGTGGTACTGCGGCGGAGCTTCGGATGGCTGCGGAGGCTGTGGGGCCGCGATCTGCGGGCGCGGCGGTTCGAAGGACGGCCGGTCGAACGATGGCGGTTCGAATGAGTGCGGTTCGAAGGACCGTGGCTCGAAGGATCGCGGTTCGAAGGTCGGCGGTTCGAAAGATGGCGGTTCGAAAGATGGTGATTGCGGCTTGAAGGGCGGCTGCCCGAAGGACGGCGGTTCGATCGCCGACGGCTGGAACCGCGGTTGCTGGAGCGCCGGCCGCTCGAAGGGCTGCGACTCGAAGGTCGGTGGCTCGAAGGGCGGCGGCTCGAATGGTCGCGACTCGAAGGTCGGCGGTTCGTACGGAGTCGGTTCGTACGGAGTCGGCTCGTACGGAGTCGGCTCGTACGAAGGCGGCTGGACCGTGGGCGGCTGGATCGCCGGTGCTTCGAAGGAAGGCGCCTGGAACGGCGGCCGGTCGAACGACGGCGGCTGGAACGGCGGCGCGTCAAAGGATCCCGGCCCCGGCTGGAACGGCGGCGCGTCAAAGGACCCCGGCTGGAACGGCGGCGTGCCGAGTGACCCCGGCTGGAACTGCGGCGGCTCGATCGCGGCCGGACCGTTCGCAGGCGCGTTGGCCGGCAGCGCGTTGCCCGGCAGCGGGCTGCTCGGCAGCGGACCGTTCGGTGCTGGCGGCGTCGCGGGCCCCGGCCCCGGTACCGGCGTGAGCCCATGCGGCATCGCCGGAATCGACTCCGGACCCGCCTCGGTGCGATCACGTGCGGTCGAGAGCCACGGTACGGGTTCCTGCTGCCAGTTCTCGGTCATCAGCTGCGGTCCATCCCCCTGGTGGCAACGACGTCCCTGCCCCGTGAGTCTACAAGTCGGATGTTCGGATGACTGGTCACGGTTCGACGCTGATCGCGCCGGTGGTCTCCAGGATCAGCCGGCTGACTCGCTCGGGGTCGTCGTTCATCGGCACGTGGCCGCAGCCCGGCAGGTCCTCGAACCTGGCCTTGGGCAGTATCCGCTTGGCCTGCTCGAACTGCCGGTGCAGCAGGATCCGGTCCTTGGTGCCCCACGCCACGGTGGTCGGCACGTCGCTCTCCCCGGCGTAGCGGTAGTGCCGGGCCTCCTTCGCGACCGGCCGGAACGAGCGCCCCTCCCGCATCGCGAGCGTGTCGCCCAGCGCCTGTGCCGGGTCCAGGCGGCGCGGCCGGCCGAAGATCATGCCGAAGGCGAGGCCGCGCGTCGTCTCGTGGTCGGCGACGTAGCGCAGCACCGGCTTCGGGGCGAACGTGGCGGCCCTACTCAGGCTCAGGTTCCCGGTCGCCCACGCGGTCTCCCACCGCGTCTGCCAGAACCCGGCCGGCGAGAAGGCGGTGACCGAGGCGGCGTGCCCGTGCCGCGCCAACTCCAGCGCCAGCGCGCCGCCGAGGGAGTTCCCGGCCACGTGCGGCCGCTCGATCCCGAACCCGGCGAAGGAATCGGCGATGCCCGACATGGCGAATTCGATCGTGTAGCGCCGGCCCGGTGCCGGGAGCAGCGGGGCGGACTTGCCGAAGCCGGGGATGTCGATCGCGATGACGTCGTGGTGCTCGGCCAGCCGGTCCAGGACCGGCTCCCAGGCCTGCCAGCGGTGGCCGATGCCGTGGATCAGGACCAGGGGGGTGCCTGAGCCGCGGCGGGCGTAGGAGAGTTGCACGTTACTGGACGGTAGCCCCTGATCGGCCGGCAGGGAAGACGGCACAGATGACGGCACGAATGACGGCACGAATGACGCCGCCCGGCCACCGATCCGCGCACGCTCTAAATCCAGCTGGGCCACCACATCCGGTCGAGCCACTGGTTGTACGTGATCGTCTGCGCCGACAGGATCGGATAGAAGTAGATGAACATCACCAGGATGTAGACGGTGATGGCGCCCGCGACCACCGCGCCCCAGACCCTGCGGTACTGGAGCGCGTCCGCCCGGCCGACGATCACCCCCAGCAGATACGCCGCCGCGAAACACATGAACGGCACGAAGGCCACCGCGTAGAACGTGAAGATCGTCCGGTGCTGGTAGTTCAGCCAGAACGCCCACGCCGCGAGCATCCCGCACAGGATCGAGCCCGCGCGCCAGTCGCGGCGGGCGATCCAGCGCCAGCAGCACCAGATCAGCGCGATGGTCGCGAACCACCACAGCGGCGGGGTGCCCAGGGCCAGGACCTGCTGGTGCTGGTTGGCGGCCAGCGGCGGACAGCCGGTCGCGCCCTGGTTGCAGTAGTAGTAGTCGGTGGGGCGGCCCATGATCAGCCAGCTCCACGGGTTCGACATGTACGCGTGCGGGGAGTCCAGGTTGACGTGGAAGTGGTACGTGTCCCAGTGGTACTGCCACCAACTGCGCAGCGCCGAGAGCACCGGGTAGTGGATCGCGTTGTGCTGCGCCGCCCACTGCCGGTAGTTGCCGTCCTTGGTGAGGAACCAGCCGGTCCAGGTGGCCGTGTAGGTGGCCAGGACCAGCAGGCTCAGCAGGGCGGTCTGCCAGGTCTCGCGGCGCAGGAAGCCGACCCAGTGCCGGCGGATGCCCACGGCGCGCAGCGCGGCGTGGTCCCACAGCAGCGACATCACCATGAAGCACGGGATGATCCACAGCCCGCTCCACTTGGTGCCCAGGTCCAGGCCCAGGCAGACCACCGCGGCGATGCGCCACCAGCGGATGCCCAGGGGCGGTGCCTTGACGTCGTCCGGCAGCGGCGTCGATGGGTAGCTCTCCCGCCAGTCGACGAGTTTGGAGCGCATCTTGTCGCGGTCGATGAGGAAGCAGCCGAAGGCGGCCAGGGTCCAGAACATCACGAAGATGTCCAGCAGCGCGGTGCGGCTCATCACGAACTCGAGGCCGTCGGAGGCCAGCAGCAGGCCGGCCGCGCAGCCGATGAGCGTGGAGCGGAACATGCGGCGGGCGATGCGGGCCGTCATCAAGATGGCCAGGGTGCCGCAGACCGCCGGGATGAAGCGCCACCCGAACGGGGTGAAGCCGAACAGCCACTCGCCGGCGCCGATCATCCACTTGCCGACCGGCGGGTGCACCGCGTTGCCCTGGTGGTTGGCGATCAGCGTCCGCCAGATGTGCGGGTTGGCGATGATGGCCTTGTCGTCGTTGGCCATGCCGACGGTCGGGTCGTTCAGCCACCCGGCCTCGTGCCCGAAGTGGATGGTGGTCCAGGCGTCCTTGGCGTAGTAGGTCTCGTCGAAGATGACCCATTTGGGCAGGCCCAGGCGCCAGAAGCGCATGAAGCCGCCGACCAGCGTGATCAGGAGCGGGAAGCCCCAGGAGATCCACCACGGCTCCAGGGCGAAGGACGGGACCAGGCGCTCGCGCAGGGTCAGGTCGCCCTGTTCGTCGTCGCGCGGGCGCAGGTTGGGCCGCCACCAGACGCGACCGCGCTCGCGGTGCGAACCGCTACGGCCGCGACGGCGGCCGCCGTAATCCTCCTCGCTGTCGTCATCCGGCAGCGAAGATCGGGTCGGGGCGAGGCTCGTCACCCGGTCATCGTAGGGAGTCGTCCCGCCGTTCGGACAGGGGATCAGCGTTTTTGGGCGAGGATGGTCACGTGACTGGAACAGAACCGGCCCCAGGCCTGCTCGTCCTGGCGGGCACCCCGATCGGCCGGGACGAGGACGCCTCCCCGCGGCTGGCGGCCGAGCTGGCCTCGGCGGACGTGATCGCCACCGAGGACACCCGCCGCCTCAAGCGCCTGCTGCGGGTGCTCGATCTCACCCCCCGCGGCCGCTTCGTCTCCTATTTCGAGGCGAACGAATCGGCCCGCACCCCCGACCTGCTCCGCGAGCTGCTCGGCGGCGCCCGCGTGGTGGTGGTGACCGACGCCGGCATGCCCTCGGTCTCCGACCCCGGCTACCGCCTGGTAGCCGCCGCGGTCCAGGCCGGGGTGCGGGTGACCGCCGTCCCGGGCCCCTCAGCGGTCCTGACCGCGGTCGCGGTGTCCGGCCTGCCGGTGGACCGCTTCTGCTTCGAGGGCTTCCTGCCCCGCAAAGGCGGCGGCCGCTCCTCGCGCCTGGCGGAACTGGCCGCAGAACCCCGCACGATGGTCTTCTTCGAAGCCCCGCACCGCCTGGCCGCCTCCCTGGCCGACATGGCGGCGGCCTTCGGCGCCGACCGCCCGGCGGCGGTCTGCCGCGAGCTGACGAAGACCTACGAGGAGATCAAGCGCGGCGGCCTCGCCGACCTGGCGAAGTGGGCCGACGAGGGCGAGGTGCGCGGCGAGATCACGGTGGTGGTCGGCGGCGCCGTCCCGGGCGCCGGCCGCGACCTGAGCGGCGCGGAGCTCGCGGAGCTGGTCTTCGCGAAGGAGGAGTCCGGCGGGCTGCGGCGCAAGGAGGCGATCGCCGAGGTCGCGGCCGAGGTCGGGCTGCCGAAGCGGGAGGTTTTCGACGCGGTGGTGGCGGCGAAGGAGGCGGCGGAGGAGGACGAGGCGGCGGAGGACTAGCACCGCTCGGCCTTGTCAGGCTGGAACGGCCCGTGGCCCCGCGGCTCCTCGGCCGAATCCTTGTTCACAGAACCGCATCCCCTCGTCCACTATCTGGACCCCACCGAAACCGCACCAGGTGGGGCCGCCAGGCCAGATACCCTAGGCAGCATGCCGTCCACCCAGCGCACCATCCTCACCGCCGTAGCGTGGCCCTACGCCAACGGCCCCCGCCACATCGGCCACGTCTCCGGCTTCGGCGTCCCCTCGGACGTCTTCAGCCGCTACCAGCGGATGGCGGGCAACCGGGTGCTGATGGTCAGCGGGACCGACGAGCACGGGACGCCGATCCTGGTCCAGGCGGACAAGGAGGGGGTCACCGCGCGGGAGCTGGCCGACCGCTACAACCGGGTCATCGCCGAGGACCTGCGTTCGCTGGGCCTGGCCTACGACCTGTTCACCCGCACGACTACGCGCAACCACTACGCGGTCGTGCAGGAGATCTTCAAGGGTCTGTACGACAACGACTACATCTTCGCCAAGACCACGATGGGCGCCATCAGCCCCTCGACCGGCCGCACGCTGCCCGACCGCTATATCGAGGGCACCTGTCCGATCTGCGGGTACGACGGCGCGCGCGGCGACCAGTGCGACAACTGCGGCAACCAGCTCGACCCGGACCGGCTGATCAACCCGCGCTCGCGGATCAACGGCGAGACGCCGAAGTTCATCGAGACCGAGCAGTTCTTCCTGGACCTGCCGGCGTTCGCGAGCATCCTGGGGTCCTGGCTACAGGAGCAGAAGACCTGGCGTCCCAACGTCCTGAAGTTCTCCCTGAACCTGCTGGACGACCTTCAGCCCCGCGCCATCTCCCGCGACCTGGACTGGGGCGTCCCGGTCCCGCTGGAGGGCTGGGTCGACCGCCCGGACAAGAAGCTGTACGTCTGGTTCGACGCGGTGGTCGGCTACCTGAGCGCGTCCGTCGAGTGGGCCCGGCGCAGCGGGGACCCGGACGCCTGGCGCGCCTTCTGGCAGGTCGGCCCGAACGGCGAGGCGCCCGACGCCTACTACTTCATGGGCAAGGACAACATCGTCTTCCACTCCGAGATCTGGCCGGCGATGCTGCTCGGTTATGACGGGAAGGGCGAGAAGGCCGGTAAGCCGGGTTCCCTCGGCGCGCTGGCGCTCCCGCACGAAGTGGTCAGCTCGGAGTTCCTGACCATGGAGGGCCGCAAGTTCTCCTCCAGCCGCGCCGTCGTCATCTACGTCCGCGACTTCCTGTCCCGCTACGACGCCGACGCCCTGCGCTACTACATCACCGCGGCCGGCCCGGAGACCCAGGACACGGACTTCACCTGGGCCGAGTTCCTGCGCCGCAACAACGACGAGCTGGTCGCCGGCTGGGGCAACCTGGTCAACCGGGCCGTCTCGATGGCCGCCAAGAACCTCGGCGAGATCCCGGCCGCCAAGGAGCTCACCCCCGAGGACGAGGCGCTGCTGGCGACCTCGCGCGCGGCCTTCGAGGGCGTCGGCGGCCTGCTGGACCGCTGCCGGTTCAAGGCCGCGCTGGCCGAGGCGATGCGGGTGGTGGCCGAGGCCAACAAGTACGTCTCCGACAACGAGCCGTGGAAGCTGGCCAAGACCGACCCCGAGCGGATGGCCACCGTCCTGCACGTCACCCTGCAGGTGGTCGACGACGCCAAGACCCTGCTGACGCCGTTCCTGCCGTTCTCCTCCGAGAAGGTCTTCCACCTGCTCGGCGGCCAGGGCACCTGGTCGGCGATGCCGGAGCTGCGCGAGGTCGAGGACCTGGACGGCGGCCCGGGCTACCCGGTGCTGACCGGCGACTACGACCAGGCGCTGGCCCGCTGGGCGTCCACCCCGATCGAGGTCGGCCGCAAGCTGGACCCGCCGACGCCGATCTTCAAGAAGCTGGACCCGTCGATCGTCGACGAGGAGCTGGCGCGGCTCGGCGGCGAGGCGGCCTAGGCCCGAGGCAGCCTAAGCCCCGGCGGCGTAGGCCCGCGCGGCTTACGGCTGAGGCGGCTTACGTCCGAGGCGGCGTAGGCCCGAGGCAGCCTACGTCCGGGCGGCGCAGGCGCCTGAGCGCGTGACAGAGTAGACGCGTGGCTGAGAACGAGGACCGACAGGGCGGCGAGAAGAAGCGCAAGCGGAAGTCCCGGGAGCGGGACGAGTCTCCGCCCCCAGCGCCCGAGCCGCTGCCGGCCCCGGTCGGCGACAGCCACACGCACATGGACATGCAGGAACCGGCGGCCGCGGACATCATCGCGGCCGCCGACGCGGTGAACGTGCGCACCCTGGTCCAGGTCGGTGTCGACGTCCCGTCCTCGCGGACCGCGGTCGAGCTGGCCGCCGCCTTCGAGCGGGTCCACGCCGCGGTCGCCCTGCACCCGAACGAGGCCCCGCGCCTCGTCCTCGGTGACCCAGATGGCTGGTCCGGCCAGGACCGCGCGCCCGGCGGCCCGGCGGCGCTGGAGGCGGCGCTCGCCGAGATCGACAAGCTGGCCGCCGACGAGCAGGTGCGCGGGATCGGCGAGACCGGCCTGGACTACTTCCGCACCGGACCCGAGGGCGTCCAGGCGCAGCAGGACTCCTTCCGGGCCCACATCGCCATCGCCAAGCGTCACGGCAAGGCTCTGGTGATCCACGACCGCGACGCGCATGAGGACGTCCTGCGCATCCTCCTCGAAGAGGGTTCGCCCGAAACAGTGGTCTTCCACTGCTATTCGGGTGACGCCGCGATGGCACGCGTGTGCGCCGAACGGGGCTACTACATGTCTTTCGCCGGGAACCTCACCTACAAGGCGAATCAGGCATTACAGGAGGCATTCCAGGTGGCGCCGATCGACCGGATTCTGGTCGAGACCGATGCGCCGTTCCTCACACCGCTTCCTTATAGAGGACGACCCAACGCGCCCTACCTGGTTCCTTACACAGTGCGCGCGATGGCCGTCCTGCGAGGCATCGACAGTGATGCCGGCTTGGCCGAACTCTGTCAGGCCCTCGACACCAACCTGCGGGATGCCTTCAGCATCCAGGAATAACTTGGTCATATCAGTCGACCGACAGCCGACCTGGACTGAAAGGGATGTCAGAGGACATCCACCGGACGCCTGCTGGCGGCGCGGCGGGGTTGCCGCTAGTGTCGCCTCGGCAGCCGGATCGACGCGATTTTGAACGGGTCTTCGAAAGCTTCGAGGGCCCGGCGTCGTAGCCGGACACGGCGAGGTCTGGATCAGCGTGAGCAGTAGACGTTCCGCTAGTCGGCACAGCGAGGGTTCCAAGGTCAAGGTCCGCGCCGTACAGGGCACGGTGCTGCTGGGACTCGTCGGCGCCGCCGGTGCCTACGTCGGCTTCGAGAAGACCGTCCACCTGACCGTGGACGGCCAGGAACGCACCCTCCACACGTTCGACGGCAAGGTCGCCGACGTCCTCAAGGCCCAGGGCATCGTCACCGACGCCCACGACCAGGTGGCCCCGGCGCCCGGCGACGCCCTGGTGGATGGCGAGCAGATCTCGGTCCGCTACGGCCGCCAGCTCGACGTCAGCGTCGACGGCAAGGACCAGCAGATCTGGTCCACCGCGACCACCGTTGACGAGGCGATGGGCGATCTGGGGGTGCGCGGCGGCGCGAACCCGTATCTGTCGGTCAACCGCGACCAGCCGATCGGCCGCCAGGGCCTGAGCTTCTCGATCCGGACCGAGCGGCACGTCAACATACTCGTCGACGGCCGTTCCGTCCCGCTGGACACCACCGCCCCGACCGTGGCGCAGGCGCTGACCCAGGCCGGCGTGACGCTGGCCGGGCAGGACACCGCGAAGCCGGACCTGGCCACCTTCCCCGCCGACGGCGAGAACATCACCGTCGAGCGGATCACCGGGACGCAGGAGACCAAGCAGATCCCGATCGACTTCTCGACGACCCAGCAGTCGGATCCGAGTTCGTATGTCGGATCGCAGAGCACGGTCTCCGAGGGCGTGCCCGGTGTGCAGGAGGTCGTCTACGCGTACCAGACGATCAACGGTGTGAAGCAGGCGCCGAAGATCGTCAGCAAGACCGTCACCAAGCAGCCGGTGAACGCCGTGGTGAAGGTCGGCACCAAGCCGGTCCCGAACACCGTGGCCGGGGCCGACGGCCTGAACTGGGCCGGCGTCGCCGAGTGCGAGTCCGGCGGCAACCCCAAGTCGGTCGGCGGCGGCGGGCTGTACTTCGGGCTCTACCAGTTCTCGGTGTCGACCTGGGCGGCGATGGGCGGCTCCGGGCTGCCCTCGAACGCCACGCCGGCCGAGCAGACCTACCGGGCCAAGCTGTTGTATGTGCGCTCGGGCGCGGGGCAGTGGCCGGTCTGCGGGCGGAACCTGTTCAAGTAGGACCGTTCAAGCAGGACCGGCCCTGAGCAAGCTTTCGGGACGGCGCGGTGTCCGGCGGGAGCCGGGTGCCGCGCCGTCGCCGTTTCCACCGGGCGGCCCCCGGCGGCATACGATGGCTCGCGATGTCCGAAACTCCGTACTCCCCGCCACCACTTACTGAGCCCGCTGAGCCCGCTGCCGCTGCCGCTGCCGCTGCCGCCGCTGACGCCGAGTCCGCCGCCGACCGGCTGCCGGCCCGCCTGCTGGGCCCGGCCGAGGTGCGCCGGCTCGCCGACCGGCTCGGCGTCTCGCCGACCAAGAAGCTCGGGCAGAACTTCGTCATCGACCCGAACACCATCCGGCGGATCGTGCGGGCCGGCGACGTCACCGCCGAGGACGTGGTGGTCGAGGTCGGTCCCGGGCTCGGGTCGCTGACCCTGGGACTGCTGGACGTGGCCCGGCGCGTGGTCGCGGTCGAGATCGATCCGGCGCTGGCCGCCGCGCTGCCGGACACCCTGGCCGAGCACGCCCCGGGCGTCGCGGCCGGGCAGGTGGAGTTCGAGCTCGTGCGAGCCGACGCGCTACGGGTCACGGAACTGCCCGGCCCGCCGCCGACCGCGCTGGTCGCGAATTTGCCGTACAACGTCGCGGTCCCGGTCCTGCTGCACATGCTGGAGCGGTTCCCGAGCATCGAACGTACCCTGATCATGGTCCAGGCCGAGGTCGCGGACCGGCTGGCCGCCGAGCCCGGTTCCCGGGTCTACGGCGTGCCGTCGGTGAAGGCCCGCTGGTACGCGGACGTGAAGCGGGCCGGCGCCATCGGCCGCAACGTCTTCTGGCCGGCCCCGAACGTCGACTCCGGCCTGGTGCGCCTGGACCGCCGGGACGTCCCGCCGACCACCGGCGCCGAGCGCCGTGACGTCTTCGCGGCCGTGGACGCGGCCTTCGCCCAGCGCCGCAAGACCCTGCGATCGGCGCTGAGCGGCTGGGCCGGCTCGCCGGCGGCCGCCGAGCAGGCGCTGACCGCCGCCGGGATCGCCCCGGGCGCGCGCGGGGAGACGCTGACGGTCGAGGAGTTCGCCCGTCTGGCGGAGCACCGGCCGCGGCGGGAGCAGTCATGACCGCCGCCGCCTTCACGCCCGGAGACGGCCCGCGTCACAACCAGACCCAGTCCGTCACGGTCCGGGTCCCGGCCAAGGTCAACCTCGCGCTCTCGGTCGGCCCGCTGCGCCCGGACGGCTACCACGACCTGGCGACCGTCTTCCACGCCGTCGGCCTCCACGACGAGGTCACCGCCACCACGTCCGACACCCTCGCGCTGACCTGCGAGGGCGAGGGCCAGGCCGAGGTGCCGCTGGACGGCGTGAACCTGGCCTGGCGGGCCGCCGAACTCCTGGCCCGGACCGTCGGTCGCACCCCGGCCGTGCGTCTGCACCTGACCAAGGGCATCCCGGTGGCCGGCGGGATGGCCGGCGGCTCGGCCGACGCCGCCGGCGCGCTGGTCGCCTGCGACGCGCTGTGGGGCACCGGGCTGTCCCGCGAGGAGCTGCACGGGCTGGCCGCGCAGCTCGGCAGCGACGTCCCCTTCGCCCTCTACGGCGGCACCGCCATGGGCACCGGGCGCGGCGAGCAGATCACGCCGGTGCTGGCCCGCGGGGAGTTCCACTGGGTCTTCGCCTTCGCGCACGAGGGCCTGTCCACCCCGGCCGTGTTCCGTGAGCTGGACCGGCAGCGCGCGACGGCGAAGGAAGAGGTCGCCGCCTCCGGGGTGGACGAGGAATTGCTGCGGGCGCTGCGGGCTGGAGACTCAACGCTGCTCGGTGCGGCGCTACGCAACGACTTGACCCGCCCAGCCGTCTCCTTACGTCCGGATTTACAAGCCACCCTGCTCGCCGGCCGGGACGCCGGGGCCATCGGCACCCTGCTCTCCGGGTCCGGCCCGACCTGCGCTTTCCTCGCCACCGACGCGGTCCGCGCGGCCACCGTCGCGGCGGCGCTGGAGGCCGCGCCATCGGTGCGCGCGGTACGGCGGGCCTTGGGGCCCGCAGCCGGCGCTCACGTGTTGTGAGGGTGTTAATGCCCGCACGCTGCCACCAACTCTGAAAGTCGCCGTTACGATTTCCCCTCAGAAGGGGGACCCCATGGATGCGCTCAAGCCCGAAGACCCGGCCCGGATCGGGCCGTTCATCCCGCTCGCGCGGATCGGCGCCGGTGGCATGGGCCGGGTGTATCTGGCCCGGTCCCGGGGCGGTCGGCCGGTCGCCGTCAAGGTGATCCGCGCCGAGTACGCCGAGGACGAACGCTTCCGCACCCGTTTCCGGCGCGAGGTGCAGGCCGCGCGGTCGGTGGACGGGCTGTACACGGCCTCGGTGCTGGACGCCGGTCCGGACGACGACGAGCCGTGGTTGGCCACCACCTACATACCCGGCCCCTCGCTCCAGCGGGTCGTGCACGACCACGGTCCGCTGCCCGAGCGCTCGGCGCGGGTTCTGGGCGCCGGTATCGCTGAGGCGCTCGGCGCCATCCATACCGCGGGCCTGATCCACCGGGATCTGAAGCCGTCGAACGTCATCTGCGGCCCGGACGGGCCGCGGGTCATCGACTTCGGGATCAGCTACGCGGTCGGCGGGAGTTCGCTGACCACCACCGGCATCGTCGTCGGCTCGGCCCGCTACGCCAGCCCCGAGCAGTGCCGCGCCGATCCGGAGTTGCAGCCCGCCTCCGACGTCTTCGCGCTCGGCGGGGTGCTCGTCTACGCCACGACCGGTGTGCCGCCTTTCGGCGACGGCCCCGACCACGTGCAGCTCTACCTGGTGGTGCACGAGAAGCCGGATCTCACCGGCGTGCCGCTCGGGATGCGGCCGATCGTGTCCGCGTGTCTGGAGAAGGACCCCGCCAACCGGCCGACCACCGAGGATCTGCTCGACACGCTGCTGCCGCCGGACGATGCCGGGGCTGCCAGCGACGCGGATTGGCTGCCCGCGGCGGTGCACCAGGACATGCGGAAGTACTCCGCCGGGGTCGGCGGGCTTGCCGGAGCGGCGGGATCCGGGTCCGCGGGGTCCGGGTCCGCGGGGTCCGCGGGATCTGCCGGATCCGCCGCCGAGGACTCTGGGACACCGACTCACGAGCGTCCGGGCGAGGGTCCGGCGGGCACCCCGGTCCCCGGCGACCCGGACGCCACCGACGTCGGCCAGAGCCGGGGGAGCATCACCGGCGTCGCCACCGGGCTCGGGACCACCGCCGTGCCCGGGGTGTCCAGCGCCGAGCAGGCCGGCAATCCGAGCCGGCGCCGGATGCTCGCCGGGATCGTGGGCGCCGCCGCGGTGGCCGCCTCCGGAGGCGGCGCCTGGTACGCCGCGACGCGGAACACCGGTAAGAAGGCGGCGACGCAGGACGCCGGGTCCTCCGCCCCGATCGGGACCCCGTCGAAGAGCGCTACTTCCCCGCCGCCCACCACGCCGGACTCGGCGACGACCTCCTCCTCGCCTTCCGCGAGCCCCACGCCGACGCCGTCGCACAGCCTCGGGCAGTGGGCCGAGGACTGGAGCGCGAAGTACAACCTGGGCGGCGCCTCCGGGGGCGCGCTGGTCTGCGGCAGCAAGCTGATCAGCGTCTACACGGCGGGGACCAACGACCCGAACCAGCCGCAGTCGCTGATCGCCCTGGACACCACGACCGGCCAGGCGGCCTTCCCGCCGAAGATCGTCCCGGGCGTCGACGCGCCCAGCGGCGTGTCCATCGCCGCCGACGCGAACTACGTCTACACCTACACCGCCGGCGTCGTGTACGCGTGGAACCTCGGCGACGGCTCAGCCGCCTGGAACGCGAAGACCGGCCTGTCGGTTTCGACGCCCAATAACGGCATGCCCCTGGCCGGCATCCAGGGACTGGTCGGCGGCATGCTGATCATCGCCCCCACCGGGTTCGACCCCAGCTATCCGACCTGCATAGCCGGGTTCGACATCGCGAAGCGCGCGACGGTCTGGACCATGAAGCCCACCGACCTGCTGACGCCACTGCCGACCGGGCTGGCCGCGTCCGACACCACCCCGTTCCTGACGGTGCCGAAGGCGGGGAACATGTTCTACGTGGCGTTGGCGGACCACGTATCGGTGCGCGTCCTCAAGGGCGTGGACCCTAAGACCGGCAAGGACGTCTGGAACTTCCCCTTCAAGGGGTACACGGACAACGGCGCCGTGGTGAACACCCCGACCGTGACCGGCACCGCGCAGCACGTCTATCTCACCGACATGCACAGCGGCTCGGTCCAGACCTACGACGCCGCGACCGGCAAGTGGAAGTGGAGCTACCCCACCGGGGAGGGCGCCGCGACCCAAGCCAGCAACCAGCGCTTCACCGGCCCGGTCGTGGAATCCGGCGACACGGTCTACGCCACCGACGCGACCAGCGTGATGGCACTCCAGGTCAGCACCACGTCGAAGACCGGCACCGCGCTGTGGTCGAAGCCGACGCAGTACAACGGAATCTCCGGCGCCCCGGCCGTGGTCGGGGACAAGATCTGGGTCGAAGTCCAGATCCCGACCGGCGCCAACCCCCTGGCGCTGGCCGTCCTGGACAACTCGAACGGCCAACAGGTGCACCAGTACCCGATGCCAGAGGGCCCCGCCGCCGACAGCGCCGACCTCCTGGTCGCCGACCCCAACAAACCGGCGGTCTACGTGCTGACAGCCAGCGGCCAAGTACTCGGGTACGACCGCGACCAGTGAGCGCCGCAATGAAGTACGAAGCACGCCACAGAATGAGTACCCGTACTCACGATCGGTGACCCGGCCGCCGCCATCATCGAAGCATGAGTACGCCACTGGCAACCCGGAACACGGCCGCGTACTACCTCCAGGCGGTCGCCTCCTTCATCGTCTCCGCCGGCGCAACCGTCGTCGGCATCGCCTACCTCCCAGTCAACGCCTGGGAGCGCGCCTTCCTCGGGCTCGGCCTGCTGTACACGATCACCTCGGCCATCACGCTGGCGAAGGTGGTCCGGGACAAGCAGGAAGAAGTGCAGTTGGTCGGGCGGGTGGAAAAGGCCCGGCTGGACAAGCTGTTGACGGAGCATGATCCCTATCGGGTGGACGCTCCGTAGCGAACCCGGCCACCTTGCCGGTGGCAACTTTTGCCCGGCAGTTCGCGACAGTTCGTGGCTGTTCGCGACAGTTCGCACCGTGCCGGTCGCCGGTCGGGATCCGTTCCCGGCCGGTGCTGCGGGCTAGGATGACCGGCTGCTGAGGCGACGGCGCGGGGTTTCTTTTGGGGGCTGGGGTTTGC
>NZ_JAAFZA010000145.1 GCF_015356865.1 Catenulispora pinisilvae
TCCGGAGACTGCGTAACCATGTCAAGAAGATCATCGGTAAGCCGTGTGCGGGAGAACCGCACGCACGGATTGAAAGGGGACAGAGGAAACGGGCTCTCACGAGCACCGCGCCTCTAACTACCAATGGTCGACCTCTCCACCTCGCCCACCCCTGCCCGAACCGCCTCTTCGGACGACCCGCTGATCAAGGCCGCGGGCCTTCGCAAGGTCTTCCCGCCGGCCAAGCGTGGCGGCGAACCCTTCACCGCCGTGGACGGCATCGACTTCGAACTCCGGCGCGGCGAGGTCTTCGGCTTCCTCGGCCCCAACGGCGCCGGCAAGTCCTCCACCATGCGGATGATCGGCTGCGTCTCGCCGATGACCGGCGGCGAGCTGAGCATCCTGGGCATGGACCCGCGGGTCGACTCCTCGAAGATCAAGGCCCGGCTCGGCGTGGTCCCGCAGGAGGACTCGCTGGACATGGAGCTGCGGGTCCGGGAGAACCTGCTGATCTACGGCCGCTACTTCGGGCTCAAGCGCGCCGAGATCGCCGCGCGCACCGCCGAGCTGCTGGAGTTCGTGCAGCTCTCCGACCGCGCTGATTCCCCGGTGGAACCGTTGTCCGGCGGCATGAAGCGGCGGCTGACGATCGCCCGGTCGCTGATCAACTCCCCGGAGATCCTCATCCTGGACGAACCCACCACCGGGTTGGACCCGCAGGCCCGGCACGTGGTCTGGGACCGGCTGTTCCGGCTCAAGCAGTCCGGCACCACGCTCATCCTCACCACCCACTACATGGACGAGGCCGAGCAGCTGTGCGACCGCCTCGTGGTCATGGACCACGGCCGGATCGCCGCCGAGGGCTCGCCGCGCGAGCTGATCGAGCGCTACTCCACCCGCGAGGTGCTGGAGATCCGCTTCGCGCCGGACGGCGCGGATCGCGCGGCGGCCGGCTCCGCGCTCGCCGCGCTGGTCGGGACCGGGGAACGCGGGGCCGTCGACCGTATCGAGGAGCTACCCGACCGGATCCTGCTCTACAGCGACGACGGCGAGGCCGCGCTGGCCGCCGTCCACGGCACCGGGATCGTGCCGGTGGCCTCGCTGGTCCGGCGCTCGTCGTTGGAGGACGTGTTCCTGCACCTGACCGGCCGGACGTTGGTGGACTGACGATGAGTGCCGTCACTCCGGTTCCCCCCAGCACTGTCGGCTCCACGAGCGTCGGCTCCGCGTCGTCGCCGCCGATGGCGATCCGCGAATTGCGCGGTCTGCTGACCAACTACCGGCGCACCTGGCGCGCCTCGATCGTCTCCAGCGTGCTGGCTCCGCTGCTCAGCCTGGTGGCGCTGGGCATGTCGCTGGGCAAGATCGTGGACGCCGGCCCGGGCGCGCACACCTTCGGCACGATCGACGGCCGTCCGGTGAAGTATCTGCTCTTCCTGGCCCCGGCGCTGCTGGCCAACACGGCGATGCAGACCGCGCTCGGGGAGTCGATGTACCCGGTGATGTCGTCGATGAAGTGGCAGAAGACCTTCCACGCCTCGATCGCCTCGCCGCTGGGTTCGTTCGACGTCTTCCTCGGCCGGGTGCTGTTCGTGGGCCTGCGGGTGCTGATGAACTCGGCGATCTTCCTCGGCGTGATGACCCTGTTCGGGGCCGTCCGCGCGGCCGGGCCCGGCGAGCTCGGGGCGCTGCTGGCACTGCCGGTGGCCGCGCTGACCGGGCTGGCGTTCGCCACGCCGGTGATCGCCTGGGCGGTGCTCCAGGACCGCGACACCGGGTTCTCCGCCGTGTTCCGGTTCGTGATGATCCCGATGTTCCTGTTCTCCGGGACGTTCTTCCCGGTGACGCAGCTGCCGCTGCTGATCCGTCCGCTGGCTTACGTCACCCCGCTGTGGCACGGCGTGGACCTGTGCCGCGGCCTGGCGCTCGGCACCGCCACCGCCGGCTCGGTGCTGCTGCACCTCGGCTATCTGGCCGCCGTGGTCGGCGCCGGGCTCTGGTACGGGTCCCGTACCTTCCGACGTCGGCTGAACCCTTAGGAGGTGCGCCAGATGACGAGTGCTGATCTGTATCCGTTCTCTCAGGCCCCGCTCACCCGGCTGCTCCTCGGCCGCCGCGCCTTCGGCTCGATGGGCGGCGGCAAGGCCGGGGTGCTCATCGAGCGCAACGTGATGGTCTACCGCCGGGTGTGGGTGGCCATGGTCTCGGGCTTCTTCGAGCCCGTGTTCTACCTGCTGTCGATCGGCGTCGGGCTGGGCAAGCTGACCGGGGCCGTGGACGGCGTGCCGTACGCGCACTACGTCGCGCCGGGCCTGCTCGCGGTCTCGGCGATGAACGGCGCGGTGTTCGACGCCACCTTCAACGTCTTCTTCAAGATCAAGTACGCCAAGATCTACGACGCCATGCTGGCCACCCCGCTGCGGGTCGGCGACATCGCGCTCGGCGACATCATGTGGGCGCAGCTGCGGGGCCTGATGTACTCCGCGGCCTTCCTGGTGATCATGCTCGCGATGGGCCTGGTCCACAGTTGGTGGGCGCTGCTGGCGCTGCCGGTGACGGTGCTGATCGGGTTCGCGTTCGGCGCGGTCGGGATGGCGGCCACCTCGTTCATGCGGTCCTGGCAGGACTTCGACATGATCACCCTGGCCCTGATGCCGATGTTCCTGTTCTCCGGCGCCTTCTACCCGCTGTCGGTCTACAACCCGCAGATCAGGGTGCTGATCGAGGCGCTGCCGCTGTTCCACGGCATCGACCTGCTCCGGGCCCTGACGCTGGGCCGCGTGCACATCGGGCTGCTGTGGGACGTGCTGTACCTGGCGGTGATGGCGCTGATCGGGGCGGCGGTGGCGGCCCGGCGGCTGGAGAAGCTGCTGTTGACGTAGCTGCTGTCGACGTAGGTGTTGACGCAGGTGCTGTCGACGTAGATCGGCTCGCACTTTTGTACTTCCCGCCGCCGCGCACCGGAGCGCTAATCTGAGCCGCCATTTCAGTGGTTCTTGAGCCGCGGTCCGCACCGCGGCAGGGGAGGGAAGATCACTTTGACCCGCAATTCGAGGGCGGTCCGCGCCTTCACGGCAGCCGCCGCGGTCGGCGCCGCCACCGCGACCGGCGTCTGGGGTCTGGCGGCGCCGGCGGCGAACGCCGATTCCGCGGCCCCGCACAACGGGCAGATCAGCTACAGCCAGGGCCAGGTCTGGTACGCGGTCAACCCGGACGGCACCGGGCAGCACACCGTCACCCCGGCCGGCACCGGGTTCAACCCGGTCGACTCGATCACGTCGCCGGTGTTCTCCCCGGACGGCACCAAGGCGGTGTTCCTGGACGGGAACACCGGCGACCTGTGGATCTCGAACGCCGACGGCACCGGGGCACGGCTGCTCGACAAGGCGACGGGCCCGGTCGTCGACAGCGTCAACGCGGCGGACATCTACCCGCAGTGGATGGACGACGCGACAGTCGTGTTCCAGCGGAACAACGGCGGCGGGAACTTCAAGATCCAGGCTGACGGTAGCGGGCTCACCGCGTACCCGGCGCCCGGCGGGCTGACCGGCCAGCTGGTCTTCGGCCCGGGCGGCCTGGTCGCCGGGATCACGAGCGATCAGTCCGGATTCACGATCTCGATCTTCGACCCGGCCACGTCGAAGGTCACGAAGGTGGCGAACGCCGACTCGATCAGCTTCTCGCCGGACGGCAAGCAGATCGCCTACAGCATGTACGGCGGCGTCGGAAAAGCGGAGCTCTTCGTCGCGAACGTCGACGGCACCTCGCCGACACAGCTCACGAGCGTGGCGGGCGAGACCTTCCAGCCGGTCTGGTCGCCGGACGGCACCGAGATCGCGTTCCAGGAGCAGGCCGGGAACGGCAACAACCTGGACGTGATCGCGGCCACCGGCGGGACCCCGAAGGTCGTCCTCGCCAATGCCCAGCTCAGCGGAGGCAACCTGGCCTGGGACAACGGACCGCTCTACACCGGCCCGACCAACGCGCCCAGTCCCTTCCTGCCGCCGGTCACCCGGCCCACGATCGACCGCCTCGGCGGCGCCGACCGCGTCGACACCGCGGTGAAGGTCTCCGGCTACAACACCGGCGACTACGGCAGCATGTCCTCTCCGCTCACTCCGACCACCGACGCCTCGACCGTGGTGCTGGCCCGCGACGACCAGTTCGCCGACGCGCTGTCCGGCAACGCGCTGGCGGTGGCCAAGAGCGGCCCGCTGCTGCTGACCGATCCGCACAAGCTCTCCTCGGAGGTCGCCAAGGAGCTGACCCGGGTCCTGCCGCCGGGCGGCACCGTCTATCTGCTCGGCGGCGAGCAGGCGCTGTCCCCGCAGGTGGCGGCCCAGGTGACCGCGCTGGGCTTCAAGGTGGACCGGATCGGCGGGCCCGACCGGTACGCGACCTCGGTCCGCATCGCTCAGGCGATCGGCGGCACGCCGGGCAGCGTCGCGCTGGCGACGGGCAAGGACTTCCCCGACGCGCTGACCGCCGGGGCCGGCGTCGACGGCAACCGCGCCGGGAAGCTGGGCACCGGCGTCGTCCTGCTCACCGACGACGGCGTTCTGCCCAAGGAGACGAAGGACTACCTCGCGGGCATCAACCCCGACGTCAGCAAGGTCTACGCGGTCGGCGGCCAGGGCGTCGCCGCCGTGGCCACCGGGGAGCCGAGCTGGCACGGCAAGGTCACCGACCTGGCCGGTCGCGACCGGTATGCCACCGCCGCCGCGGTCGCGGGCAGCACGATGTTCCCGGCCGGGGGCACCGGCTCCATGGTGCCCGGCATCGCCACCGGCCGGAACTGGCCGGACGCGCTGTCCGGCGGTGCGCTGACCGGCCGCTGGAACTCGCCGCTGCTGTTGGCCGACGGCGCTTCGCTGCCGGCGGCCGAGCTGGGCTGGCTGAAGCAGCACGCGCCGATGACGAAGACGGTCGCGGGGCCCGGCAGCCAGCTGACCGGTGCGCTGCCGGTGTTCGGCGGGCCGTCCGCCGTCCCGGACAGCGTGATCACGCAGGTCGGTAGCGCGCTGTACGGCGCGGGCAAGTACGACGTCTTCGACAACCGGCACCTGGCGACGATCGTCGGACCGTTCTGACGCACGGCTGGACCAGGGGCCTTCCCGATCGGGAAGGCCCCTGCTATCACGGGTATCACAGACATCACGGGACTTGACCGACGGGCCTTCGCGGAGTGGGGAGTCCATGGCTTCCGAGATCATCGTGGTCCGCGGGGCCGGCGGCTGGCGGGATCGCGCCAAGGGCTATGACGTGGTCGTCGACGGCGTGGTGCGCGGCGAGGTGCGGGCCGGGCAGACCCTCTCCATCCCGGTCGCCCCGGGCCCGCACACGATCCGCATGGAGGTCAGCTGGACCTCCAGTGCGACGCTGACCTCCGTCGTCGGCGACGGGCCGGTGGTCTTCGGCTGCGCGCCCGGCCGGACGGATCCGTTGGCGGCCGTCGAAGAGCATCCGGACTCTTACGTGGACATCTGGCAGGCCGCCAGTGCCGAGGAGGTCCGGGCCGGCGGGCCGATCCCGCTCGGCTCCGCGCGCAAGCGAGCCGGATCGCCGCCGATGCTGGCGCTCGTCTGGCTGCTCGGGCTGATCCTGTTCGGGGCCGGACTCCTGGCTGGCGGGGGCGGCTGGCAGACCGTGGTCAAGACCGTCGGGCTGGCGGTGTTCGTCTTCGCCTCGTGGACCGTTGTCGGCTACCGCGGATGGCTGAAACGCCGGCGGCGCTGAAGCCCTCACTTCGTTACGTGGCCCGCGGGTCGCGCCGCCGCGTCCGCGCTGGGCGTGTCGGTGGTCCGCGCTTCTGATCACGCGCGGGAGAATCACAGGCGGTAGTGATTCAGGTTGACTTCCGTGACGGGAGTTAGGTAAGCCTTACCTGATCTCTTGCCACGGATGGAGAACCGCTATGCCCTCGCCCGCCCTGCCCGCCGACCGTTCGAACCCCCAGGCCGTGACATCCGGCGATGGGCTGGCGGGCCCGGCCCCCCGCCCGAGCTCACCGGCGAAGATCTCGGCCACGAAGATCCTGGCGCGGCAGGCGGCCCGCGAGTCGGCGGCCCGGACCTATGCGCGGCACCTGCCGATCGTGCCGGTGCGGGCGCAGGGCTCGTGGATCACCGGCGCCGACGGCCGGGACTATCTGGACTGCCTGTCCGGCGCCGGGACGCTGGCCCTGGGCCACAACCACCCGGCGGTGGTCGCGGCGATCCGCGCGGTCCTGGACAGCGGCGCCCCGCTGCACGTCCTGGACCTGGCCACGCCGGTGAAGGACGACTTCACCTCGGCCCTGCTGGAGGTGCTGCCCGCCGACCTGGCCGCCGACTGCCGCGTCCACTTCGCCGGCCCGACCGGCGCCGACGCGGTCGAGGCCGCGGTGAAGCTGGCCCGCACCGCGACCGGCCGCCGCGGCGTGTTCGCCTTCACCGGCGCCTACCACGGCATGACCGCCGGGGCGCTGGCGCTGACCGGCGCGAACGCGGTGCGCGACCCGGCCGGCGCGGGCGACGCGTACCTGACCAGGCTGCCGTTCCCGCATCCGTACCGCTGCCCCTTCGGGCTGGGCGGCACGCTGGGCGAATCGGCCTCGGCGACGTATGTCCGCACCCTGCTGTCCGACCCGCACTCCGGCACCGCGATCCCGGCCGCCGCGGTGGTCGAGCCGGTCCAGGGCGAGGGCGGCGTGGTCCCGGCGCCGGACGCGTGGCTGCGCGCGCTGCGGGCGACGACCGCCGAGTACGGCGTCCCCCTGATCGCCGACGAGGTCCAGACCGGCTTCGGCCGCACCGGCGCGCTGTTCGGCGTGGACCACGCCGGGGTGGTCCCGGACATCATGGTCCTGTCGAAGGCGGTCGGCGGCGGCCTGCCGCTGGCCGTGGTGGTCTACCGCGCCGGCCTGGACCGCTGGTCCGAAGGCGCACACACCGGAACCTTCCGCGGCGACCAGCTCGCCATGGCCGCCGGCGCGGCCACGATCCGGCAGATCGTGGCGGAAGGCCTGGCCGAGCGCGCCGCGATGTTGGGTGACCGACTGATTGGACGTCTGACCGGATATCAGGCCCGCCACACCCTGCTCGGCCAGATCCGGGGCCGGGGCCTGATGCTCGGCATGGAGATCGTCGACCCGACCGGCGAACCGGACGCCCTCGGCGCACTGCCCGCGGCACCGGCCACCGCCCGACGGCTGCGCGCCGAACTGCTGGCCCGCGGCGTGCTCGCCGAGCTCGGCGGACGGCACGGCGCGGTCCTCCGGCTCCTGCCGCCCCTCACGCTCGGTGACGACGAGGCCGACCACTTGCTGAGCGTCCTGGAACTCGCGCTCGACACGGTGTCGGAGCAGACGTCGCGCCGCGACGTGCGCGACTTGGAGGTGGCCGGTGTCTGAGTACCCGGATTCCGCGTACCCGGATGAGGAGTTGCACACCCACCTGCCGGTGCGGGCCGGCGCCACGGTCGACATCGGTGAGATGAGCGGCGTCGAGGCTGATGTGGTGCGCGGGATCCTGCGGGCCGAGCCGGTGGGGCGGCTCGCGACGACGCCGACCGGCCCGGCGCTCAGCATCGCTGCCAACCTTGCCGCTGCCCAGGATTCGTTAACTGATGGGCGCCCCGCACCGCGGACATCTGCGGCCTCCCCACCGCCTGCCGATCTGGCCATGGCCGCCAACTCCACCGCAACTAACCCCATCGCAACCAACTCCATCGCGGCCAACTCCATCGACGCCACCGCGCTGGCCTCCGGCCCCGCCGGCACCGGCCCCCTGGCGCTCCTGCTGGCCACCGTCCTCGACGGCCTGGACCGGGGCCGCGCCGACTGGCTCGGCCCGCTCCCGCCCGGCGGCCCGCACGCGGTGCGCGAAGCCGTCGCGAGCTCCGGTTTCGGTGTCCTGCCCGACAAGGGCGAGGACCCCTTCGAGACGCTCGCCGCGCTCGGCCGCCTCGTCGCCTGGGGCTCCGCCGACCCGGCGCATCCGCACTGTGCCGCGCACCTGCACTGCCCCCCGCTGGCGACCAGCGTCGCCGCCGAGACCGCCGTGGCCGCGCTCAATCAGTCCCTGGATTCGTGGGACCAGTCGCCGGCCGCCGGGGAGATCGAGGAGCGGATCGTCCGGACCCTGACCCGGTCCGTCGGGTATCCCGACTCCAGCGCCGGGGTCCTGACTTCCGGCGGGACCGAGTCCAATCTCATGGGTCTGCTCCTCGCCCGCGACGACGTCCTGCGCCGGCGCTTCGACGCCGATCCCGACCTCGACGGGGTCCCGCCCTTCGCCGCCGGGCGGATGCGGATCCTCGCCTCCGACCAGGCGCACTTCTCGGTCGCGCGCAATGCCGCGGTGCTCGGGCTCGGCGAGCGCAGCGTGATCCCGGTGGCCTCGGACCCCGAGGGCCGGATGCGGGCCGACGCGCTCGGCGAGGCGCTGGGCGCGGTCGTGGCCCGGGACGAGATCGCGCTGGCCGTCGTCGGCACCGCCGGGACCACCGACCTGGGGGCGATCGATCCGCTGGGCGCCATCGCCAAGCTGGCCGCGCGGCACGGGGCCTGGTTCCACGTGGACGCGGCCTACGGCGGCGGCCTGCTGCTCGGCACCGAGACCGACGACCGGCTGCACGACCTGCACACCGCCGACTCCGTCACCCTCGACCTGCACAAGCTCGGCTGGCAGCCGGTACCGGCCGGCTGTTTCCTCGTGAAGCACGCCGCTTCTCTGCGTTCGCTGGAGAAACGCGTCTCCTATCTGAACTCTGCCGACGACGAGCAAGCCGGCTACCCCAGCCTGCTCGGCCGCTCCCTGCGCACCACCCGCCGCGCCGACGCCGTGAAGCTGGCCGCCGCCTTCCGGGCGCTCGGCCGCGAGGGCTTCCAGCAGCTCACCGACCGCTGCCGCGCGCTGGCCCGCTACGCCGCGGCGGCCGTCCAGGCCCACCCGGACCTGGAGCTCACCGCCGAGCCGCACCTGACCACCGTCCTGTTCCGCTACCTGCCGCCGGACCCGCACGACGCCGACCGCGTCAACGGGGTCCTGCGAAGGCACCTGCTCGAAGCCGGCCGCGCCGTCCTCGGGCGTACCGAGCTGGCGCGCGAGCGGCCGGGGACGCCCCCGGGCCGGGTCCGCCTCAAGCTCACCCTCCTCAACCCGCACACCACCGAACCGCAGATCGACGCTCTGCTGGCCGCCGTCCGCACCGCCGGCGGCGCGGCGTCGGCGGCGGCGTCCGCAGCGTCCGTCAGGGGCCCGTCATGAACACATTCGCCGCCGACGAGTTATCGGCCGAAGTCCTTCTCCGCTGCTGGGTCCGCGAGGCCCGGCTCCCGGTGCCGACCGGCGGCCCGATGCGGCTCACCTTCCCGGCCACCGGCGTCACCGTCGAGGTGGACGTCGACGCCTGGTCGGCGGTCGGCTGGCACCGCTTCGGCCCGGCCTACCCGCTGGCGCTGCCGCACGCGAACCGCAGGTCCGCGGCGCCCAAGAACAAGATCTTCGGCCGCCCGGCCGAGGAGGAGATCGAGACCGACAGCGCCTGGACCGCGGAGTCCTGGCTCCCGCCGGCCGCCCCGCCGCCGCTGGACGCCGCCACCTTGGCCACGCTGATCGCCCGCGAGGCCGGCGGCGGGGTCCCGGCGGTGTCCGACCTGGTCGGCCGGGTCATCGACTCCTCCCGCCGGATCGCCGCGCACCTGTCGCACGGCACCTCCCAGGGCGAGACCCGCTTCCTGTGGGCGGAGAAGGCGCTGGTCGCGGGGCACCCGTTCCACCCGGCGCCGAAGGCCCGCGAGGGCTGGTCCGAGGAGGAGGCCGTCCGCTACTCACCCGAGCTCGACGGCACCTTCCAGCTGCACTGGTGGTCCGTGGACCCGGCGCTGGCCAGCCACGACTCGGCGGACGCCGAGGCCGCCCCGACCCTGGTCCACAAACTGCTCGGCGGTGACCTGCCGCGCGGCGCGACCCCGCACAGCATCCTGATCCCCACGCACCCCTGGCAGTCGCACGACCTGCGGCAGCGCCCGGAGATCCGGGCCCTGGCCGACCAGGGCCTGCTCGCCGACCTCGGCCCGCACGGCCGGCCCTGGCACGCGACCAGCTCGGTCCGCACCGTCTACCGTGCCGACGCCCCCTACATGCTCAAGCTCCCGTTGGGCTTGCGCATCACCAACTCCAAGCGCGAGAACCTGCGCAAGGAACTGCTGCGCGGCGTCGAGGTGCGCCGGATGCTGGACGCCGGGCTGGCCAAGGCGATCACCGCCGCGCACCCCGGCTTCGGCATCGTCGGCGACCCGGCGTGGATCGCGGCCGAGACCGGCGGCCTGGGCCTGGACGTGCTGCTGCGCGAGAACCCCTTCGGCCCGATGGACCGCGTGTACTGCGTGGCCGCCTTCGCCGACCTCGGCTACGGCCCCTCGCGCAACGGCCACCTGCGCGAGAACCTGCTGGCCGACATCATCGTCGGCTCGGCCGAGCGCACCGGTGTCCGGCCGGCCGAGGCGGTGCTGGACTGGTTCACGCGGTATCTGGAAGCCGTCGTGGTGCCGATCCTGTGGCTGGACTCGGCGCACGGGATCACCCTGGAGGCGCACCAGCAGAACACCCTGGTCCTGCTGGACCCGCACGGCCTGCCCGAAGGCGGCCGCTACCGCGACAACCAGGGCTACTACTTCCGCGAGTCGGCGCTCGCGCATCTGGCGGACTTCGTCCCGAACCCCGGCGAGGCCAGCGACACCGTGGTCGCCGACCCGATCGTGGACGAGCGGCTGACCTACTACGTCGGCGTCAACAACCTGATCGGCATGATCGGCGCGCTCGGCGCCACCGCGCTGATCGACGAGCGCCAGCTGCTGCGCCGGGCCCGCGAGGTGCTGGGCCGGTTCGCCGCCGGCCGGCAGGCCGCCGGCCGCGCGCACCGGGTCACCGAGGCGCTGCTGGAGAGCCCGACGCTGCCCTGCAAGGCCAACCTGCTGACCCGGGTCGCCGGGCTCGACGAGCTGGTCGGCCCGCTGGAGACGCAGAGCGTTTACGTGCAGATCCCGAACCCGCTGGCGGTGCCGTAGTGACGACGACGCAGACCCGCGGAGGCTGGCTGCTGCCCACGCCGTTCGGCCGCTTCGACATGGAGCAGCTGCGCCCGCTGAAGGACCTGGCCGTCCTGCACCGCTGGATGAACGACCCGGAGGTGGCCGCGTTCTGGGACCTGGCCGGACCGCGCGAGGTGCTGGACCGGCACATCGCCGCCCAGCTGTCCTCGGCGCACTCCGAGCCCTACCTGGGACGCCTCGACGGCGAGCCGATGAGCTACTGGGAGGTCTACCGGGCCGATCAGGACCCGCTGGCCGGGTACTACTCGGCCCGGCGCGGGGACGTCGGCATCCACGTGCTGATCGGTCCCGGCGCCTATCGCGGCCGCGGCGTCGGCTCCACCCTGATCCGCGCGGTCGCCGACTGGGCCCTGTCCCGGACCGCCTCCTCGCGCGTCGTCGCCGAGCCCGACCTGCGCAATCAGCGCTCGATCCGGGCCTTCACCAACGCCGGGTTCGAGCCGCGCGGCGTGCTGGACCTGCCGGACAAGCAGGCGATGCTCATGGTCTACGACCGGGCTCTGATCCCCGAGACAAGGAGGGCGGGCTGATGCAGCACTTCGATCTGGTGGGGGTCGGGATCGGCCCATTCAACCTGTCGCTGGCGGCTCTGGCCGAGCCGCTGCGGGAGAACCACAGCCTGCAACCGCTGTTCCTGGAGCGGGAGCCGGTGTTCGCCTGGCACCGGGGCATGATGCTCGACGGTGCCACCCTCCAGGTGCCGTTCCTCGCGGATCTGGTGTCGCTGACCGACCCGACCAGCCGATTCTCCGTGCTGAACTGGCTGCGGGAGACCGATCGGCTGTACAGCTTCTACTTCGCCGAGAACCTGTTCCTGGAACGGCGCGAGTATGAGGCCTACTGCCAGTGGGTGGCCGCGCAGCTGCCGTTCTGCCGCTTCGGCGCCACGGTGACCCGGGTCCGCCGCGCCGAGGCCGGCTTCGAGATCGAATACGCCGCGCCGAGCGGTCCGATGATCGTCACCGCGACGAATGTGGTGCTGGGGATCGGGACCGAGCCGGTGCTGCCGTTCGAGGTCGCGTCCGCGCCGCCGTACGCGGCCCTGCACAGCGCGGACTACCTGGTCCACCGCGAGCGACTGCGGACCCTCGACGACGTGACGGTGATCGGTTCGGGCCAGTCCGGCGCCGAGATCGTGCTGGACCTGCTGCGGACGGGAGCGCCGGGGCAGCGGGTGCGGTGGCTGACGCGCAGTGCCGCCTTCGAGCCGATGGAGTACTCCAAGCTCGGACTGGAGCACTTCACCCCCGACTACACCCGCTTCTTCCACGGCCTGCGCCCGGATGTGCGCGCCGACCTGCTGCGCACTCAAGGCCGGCTGCACAAGGCGATCAGCTTCGAGACCATCGCCGACCTGCACGCCGAGCTGCACATGCGCTCCTTCGACAGCCTGTACGGCGGCACCCTCGGTCTGGCCGGCGACACCGGCGCCACGCTGCTGCCGGGAGTGTCGGTGACCGGTGCGGATTGGCGGGGCGGTGATTCCGGCGCGGTCCGGCTCACCTGCCTGCACGAGCGCCAGAAGCGCGAGTTCAGCGTCCTGACCGACGCCGTCGTCCTGGCCACCGGCTACCGCGAGCGCACCCCGGCCTTCCTCGACCCCGACCTGGCGCTCCTGCTCGGCACCGCCGACCTGGAGCACCGGGTCGCGCCGGGCGTGTACGTCCAGAACGCCGAGCAGCGTACCCACGGCGTCGGCGCGCCGGATCTGGGCCTGGGCGCGTACCGGGCCGCCGTCATCCTGAACGCCGTCACCGGCCGGACCGTCTACGACCTGCCCCGGCGTGCCGCGCACACCGCCTTCGACCCGGAGGCGGCCGCGGAGCGTGATCCCGGAATTCGAATCGAGGTGCCCTGAGTATGTCCCCTTCGGCCCGCAATCTCCGTGCCGAGACCGGCGCGGCTTCCGAGTCCTGGCGTACGGCGGCCCGCGCGCTGCTGGCGAAGTGCGTCGGCGAGTTCTGCTACGAAGGACTGCTCGCCCCCGAGCCCGATCCGGAGGCGCAGGGCGCCGACCACTATCGCCTCGATCTGGACCAGGGCGTCTGCTACCGGTTCCGCGCCGAGCGCGGCGACTACGGGTCCTGGTTCGTCGACCCCGAGTCGCTGCGCCGCTCCGAGCTGGGCGCCGACGCCACCCCGCACGACCCGATGCTGTTCGTCCGCGACGCCCAGGGCCGGCTGAAGCTGCCCGGCGACACCGCCGGCCACCTGGTCCGGGAGCTGGCGGCGACGCTCGCGGCCGACGTCGGCCTGGCCCGGTCCGCGATCTCCGCCGCCGAGCTCGCCGACCTGTCCTACGCCGAGCTCGAAGGCCACATGACCGGCCACCCCTGGATCGTGTTCAACAAGGGCCGCTTCGGTTTCTCGGCCTCCGACGCCCTGCGCTACACCCCCGAGGCCCGGCACCACATGCGCCTGCCCTGGATCGCCGTGGACCAGGACCTCGCGGAGTTCAACGCGGTCCGGAACCTGACCTCGCAGCGCCTCTACACGACCGAGCTGGACTCCAACACCCGCATCCGCTTCGGCTCCGAGCTGGTCCGCAACGGCTTCAACCCGGCCCGCTACTGGTGGCTGCCGGTGCATCCGTGGCAGTGGGACGAGATGATCCAGCCGCTGTTCGGCGCCGAGGTGGCGGCCGGGCTGATCGTCCCGCTCGGCTACGCCGACGACGAGTACCTGCCGCAGCAGTCGATCCGGACGTTCTCGAACGTGTCGCACCCGGAACGGCACCACGTCAAGCTGCCGCTGTCGGTCCTGAACACCATGGTCTGGCGCGGGCTGCCGACCGAGCGCAGCGTGGCGGCCCCGGCGGTGACCTCCTGGCTGCTGGACATCGCCGACGCGGACCCGTTCCTGAACGACGAGTGCCGGGTGATCCTGCTCGGCGAGGTGGCCTCGGTGGCGGTGCGGCACCCGGTGCTGGACCGGATGCCGGACGCGCCGTACCAGTACCGCGAGCTGCTCGGCGCGATCTGGCGCCAGCCGCTGCCGCCGCGCCTGGAGCCGGGGGAGCGGGCCCGGACGATGGCCTCGCTGCTGCACGTCGACGAGGAGGGCCGGCCGCTGGTCGTGGAGCTGGTCAGGCGCTCGGGGCTGGACGGCGCGGACTGGCTGGACAAGATGTTCGCCGCGGTCCTGCCGCCCCTGCTGCACTTCCTCTACAAGTACGGCGTGGTCTTCTCCCCGCACGGCGAGAACGCGGTACTGGTCAACGACGAGCGGGAGTGGCCGACCCGGCTGGCGGTCAAGGACTTCGTCGACGACGTGAACATCTCCGCGAAGGATCTGCCCGAGCTGGCCGACATCCCGGAGGACGTCGCGGCGGTCCTGCTGCGGGAGATGCCGGACTACCTGTGTCAGTTCATTCATTCGGGACTGTTCATCGGGCACTTCCGCTATCTGGCCCGGATCGCCGAGCAGCACCTCGGGGTGGACCGCCGGCTCTTCTGGGGCCTGGTGGCCGACCGGATCCTGGACTACCAGGCCTCGTTCCCGGAGCTGGCCGACCGGTTCGAGGCGTTCGACCTGTTCACCCAGCGCATCGACCGGCTGTGCCTGAACCGGAACCGGCTGCTGCTGGACGGCTACCGGGACCGGGCCGAGCGTCCGCACGTGGAGGCCTACGGGACGGTCGCCAATCCGTTGAGTCTGTAGGAAGCCGGTCCGGTCTGTCGGCCCCGCCAAGTATTCTGTTCCGACCATGCCGAACTCTGGCGGGGCCACCCCCGAACCTTCCGAAGACGATCTGACCCCCCTGCTCGACGCGGCAGTGGAGGCGTTGGGCGGGCAGACCCGCCCCGGTCAGATCGAGATGGCCAAGGCCGTGGCCGCGGCCCTGGACGACCGCGTCCACCTGCTCGTGCAGGCGGGCACCGGGACCGGCAAGTCGCTGGCCTACCTGGTGCCCGCGCTCTCGCACCACAAGCGGGTGATCGTCGCGACCGCCACGCTCGCGCTCCAGCGCCAGCTGTACGCGCACGACCTGCCCCGGCTGGCCACGGCGATAACGCCGCTGATCAATCGGGAGCCGGCCTTCGCGCTGCTCAAGGGCCGCAGCAACTACGTCTGCCTGAACAAGGTCGAGGGCGGCCAGTCCGAGGACGACGCGCAGGACGTGCTCTTCGACCCGCTGGCCGTGGGCAAGCTCGGCGCCGAGGTGCTGCGGGTCCGCGAGTGGGTCGAGGAGACCGAGTCCGGGGACCGCGACGACCTGTCGCCGGGTGTGTCGGACCGGGCCTGGGCCCAGGTGTCGGTCTCGGCGCGGGAGTGCCTGGGCTCCAAGTGCCAGTACTTCGAGGACTGCTTCGCCGAGCAGGCCAAGGAGCTGGCCCGGGCCGCCGACGTGGTGGTCACCAACCACGCGCTGCTGGCCATCGCGGCCATGGACTCCGACGTGCAGGTGCTGCCCGAGCACGACGCGGTGATCGTCGACGAGGCGCACGAGCTGGTGAACCGGGTCACCTCGGCGGCCACCGGCGAACTCACCAAGACCGCCGTGGAGCGCGCGCACCACCGGGCCGACAAGTTCGTGAAGGAGGGCACGGCCGCCAACCTGGCGGTGGCCACCCTGGACTTCACCGAGGCGCTGGAGAACACCCCGGAGGGCCGCTTCCAGCGCGGCCTGCCCGAGGAGATCGGCATGGCGCTGACCGCGTTGCGCGACGCCAGCCGCACGGCGCTCACCGAACTGTCCAAGAACAAGGGCGGCGATCTGGACATGGACGGCGCCCGCAAGCAGGCGCGGGCCGCGTGCGAGGGCGTCCACCAGGTCGCCGAGCGGGTTCTGGAAGGCGCCGAGCAGGACGTGGTCTGGCTGGAGCGCAGCGAGTTCAAGGGCGTCAAGAACGCCACGCTCAAGATCGCCCCGCTCGGCATCGAGCACCTGCTCCGGTTCAAGATGTTCGCCCGGACCCCGGTGGTGATGACCTCGGCGACGCTGAAGCTCGGCGGCGACTTCACCGGTGTGGCCGGCAGCGTCGGCCTCTACGGCACCGAGCGGATCGAGCTGGACTTCAAGCCCGAGCTGCCGGAGGAGGTCTACGACGCCGCGGTGAAGCTGCTGCGCGAGGGCGACAGCGACGGCGAGGAGTTCCTGGACACGGTCCAAGACCTGCCGCAGCACTGGCGCGCCCTGGACGTCGGCTCGCCGTTCGACTACCCGAAGCAGGGCATCCTGTACGTCGCCCGGCATCTGGACCCACCCGGCCGTGACGGCATCCGCGACGACCAGCTGGACCTGCTCGCCGACCTGATGGACAACGCCGGCGGCCGGGCCCTGGGCCTGTTCAGCTCCATGCGCGCGGCCCAGACCGCCGCCGAGAGGCTGCGCGAGAAGATCGACCTGCCGATCCTGTGCCAGGGCGAGGACTCGCTGGCCGAACTGCTCCGCAAGTTCTCCGAGGACCCCCAGACCTGCCTGTTCGGCACACTGTCCCTGTGGCAGGGCGTGAACGTCCCCGGGGCCTCGCTCCAGCTGGTGGTGATAGACCGCATCCCGTTCCCGCGTCCCGACGACCCGGTGTCCGCGGCCCGCACCGAGGCGGTCGGCCGCGGCGGCGGCAACGGTTTCATGGCGGTCTCCGCCTCGCACGCCGCGCTGCTGCTGGCCCAGGGCGCCGGCCGGCTGATCCGGGCGATCGAGGACAAGGGGGTGGTCGCGGTGCTGGACTCGCGGTTGGCGACCAAGCCGTACGGGAGCTTCCTGCGGGCGTCGATGCCGGCGTTCTGGCAGACCGACGACACCGACCGGGTGCTGAAGTCGCTGCGGGCGATCGACGCTATGGCGAAGACGGCCGAGCAGAACTGAGGCCGCCGGACAACGCTGAGGCGGGCAGTGGCCACTGCCCGCCTCATCAGCCTCGCGCTACTTCCTACTTCTCCGCGGTGGTGGCGTACTGGATCTGGTTGACGGCGCTGGTCGGGTTCAGGGCGTAGACGCCGAGCTTCGCGCCGCCCGCGGCGCTGCCGGCCGGGATCACGACGTCCTGGACGTCCTTGCCGCTGCTGTCCGGGGTGGGGTTCGCCGTCACGGCCAGGTCGCCGTAGTTCCCGGTCGTGCTCGCCAGGTTGCCCGGCAGCAGGTCGATCGCCGCGTACAGGGTGGTCCCGGACAGGATGATGTTCTTCTTGCCGGTGTCGACGCTGGGGATCAGCGGCCGGGTCTCGTCCGAGACGTCGGTCGGGCTCTTCGTGATCCACACGTAGGGGATGGGGCCCAGCGTGCAGGTCGAGCCGGCGTTCTTCACGGCGATCACGAAGACGGACGACTTCTGGCCCGGCATCGACGGCGCGAGCGAGGCGTTCAGCTTGGCGTTGTCGCAGGCGGCCGGCGGCGGGGTGTTGGCCGCCGGGGCGGTGGTCGAGCCGCCGCCGACTTCGCCGCCGTTGACGCCGTTGTTCGCGCTCGGCGGCGTGTTGCCCGCGCCGGGCGGGGTGGAGGCGGACCCGCCGGTCGGCGCGCTGGTGCTGCCGGCGGTGGTGTTCGGCACCGAGGCCGACGTGCTCGCGGCGGCCGTGGTGCCTGAAGCGTTCGTGGGACTGGTGGCCGGGCCCGCGGCGGCGGACTTCGTGCTCGACGAGCAACCGGTCGCGGCGACCGCCACGAGTGCGCCGCCGGCCAGGAGTGCGATGCGATTCAGAGCGTTCATGCCACAGTGACGTGCGGGCCGTGGGTCAGGTTGCTGACAACCTCAAAAATTGAGGAATCGCTCTGACCAGCCGGGTCGGCGGGTCCCGCCCAATTAGGACCCGCCGAGGACCGCTGCGCTAGAGGCGCCGCAGCACCGTCACCACGCGGCCCAGGATGACCGCGTCGTTGCCCGGGATCGGCTCGTAGGCGGCGTTGCGCGGCATCAGCCACACCGCGTTCGCCTCCTTCTTCAGCTCCTTGACGGTGGCCTCGCCGTCGATCATGGCGGCCACGAACTCGCCGTTCTCGGCCTGCTTCTGCTGCCGGATGACGACCACGTCGCCGTCGCAGATCGCGGCCTCGATCATCGAGTCGCCGACCACCCGCAGCGCGAAGAACTCGCCCTCGCCGACCATCTGCTTCGGGATCGGGATCATCTCCTCGACCCGCTCCTCGGCCAGGATCGGGCCGCCGGCGGCGATCCGGCCGACCAGCGGCACGTACGCGGGCTCGGGCTCGGAACCGTTGCCGTTGCGGGCCGCGCCCTCCGCGCCGCGCACGATGTAGGCGCGCGGACGGTTCGCGTCGCGGTGCAGGAAGCCCTTGCTCTCCAGGGTCACCAGCTGGTGCCGGACGCTGGAGGTGGACTGCAGGCCGACGGCCTCGCCGATCTCCCGCATCGACGGCGGGTAGCCCCGGCGCCGGACCGAGTCGCGGATGACGTTCAGGACCGCGGTCTGGCGATCGGTCAGGCGCGGGGACGGCACATGCCCTTCGTGGGCGGCCTCTCGGGGTTCGGTCGGGGTGGTGCTCCGGACGGCCATGGGTACGGCTCCTTCGCCATTGAGCTGGGCGGGTGGCTGATGATGGAAAGTTTGTTCGCTTGGGTCAACGGTAGCGGTGCCACCCCCACAGCGACGAACGGTTGTTCGACAACCCGTGAGGGGGGCGGGCGTACGGAATGTCTAACGCGGCACCGGCGCGAAGGTAACGGCCTGTTTCCATACTCCGTTCGGAAAACTCGCGCAGGCCGGCCGCCCGGGCGTTGGTCCGGTCGGGGGAAACACCGAAAGAATCTTGGGGATTCGAACACGGCTCCGGGCTTGCCCCCGTAGCTGGGGCGATCGCGAACAGTAGTCCCACGAACCCCGCGCACCCCTTACGCGACACGCCGTTTCGGGTTGCGGCGGGCCGGGCGAAGTGGCTAACGTACCCCTACATCTTGTGATTGGAATAGCGTCAACGCTCCACAGGTTGTGGTTAACACACCACAGCGGACGGTGACGCCACCCCGTCGCGCGCAAGCCGTGGTCACGCTGTGAGAAGGAGGGCTGGAAACCGTGCACTGCCCCTTCTGCAAGCACGACGACAGCCGCGTCGTCGACTCCCGCAGCTCCGAGGACGGCACCTCGATCCGCCGCCGTCGCCAGTGCCCGGAGTGCGGACGCCGCTTCACCACGGTGGAGAGCGCCCAACTCCTGGTGGTCAAGCGCTCCGGGGCGACCGAGCCGTTCAGCCGCATGAAAGTTGTCGGTGGCGTACGCAAAGCTTGTCAGGGACGTCCGGTGACCGAGGGCCAGCTGGCCATCCTCGCCCAGCGGGTGGAGGACGAGCTGCGGGCCGCGGGTTCGGCGGAGATCCCCGCCCACGAGGTCGGGCTGGCGATACTCGGCCCGCTCCGGGAGCTCGACGAGGTCGCGTACCTGCGCTTCGCGTCGGTGTACCGGGCCTTCGAGTCCTTGGAGGACTTCGAGGCCGAGATCCTGATGCTCCGGGCGGAGCGCGAACGGGCCTGACGGCCCTGGTAGGACCCGCCCCGCCGGCTTCGGCGGGCACAGCGGGCACATATTGATAACTTCGCGGGGCCCCTGCCTGGGGCCCGGCGATCCAGAACTTGCTCAATTCCGTAGGCGGCGAACCGCAAACGGGGTGTCGGAATGGTTTCCCAGGACGGGAGAGGGAAGAAGCATGACGGAGACGGCTAGCGGACCGCGCGGCGCGGCGTCGGCCCGCGGCAACGGGAAGGCTCCCATCAAGCCCGGGCAGGTCGTGCCCGTGCAGGCTTCCGCCAAGGGCGGCAAGGGTATGAAGGTCGAGCGGATCCACACCAAGCCCGGCGTGCACCCGTACGACGAGGTCGTGTGGGAGCGCCGCGACGTCGTGATGACCAACTGGCGCGACGGCTCGATCAACTTCGAGCAGAAGGGCGTGGAGTTCCCCGAGTTCTGGTCGGTGAACGCGGCGAACATCGTCACCACGAAGTACTTCCGCGGCGCGGTCGGCACCCCGGTCCGGGAGTGGTCGCTCAAGCAGCTCATCGACCGGATCGTGAAGACCTACCGCAAGGGCGGCGAGGACCACGGGTACTTCGCCGGCGAGCAGGACGCGGAGATCTTCGAGCACGAGCTCGCCTACGCGCTGCTGCACCAGATGTTCGCGTTCAACTCCCCGGTCTGGTTCAACGTCGGCACCAAGTCGCCGCAGCAGGTCTCGGCCTGTTTCATCCTGGCCGTCGACGACTCGATGGACTCGATCCTGAACTGGTACCGCGAGGAGGGCCTGATCTTCAAGGGCGGCTCCGGCGCCGGCCTGAACCTGTCCCGCATCCGCTCCTCCAAGGAGCTGCTGTCCTCCGGCGGCAACGCCAGCGGCCCGGTCTCCTTCATGCGCGGCGCCGACGCCTCGGCCGGCACCATCAAGTCCGGCGGCGCCACCCGGCGCGCGGCCAAGATGGTCGTGCTGGACGTGGACCACCCGGACATCGAGGAGTTCGTCCAGACCAAGGCGCGCGAGGAGGACAAGATCCGCGCGCTGCGCGACGCCGGGTTCGACATGGACCTCGGCGGCAAGGACATCACCAGCGTCCAGTACCAGAACGCGAACAACTCGGTCCGCGTGACCGACGAGTTCCTGCAGGCCGTGGAGAACGGCGAGCGCTTCGGGCTGCGGGCCCGGCAGACCGGCGAGGTCATCGAGACCCTGGACGCCAAGAAGCTGTTCCGCGACATCGCCAAGGCCGCCTGGGAGTGCGCCGACCCGGGCCTGCAGTACGACGACACCATCAACGCCTGGCACACCAACCCCGAGACCGGCCGGATCACCGCGTCCAACCCGTGCTCGGAGTACCTGTCGCTGGACAACTCCTCCTGCAATCTGGCCTCGCTGAACCTGATGAAGTTCCTGCGCGAGGACGACAGCTTCGACACCGAGACCTTCGTCAAGCTGGTCGAGCTGATCATCACCGCGATGGACATCTCCATCAGCTTCGCGGACTTCCCGACCCCGGAGATCGGCCAGACCACCCGGGACTACCGCCAGCTGGGCATCGGCTACGCCAACCTCGGCGCGCTGCTGATGGCCACCGGCCACGCCTACGACTCCGAGGGCGGCCGGGCCATCGCCGCGGCCATCACCTCGCTGATGACCGGTGTCGCCTACCGCCGCTCGGCCGAGCTGGCCGGCGTCGTCGGCCCGTACAACGGCTACGCCCGCAACGCCCAGCCGCACGCGGCCGTGATGAAGAAGCACTCCGACGCCGCGGACGCCTTCGTGGCCCACGAGGACTTCGACAAGACGATCCTGGAGCTCTCCCGCACCGAGTGGAAGCTCGGTCTGGAGATCGGCGCCAAGAACGGCTGGCGCAACGCCCAGGCCTCCCTGCTGGCGCCGACCGGCACCATCGGCTTCATGATGGACGTCGACACCACCGGCGTGGAGCCGGACCTGGCGCTGGTGAAGTTCAAGAAGCTGGTCGGCGGCGGCTCGATGCAGATCGTGAACAACACCGTGCCGCGGGCCCTGAAGCGCCTGGGCTACCAGCAGGAGCAGATCGAGGCCGTCGTGGAGTACATCGGCGAGCAGGGCCACGTCGTGGACGCCCCGGGCCTCAAGCCGGAGCACTACTCGGTCTTCGACTGCGCGATGGGCGAGCGCTCCATCGCCCCGATGGGCCACGTGCGCATGATGGCGGCGATCCAGCCGTTCCTGTCCGGGGCCATCTCCAAGACCGTGAACATGCCCGAGGACGCCACGGTCGAGGACGTCGAGGAGATCTACTTCGAGGGCTGGAAGCTGGGCCTGAAGGCGCTGGCGATCTACCGCAACAACTGCAAGGTGGGCCAGCCGCTCCAGGACGCCAAGGGCCAGAAGGCGGCTGCCGCCGCCGCGGCCGCGGCCGCGACCTCGGCCCCGGCCGCCTCGGCGACCGTCACCCCGGCCGCGACCCTGTACGCGCAGCCGGTCCGCAAGCGCCTGGGCAAGAACCGCCGCGGCATCACCAGCTCCTTCTCCGTCGGCGGCGCCGAAGGCTACATGACGGCGAACTCCTACGAAGACGGCGACCTCGGCGAAGTCTTCCTGAAGATGTCGAAGCAGGGCTCGACCCTGGCCGGCATGATGGACGCCTTCTCGATCGCCATCTCCGTCGGACTCCAGTACGGGGTCCCCCTGGAAACCTACGTCGCGAAGTTCACCAACATGCGCTTCGAACCGGCCGGCATGACCGACGACCCGGACGTCCGCATGGCCCAGTCGATCATCGACTACATCTTCCGCCGCCTGGCCCTGGACCACCTGGACTTCGACACCCGCGCGGCCTACGGCATCTACACCAACGAAGAGCGCCAGCGCCAACTCGAGACCGGCAGCTACCTCCCCGACGAGGACGAGCAACTGGACCACGAGACCCTGGCCCAGTCCGCCCCGATAGAGCATCGGACCGAACCGGCCGCCCCGGCGAAGAAGAGCACCGAGCCCACCGCCCTCCCGGCCCCCAAGAGCGTCGGCTCCTCCACGGAACTGCTGGAGGCCAAGCTCGGCTACGCCGCCGACGCCCCGCTGTGCCTGACCTGCGGGACGAAGATGCGGCCCTCGGGGAGCTGCTATGTGTGCGAGGGGTGTGGGTCTACTAGCGGGTGCAGCTGAGCCTGTGCGGTAGCCGGATGTGAGTCTGCGGCCTCGGATGCCTTCGGGCACCGGGGCCGCAGGTCTAGGAAGCGTTGCGGTCGTCCTACGCGGCCGAAACGACGAACGCCCGACCCGGCAAGGTCGAGCGTTCGTTGCGACTCGGACGGTGGTCCGGTGCGGTTACAGAAGCTGCTACACCACCAGTTTCCGGGTCGTACGTCAAGTCGGTACGACATCGGAAGGAGGTGAAACATGGATCGTTCACCGGTCAATTCAAGCAACCTGAAATCAGTCGGATACGACATGCCTGCTGCTGTTCTGGAGATCGAGTTCTGGAGTGAGCAGCGTGTGTATCAGTATTTCGGTGTTCCGTACGTGGAATATCAGGGGTTGATGAGTGCGCCGGGTCCGGTTCTTCCTGATTCGCTCGACCATCTTGATGTCCATCGCAATGGTCGGTCATTTCGCTTGGTCGGTTACCCGAACTGCACCGACCGCTTGGCCAGCCCCATCCAGAACCCGTCGATGACGGACTGCTGCGACCCCAGATCCCCTTCGGCAGCGCCCAACGTCACGAACAACGGCGCGAAGTGCTCCGTCCGAGGATGCGCCAGTTTGCCGGCCGGTGCCTTGTTCTCGAAGTCCAGCAGCGAGTCGACGTCCCCGGCCGCGAGGGCCCGCTTTCCCCAGTCGTCGAACTCGGACATCACCGACTGCACGCGTCCGTCCTGGCTCAGCGCCCGCAGGTTGTGGGTGAAGAAGCCGCTGCCGACGATCAGCACGCCCTCGTCCCGCAGCGGTGCCAGCCGCCGCCCGATCGCCATCAGCTGCGTCGGCTCCAGCGTCGGCATCGAGACTTGCAGCACCGGGATGTCGGCCTCCGGGTACATCTCGACCAGCGGCACGTACGCCCCGTGGTCCAGCCCCCGGTCCGGCTCGTCCTGCACTTCCAGCCCCGGCGCGTGCAGCAGCTTGCGTACCGACTCCGCCAGCGCGGGCGCGCCCGGGGCGCGGTACTGGACCTCGTAGTAGTGCTGCGGGAAGCCCCAGAAGTCGTAGACCAGCGGGATGGTCTGGACGGCGCCGAGCGCCAGCGGCGCCTCCTCCCAGTGCGCCGAGACCATCAGCACCGCCTTCGGGCGCGGGAGGTCGGCCGACCAGTCGGCCAGCTGGCCGGGCCAGATCGGGTCGTCGGCGAGCGGGGGAGCGCCGTGGCTGAGGTAGAGGGCGGGCATCCGTCCGGGGGAGGCGGTATCGGTGCTCATCGTGCTCATCGTGACTCCTGCGTACGGTCGTGGGACGGCTCGTTGTGCGGCGGATCCGGCGGGTGCGGCGTCTCAGGCGACCGACAACACGCCGTCCAACGCGATGCTGTGCCGCGTGTGCTCGACCTTGGCCCGCAGGTAACGCAGGTTGTCGGCGGTGGTGTGGGCCCCGGTCGGCACCCGCCGGGCGACGGTCACGTCCAGCCCCGCGAGCTGCGTCTCCTTGTCCGGGTTGTTCGACAGCAGCTGCACGCTGTCCACGCCGAGCGCCGTCAGCATCTGCGCCGCGACCGTGTAGTCCCGCGCGTCCTCCGGCAGCCCGAGGGCGACGTTGGCCTGGTACGTGTCCAGCCCGCTGTCCTGGAGCGCGTACGCGTCGAGCTTGTTGTACAGCCCGATCCCGCGTCCCTCCTGCCGCAGGTAGAGCAGGTAGCCGCCGGCCTCGGTGATGCGCTCGACGGACTCGCGCAGCTGCGGTCCGCAGTCGCAGCGCGCGGAGCCGAACACGTCGCCGGTCAGGCACTCCGAGTGCATCCGCACCAGCGGGGTGGCGCCGGGCTCGCCCAGCACGACGGCCAGGTGCTCGCCGCCGTCGACCAGGCCGTGGAACGTCACCAGCTCGGCGTCGACGCTGTAGCCGTCCGCGCCGCGCCTAGTCGCAGGCAGGCGGAGCGGCACGCGGACGCGGGTGCGGATGGTGGCCTCGGGTGTCTCGCTCATGGCACGGGTCCCCTCGTGACGGGTAGTTCCAATTCGAACGACCGCTCCACGCAGCGTAGACCGGCGTTCGAATTTGAACAAACCCCACCCGTCCCGGGGCTATTCCCGCAGTCGCCGGGAGACCTCGCCGAGCCCTTCGCCCAGCACCGCGAGCTGTTCCGGGGTGAGCACGTCGATCAACGCCGCCCGCACCACCGCGACGTGACCGGGCGCGGCCTGCTCCAGCTTGCGCCGGCCCGCCTCGGTGAGCACCGCGAACACCCCGCGCACGTCGGTCGGGCACGACCGTCGCTCGGTCAGCCCGGCCTTCTCCAACTGCGTCATCTGGTACGTCAGCCCGCTCTTGGAGTTCAGCAGCGCCCCGGCCAACTCGGTCATCCGCAGCGAGCCCTCCGGCGCGGCCGAGAGCCGCACCAGGATCTCGTACTGGGTGTGCGAGAGCCCGGCGTCCTCCCGCAGTTGGTGGTCGATCCGCCGTTCCACCAGCGCACTCGCGGCCAGGAAGCCCGTCCAGGCCTTCATCTCCTGCTCGGACAGCCACCGCGGATCCTCAGCCATGCCGTGATTGTAACGACCGAAAATCCGTTGAGATCCATCACGGACCGTCACTACGGTGGCCGGGTGGCTGATGACACGCTCACCGGGCTGACCCGGGAACAGGCTGCTGCGATCCTGATGGACGCGTCGCCGGGGGCGCGGGTCGTCGGCGTCGAGCGGATGGACGGCGGTATCGAGACCGGCGCCTATGAAGTCCTCTGCGCGGACCCTCTACGGAACTCTGTAGTGAAGGTCTATGCGAAGGACGAAGGATGGAAGCTCCTTAAGGAGATCGGCGTATACCGCCTACTCCGCGAGAACGCTATTACGCAGGTGCCCAAACTCCTCGGTGGAGCCGGCCCCAATGGGGTTCTCGGACTGCCGTACTTGGTGATGAGCAAACTGCCCGGGACGACCGTGGCCGCGATCAGCGGCACCATGCCGGACGCCGAACTCGCGGACGTCTATCGCCAGATGGGATCGCTGCTGGCGAGCGTCCACGCGATCGGACAAGACGCGTACGGGTACCTGACCACGGACATCATCGATCCCCAGCCGTCCAGCGAAGCCAATATGAAGGCGACGCTGAACCGTGTCTCACAGAGCTATCTGGACACGACCGGCGATCGTGAACTCTATGAGGCCGCGCATAGTTACCTCGGCGCGCGCAGCGACCTGTTCGCGCTCTGCAGAAGGCCGGTACTACTCCACAACGACTTCCATGAGGGGAACGTCATCGTCGCGCAGACCCCCGAGGGGCCGGTCGTCAGCGGCTTGATCGACGTGGAGAACGCCATGGCCGGGGACCCGGTGGCGGACCTGGCTAAGACCCACAGCTATTCCATCCGAGGGAACCGGGTGAAGCTCGACGCGCTGTTCGAGGGTTACGGCGAGGCCCCGGTGGAGTGGGAGCGGCGCTTCCGGCTGTTCGAGCTGGTCCAGAGCTTTGAGCTATGGGACTTCTTCCGCAGTGTCGGTATGCGCGACAAGCTGGGCCCGCTCGCCGACGAACTACGTGCCATCATCGCCGCGGACTGAAGCGGACTGAACTATTGCGCGCTGAATCAGGGGGCGGCCGGCGCTGGGGTGGGATCCGCGT
>NZ_JAAFZA010000146.1 GCF_015356865.1 Catenulispora pinisilvae
CCCGAACCTCGCGCCGCCACGCGACCGACTCGCGCAAGGCGCCGCGCCGTTCCTGGAGCCGGGCGAGCGGGTCTATTACGGCTTCATCCTCAAGCTCGACGACACCATCCCCGAGACCCCGCGCGAGCTGATGATCGCGATCGAGGGTCAGCACCGGGTGCTCGGGGGCATCGATCGGGCGGACAAGAAGGTCGGCCGCGGGTTCAAGTGGGCGTTCAATCCGTTGGACGCCGCCTCGGAGCGCATCGCCGAGAAGGGGCGCGAAGCGCTCGATCGGAAGCTCGCCGGGCCCGTCTTCATCGGCGGGTGGGAGAGCCAGGCCGGGTGGTTCATCCGCTACGCCCGGGCCACGCGCCAGGACTACGGCCCCGGGGCCTGGGGCGTACTCACCGACCGCCGCTACCTCATCTTCCGCGCCGGGCGCGCCGGCGGGTCGGCCATGCAGCTGGTCCACGGCGTGGAGCGCACCCTCATCGCCGGTGTGCGCACCGAAGGCACCAAGGACGCCGCGCTGCACGGACGCACGCCGCGCGCCGAGCTGCACTTCACCGACGGCTCGATGGTCGCGACCATGATGGCCACGAAGCAGAGCACGCAGATCGCCGAAATCCTCGCGGTCCAGCAACAGATCCCGCAGCAAGGCCAGCAGCACAGCCCGCAGCCGAGCCCCCAGCAATTCCCGCAACAGCGTTACTAGGCAACGAGAACGGCTGGGCCGCCAGGCGCCGAAAGCACCTCACGGCCCAGCCCAAAGCCCTACGCGGGGAAGGCCGCCGCGACCCCGCGCCACGGAACGTAGTTCGGATTTCGCTCGCAGCCCGCGATGATCTCGCTCTTGGTCGCCCGGTCGACCGGGCAGACCCCGACGATGAACTTGCTCTGGATCCCGCCGGGGAACGCGACCTCCATCTGCGACGCGTACTTGTGCTGGTATCCGATGGTGGCGTTCACGTCGATGCCGCCGGGGGCGTCCACGTAGTAGTTCCAGCCGGACTTCCACTTCTTGTACAGGTCGTGGTCGTAACTGGTGCTGACGAACGGCGACGGCTGGTTGTTGGCCACATACGCCGCCAGGTCGTACTGCCCGCCCACGACGTCCCTGGCTTGGAAGCCCTCGGCGAAGACGACGTCCGGCCCGCGGCCGTCGGACCGGAAGAGCTCGTCGCAGTTGGAACGCCACGACGGCACCGGAGCGATCCGCTCCAGCTGCACGTCGCGCTCGGCGGCGTCATACAGGTGGTCGGCGGGGACCGGACAGCTGGCCGCGACGGTGTCGGCGGCGCGCGCCTGACTGGCCGCCGACGGGACGAATGTGAATGCCAGGGACAGCGCCAGGACGGCGATCCCCGACAGGGACCTTACACGGTTGTTGATCATGAGCCATGAATATCGGCTCCGGTGCCCGGGGCCCGGGAACGTCACCCTACCGTGGTGTGTCGCGCGGCCCGGTCCCGTCGCCCGGCCCGACCCCGTCGCCCGGCCCGGCCCCTACGAGATCCCGGCGACGAACTCCAACAGCGCGTCGGTCGTCTCCTCGGGCCGCTCGATCGAGGGCAGGTGCCCGGCGTCCAGATCGATGCGCCGGGCCCGCGGGATCCGCACCGCCAGCAGATCGGCGATCTCCTGGATTGGTGAAGGGTCATACCTGCCGTTCACGATCAGCGTCGGCATGGCGAGCTCGCGCAGCCGGTCGATGATCGGTGGCTGCTGAAAGCGTTCCTGATACCGCGGAACGCTCCACTCCCGCTGGAAGTTGCCCTGGCACATCTCCAAGGCGAGTTCCCGCACCTCCGGCACCAGATCGTCCAGCCCGCGCTTCGGTCCGGCGACCATGTACCGGACGTTGACCTCGGCGATCGCCCGGACGTCGGCCGGATCGACGTACTCCGCCGTCCGCTGCCAATAGCGCGCCATCCGCTCGGCCGGGACGGCTTCCTCGACGAGGTGCCCGATCTCGGCGGTCATCTCCTCGGGCCAGTCGTACTCGGTCAGCCCCGAGCAGATCAGGACCAGCCCGCGCACGCGCTCGGGCGCCGAGAGCGCGGCCTCGATGGAGTACGCGCCGCCGATGGAGTTGCCGACGAGCACGGCCTGCTCGATGTCCAGCGCGTCCAGCAGCCCCAGCAGGTCCTCCGATCGCGAGAACTCCCCCTCGGCGTCCTCGGACTCGCCCAGACCGCGCATGTCGTACCGGACCACCCGGCCCCGCCGCGCCAGGGCCCGGAACTGGTGGTCCCACATGCGCCGGTCGCCCAGCCCGCCGTGCGTCAAGACGACCGTCGGGAAGCCGTCGGCCTCGCCCGCCTGGCCCGTCTGGCCCGCCTCGCGCCCCGCCTGGCCCGCCTGGCCCGCCTGGCCCGCCTCGTCATAGGCGAGCCGGGCGCCATTGCTCATCACGAAGGACATGGCGCCACCGTACCTCCCGGCCCTCTCGCGCACCGGACCCTCGCCCACCGAGCGCCGGTACGCGAGCGCCCTGACCCGACATCTCAGGCCACTTGTACATCCGGGTTGGCGAACTTCGCATACAGCGCGTCAGCCCGCTGCCGCGTCCCGTCGAACACCGCGCACACCAGCAGCCGTCCCCCTTCGCTGCGCGCCTTGTCCTCCACGACGTCCTCCGCGGACAGCGGCGAGTCGGCGAGGACGTGGTCGCAGAACCGCTGCCCGCCGGTGTGCTCGTTCCACCGGCGGTCGCGCTCGGATTCGATCAGGCCGAGCACCGTCCACGTCTCGTTCCGCAGCCCCGGCACGTCGGGGTCGAGCCCTTCGGCGTCGAAGTTGCGGACGTCCCGCGGGTCGACGAACAGCGTGTACCGGTCGACCGAGGCGACGATCCCCTCGAACACCCCGGCCACCCGCAGCGCGGCGCCCCGCTCCCGCGCGTACATCTGGGCCAGGTCCTCAGCCGCACGCGCCGACGTGGCCTGGAATACCTCGCCCCACCGCTCCGTCGAGTGCGGCCAGTAGCCGTACACCGAGAAGTCCCGCATCATTTCTTGCCTCCGCGCAACGAACCGCCGCTGGTACCGCCGGAATGCGACTTGCCGCCGCTGGACCCGGACTTGGAGTGGCTGCCGGAACCGCCGGACGAACCACCGGAGGAATCCTCGCCATCACCCCCGGACGAACCGCCCGACGACCCCGACCCGCCGCTCACCGAACCCCCGCCGGTGGATCCCCCGCTGGATCCGCCACGCAGGGAGCCGCCGCCCATCGTCGAGTTCGACCCGGAGCCGGTCGAGAACTTCATCTTCGCCGTGTCCACCTGCGAACCGGACACGGTCTTGCCGTTCGAGCCCTTCCAGGTCGCCGCCGCGGCCGCCGCCCTGATGTCGTTGGTGTGCACCAGGTAGTAGGAGTGGTAGGTGCCGATGTAGTTGTTGCGGTACGAGACGGGCACGTAGGTGTTGTAGTAGGCCGGGGAGTCGTAGTACCCGAAGTACTGGTTGAGCCACGACTGCGGCATCCGGGTCGGGACCGACCCCACCGGGCACAGGCCGCGCGCGATCAGCGTCTGGACTTCGGCCGGGTTGTCCACGTAGTAGCACTCGTACACACCGCCGACCTGCATGCCGTAGGCGGCCGGGGCGTAGGACACGGGTGTGTGCTTGGCACACCCGGAGAGAGTCGCGAGGGCGGCGAAGAGCCCTGCTATCAGGATGGCTAGGCGTCTAGTCATGCTCTGCATCTTGGCGGGCGGACGCGGTCGCTGCCGAGCTTTTCGGCTGTCAGGCCAAAACATCCACGGTCATGGTCACTCACAATCGCGCATACGTCGCACACCGTTCACGGAACGCATCTCGTCGCGGCGCAGCTCGTACCGACTCGTACCGACAAATTTTCTTGTCTTGACAAAACTTCCTGTCGGCCGAATGCTGGAAGCATGCTCGACGTCACCGTGATCGAGGAGCCCGCAGCGGCCGAGGCTTCCCTGGACCCCATCCGGTCCCGGATCCTCGCCGCCCTGTCCGAGCCCGGCTCGGCCGCCATGCTGGCGGCCCGGCTCGGGCTGCCCCGCCAGAAGGTCAACTACCACCTGAAGGAGCTCGAGCGGCACGGCCTGGTCGAGCTCGTCGAGGAACGCCGCAAGGGCAACGTCACCGAGCGGGTCTACAGCGCCACCGCCGCCTCCTACGTGATCTCGCCGGTCACGCTGGCCGCGGTCAGCCCGGACCCGGACCGCGCGCCCGACCGGCTGTCCGCACGGTGGCTGCTGGCCCTGGGCTCGCGCCTGATCCAGGAGGTCGGCACGCTGCTGACCGGCTCGGCCCGGGCCGGCAAGCCCGTCACCACGTTCGCGATGGACGCCAAGATCCGCTTCGCCTCCGCGGCCGACCGGGCGGCGTTCGCCGACGAACTGACCCGGGCGGTGACCACGTTGGTCAGCCGCTACCACGACGAGAGCGCCGCCGGCGGCCGGGAGCACCGGCTGGTCCTCGGGCTGCACCCGATCCCGACGGCCCGCCCGGACGACCCGGGCAACCCGGGCAACCCGGGCAACCCGAGCGACCCGAGCGACCCGAGCCACCAGCACGCTCCGGGCAACCCGCACGGGCCAGGGCCGGCTGCCGACCCGGCAGCACTGCCCGATTCTGTTACCGAACAGGAGGACCCGCGATGACGCACCCCTTCGAGATCGAACTCGAGACCACGCTGCCGGCCACCCCCGAACAGGTCTGGGCGGCCATCGCCACCGGCCCCGGGGTCGACTCCTGGTTCATGGGCCGCAACGAGATCGAGGCGCGCGAAGGCGGATCGGTCGCCATGGACACCGGCGGCCACCGCGAGCAGGCCCTGATCACCGCCTACGACCCGGAAAAGCGGTTCGCCAGCCGCACCTCCCCCGGCCCCGACGGCCGGTTCATGGCCTTCGAGTACCTCATCGAGGGCCGCGAGGGCGGCAGCACGGTGCTGCGCGTCGTGCACAGCGGCCTGCTCGGCGACGACTGGGAGAACGAGTACGACGCCCTGCGCCGCGGCTGGCCGTTCCATCTCAATACCCTGTGTGAGTACCTGACGCACTTCCCCGGCCGCGCCGCCGTCCCGGTCTTCGGTATGGCACCGGCCGCCGACCGCTCGCCCGCCGACGTCCAGGCGCTGCTCGCCGAAGCACTGTCGCTGACGCCCCCGATCGCCGTCGGCGCCCGCGCGAACGGCGGACCCGACGCGCTCCCGCTGATCGACGGCGGGGTCACCTGGGCCGACAGCGAGCGCTTCGGGATCCGCACCGACGACGCGCTTTACACCTTCCACCACGGCTCGGGCCTGGCGCTGATGTTCCACCACCTCTTCGCGCCGACCGCCGGGACAGCCGCACCCGAACAGTCCTGGCAGCAGTGGCTGACCAGCACCATCAGCTGACGACATCAGTTGACGAACAGCACCCACCGCGAAGAATCATCGAAGGAGACTGTCATGCGTACCCTCATCACCTCCGCGTTCATCTCGCTCGACGGCGTCATCGAAGCCCCCGGCGGCGAACCCGGCTACCGCAACTCCGGCTGGACCTTCCAAGACATCGAGTTCGTCCCGGAGGCCTACGAGATCAAGGGCACCGAGCAGGAGGAGTCCGCCGCGGTCCTGCTGGGCCGGGTCAGCTACGAGGCGTTCAGCCCGGTGTGGCCCGGGATGAAGGAGTTCGCGATCTACAAGGACCTGCCGAAGTACGTCGTCTCGACCACCCTCACCGACGCGGACCTGGTCACCGACTGGGGCCCGACCACGATCCTGCGCTCGCTGGACGAGGTCGCCGCGCTGAAGCAGACCGAGGGCGGCCCGATCATCGTCCACGGCAGCGCCACCCTGAACCAGGCCCTGTCCGACGCCGGCCTGATCGACCGCTACCACCTGCTGGTCTACCCGGTTCTGCTCGGCGCCGGCAAGCGCCTGTTCAGCAGCACGGACAAGGACAAGCAGAAGCTGAAGCTGGTCGAGAGCGCGGCCTACAGCAACGGTATCCAGAAGAACGTCTTCGACGTGGTCCACTGACGATGCCCGCCAACGATCAGCCCCCTGTCACGGCGACAGGGGGCTGACTCATATACCGCCCAGCGCGGAATCGATGACGAGCTGCGCGGCACCGACCGCCACCGCCGAGGCCCCGGCCGGCGTCAACGAGACCTGCACGGACTGCCACTCCGGCTCCGGCAGGTGTTCGGCGATCTGGTCGGCGACCGCACGCAGGTAGACGTCGGGCGAAGCGAAGATCTGATGCCCGCCAAGGAGAATCCGGTCGATGTCGAGCAACCGGACGAGATTGGCGGCACCGATGCCGAGCCAGCGCGCCGCGGTCCGCGGGTCGTCGTCCGCGAGCGCGGCCATGCACAGCGCTTCCAAACAGCCGCGCGCCCCGCACGTGCACCGCGGGCCGTCCGGCTGGAGCACCTGGTGCCCGAACTCGCCGGCGTTGGTCCTGGCTCCCCGGTAGACGGCGCCGTTCAACAGCAGTCCGGCGCCGAGGCCGTCGGCGAGATGCAGATACGCCGTACTGCCCGACACCGCGGCGGGCGCCGCGAGCGCCGCGACGTTGGTGTCCTTGTCGAGCAGGACATTCGGCACGTCCAGCGACGCGTCCAGCAACGACTCCAGCAGGCCGCGCAACGGGAACCCGTCCCACGCGGGCAGTCCGGCCGGACGATGCAGCGTCCCGGTCTCGTAGTCCAGCGGCCCACGGCACCCGACGCCCACGCCGAGGACCTTCGCGCCGTCCGGGGCCGCCCGCACGGCCTGGCTCACTCCCTTCGCGAGCGCGCCGACCACCCGCTCGGGTTCGCCGGACGCCAACCCGATGTCCACGGACCGGCGGCGCAGCGTCGTCCCGGCCAGGTCCAGCAACAGGATCGTGGAGCGCTGACGGTCCAACTCGATGCCGACGGCGCAGCCGGCTTCCGGCCGCAAGGCCAGCAGGGTGCGCGGTTTCCCGCCGGTCGACTCGCCGCGTCCGGCCTCGACGACCAGGCCGTCGGCCAGCAACCGGCCGACGATCTTGCTGACCGCCTGCGGTGTCAGCCCGGTCTGGGCCGCGAGCTGCACCCGGCTGCCGCCCTCGGCGCGGGCCCGCAGCAAGCTCAGCACCAGGGCGGCGTTGTGGTCGCGCAGCCCCGCGAGGTTGGCTCCGGCCGGTCGTCGTTCCATGCGTCCCATTGTGGGACACCGTTTTGCACTTTGCCAACAGTGTTGCTTAACTCGGCCTATGAGCGCTCCCCAGAACCCGCTGCGCGTCGGCCTGATCGGCTACGGCCTGGCCGGTCGCGCCTTCCACGCCCCTCTCATCGCCACCACCCCGGGCCTGCGGCTACAGAACGTGGTCACCGCCAACCCGGACCGGCGTGCCCAGTTGAGCAGCGAACACCCCGAGGCGCGCGCCGTCGACAGCACCGAGCAGTTGCTGGCCGACGCCGAGCACCTGGACCTGGTCGTCATCGCCACGCCCAACGACACCCACAGCCCGGCCGCCCGCGCCGCTGTGGAAGCCGGCCTGCCGGTCGTCGTCGACAAGCCCTTGGCGCCGAGCGCCGAGGAGGCCCGGGCGCTGATCGAGCTCGCCGACCGGCGCGGCCTGATGCTCACCGTGTTCCAGAACCGCCGCTGGGACAGCGACTTCCGCACCGCGCAGCACCTGATCGCCGACGGCACCCTCGGCGCGGTCCACCGCTACGAGTCCCGGTTCGAGCGCTGGCGTCCGCGGATCGCCGCCGGCTGGCGCGAGTCGGCGGACCCGGCCAAGGCCGGCGGCGTCCTCAACGATCTCGGCAGCCACCTGGTCGACCAGGCCCTGCACCTGTTCGGCCCGGCCGCGCACGTCTACGCCGAGGTCAACGCGCGCCGCGCCGGCGCGGTCGTCGACGACGACTCGTTCCTCGCCCTGACCCACACCTGCGGCGTGCACTCGCAGCTGTGGATGAGCGCGGTGGCCGCGCAACCCGGCCCGCGCCTCCGCGTGCTCGGGAATCAGAGTGCGTATACGGTCCGCGGCCTGGACCCGCAGGAGGCCGCACTGCGCGCCGGCCGGCGTCCCGGCCCCGGCTGGGGCGAACCGGCCGAGAGTGATTGGGGACTGCTCGGTCCGACCGACGAGGCGCGGCCGTACCCCTCGCTGCCGGGCGACTATCCCGCCTTCTACGCAGGCGTCGTCGCTGCCTTGCGCGAGGGTAAGGCCGCACCGGTCGACCCGCGCGACGCCGTGAACACGCTCACCATCCTGGAGCTCGCCCGGCGCTCGGCGGCCGAGGGACGCACCATCGCTGTCCCGCAGTAAGCTCAGCTCTCCGGCTCGGCCAGCGCCTTGGCCGCCATGCCCGCGAACTGCGGACTCGTGGCCAGGGCCTTGAAGTCGAAGTTCGGCTTCCCCGGGCTCAAGAGGAACATGTAGAACGTCTGGCCCTTGTCCAGGATGTAGATCTCGTAGTTGATGTGGTTGCCCTGAACGGGAGTGCCGAGAACCAGCACGCCCTTGAGTCCGTTGGGCAGGGTAACCTGTTCGCCGCCGGCTGGCTTGGTGTTGTCGTCGTGGTTGTAGGCCCGAATCACCACCTCGCTGGCGACGCCGTCCTTACCTTCGATGCGATACGAGCTCGGCCCCATGTGCGGCGTGAAGCCGGGCGGGATGACAAAGCTCGGGTCGTTGAACAACGTCGGGTTGAGGCTCTCGCCGGCAACGGTGGCGGGCGTGCCGATGCTCGCCACGGCCGGCGTCACGTCGTAGTCGGGAAGCAGCCCGGACAGCGTCGCGACGTCCCGGCGGCACGCGTCGCGCCAGGCCTGCTGCAGGTGCGGCGGGTCCTGCGGAAGGGCGTTCACCACTGTCAGCTCCGAGTCCGGGCAGCTCTTCCACTGCTCGAACAGGGCGCCCATGGTGCCCTTCGCCGGCGCTGTCGGCGCCGCCGACGACGCCGATGATTCCGACGACGAAGGCGCCGCGGCCTTCGAGGACGACGCGACCTTCGCCGGCCGCGCACCGCCCGGCGTCGCCGAGACCGCCCGCCCGCCGGCGTCACCGAACCCGAGCGAGCCCGCGACCACCGCCGCCACCACGGCGACCGCGGTCGTGGCGCCGGCGATCCCGGCGTAGCGGGTCCGCCTCAGCCGGACGCTCTTGGCGCGCGCGTCGGCGGCGCTGCCGGCCAGGTGCGTCCAGTCCTCGGTGCGCACCGCCTCGTTGAATACTTCCTCGTCACGCATGGAACTCCTCCGTTGCCAGAACGTCCGTGTGCCAGTCCGCGAGCAGGACGGCAAGCGTGGCGCGGCCCCGCGACAGCCGGGCTTTGACGGTGCCCGGCGGGACCCGGAGCTCCCGCGCCACGTCCTCCACCCGCATGTCGTTCAGGTGATGCAGCACCAACGCCACCCGCTGGGCCTTGGGCAGCTGGGCCAGGGCGTCGCGCAGGGCGACGGCGTCCGCCGACGGCGCCGGGGCGTCCGGCGGCACACCGTGCTTGCGCAGGGCCTTGACCCCGGCCTTCCAGTGCCGCCAGTGCGAGATCGCCAGCCGGTAGGCCGTGGTCTTCACCCAGCCGACCGGATCGCCGCGGCCGTCGGTCAGCGAGTCCCAGCGCAGCCATGCCCGCGCGAACGCCTCCTGGACACAGTCCTGCGCCTCGGCCAGATCACCGATCACCAGATAGAGCTGGCCGACCAGACGCGGCGCGGTCGCCGCGTAGACCTGGTCGAAATCCGTGACGGCCGACACCGATCGTCTCCCCGTCATGCCCATCCCCTCGCTCGCCGATGTGTCGTGCGCTGTACGCGCGGGCCTGCCCGCACGGTTGCATCCGATCTGCGTCCGCCCTATCCGTGCGAAAGACTTGTGCCGACCCCTCGGCGAAAGGCAGGACCCCCATGACCCCCGACGAGCTGCTGACCACGACCCGCACCGTCCGTCGTCGCCTGGACCTGGAACGTCCGGTACCCCGGGAACTGATCGAAGACTGTGTGCGCATCGCTCTGCAAGCCCCCAGCGGCTCGAACCGGCAGACCTGGCAGTGGCTGGTCGTCACCGACCCCGATCAGCGGGCGGCGATAGGCGCGGTCTACAAGAAGGCGTGCGAGGCGTATCTGGAATCGCAGGGCGCGGCCGGCAAGCTCTTCGCGGACGACCCGGAGCGCAACAAGGTCCAGCGCCGGGTCCACGACAGCGTCGCCTACCTGGCCGATCGGATGGGTGAGGTGCCGGTCCTGGTGCTGCCGTGTCTGAAGGTGGCCGGCGGCCGGTTGCCGAGCGGGAACCAGGGCGGTCTGTGGGGCTCGCTTCTGCCCGCGGCCTGGAGCTTCTGCCTGGCCGCCCGGGACCGGGGCCTGGGCACCGCGTGGACCACCCTGCACCTCACCTACGAGTCCGAGGTCGCCGAGATCCTGGGCCTGCCCGACGACGTCTACCAGTCGGTCCTGCTCCCGACCGCGTACTACACCGGCGACAGTTTCAAGCCCGCGCCGCGGCAGCCGGTGTCCGAGGTCCTGCACTGGAATCGCTGGTAGCCACAGGGTTTCCGGGCCTGTTCCGAGCTCCGGGCGTAACGCTGGACTTGGCTTCGGCAGGGGTCAGCAGGAGGCCGGCGCGAGTGTCAGCAGGGGCCGGTGGGCGTGTCAGCAGGCGGCCGGTAGGTGTCAGCAGCCGTGTCAGGACGACGTCAGGGCCACGTCAGGGCGGGCCGCGACAGTAGCTGCATGAAGGCGAGCCGGACCGGCCGCCGAGGAAACACCACCAAGGAGCCGTCATGCAGAAGTTCGACACCCCGAGCCCGGTCTTCGTCACCATGGACATCCCGGCCGGCACCGTCCAGCTGATCGCCACCGACCGCGCGGACACCGTCGTCCAGGTCCTGCCGGCCGACGCCTCGAAGAAGCGGGACGTGAAGGCCGCCGCCCAGACCGAGATCGGCTACCAGGACGGCGTCCTGCGCATCGCGAGCCCGGAGGGCAACCGCGTCCTGGGCAGCACCGGCGCCCTGCGGGTGACCATCGAGCTGCCGACCGGCTCCCGCATCCAGGGCAAGGCCGGCGCCGCCGAACTGCGCACCACCGGCCGGCTGGGCAACGTCACCTTCGAAGGCGGCTACCGCACCATCAGCCTGGACGAAGCCGCCAGCGCCGACCTGAAGGCCCACATGGGCGACATCACCATCACCCACCTGGCCGGCCCGGCCCAGATCCGCAACGGCAAGGGCGACATCACCATCAACGAGGCCACCACCGGCGCCATCGAACTGCGCACCGACATGGGCAACCTCACCGTCACCGCGGCCCCCGGCACCTCCGCCACCCTGGACGCCGGCACCAGCCACGGCCGCATCACCAACACCCTGCGAAACACCGCCGGCGCCACCGCCGCCCTGACCATCAAGGCGACCACCTCGCACGGCGACATCACGGCCAGCAGCCGCTGACGTGCCCGCAGTGCGAAAACCCGCACCGCGAGCACCCGCACCACCCCCGCTGAGATCCGTGTCGGCCAGAAGGTACTCGGCCGGCACGGATCTCAGTTCTTGTCTCTGAGCCCTCGTCTCTCAGTCCTCGTCGAAGGAAGCGAGCACGAGATCCAGGCCGTTCCCCCGCGCCACGACAACCACATCGAAGGTCGCGCAGGTGATGGCGCTCCAGCCGAAGCCGCGACCGGACTCTCTGAAGACGGGGAGCGGGTGGTCGTCAGAATTGGCGTGCCAGACGGAATCCGCGCCGAGTGCCGCGATCACCTGGTCGTCCAGCTTGCACAGTTTCGGGTCCGGGAGTTCGTCCTTCGCGGGCGGATAGGCGAACCTCGCAGTGAGAACCCCCGCGACCCATCCGGCAGCCTGCGCGGCACCGAACGCCTCCGACCGAGTCATACGGTCGGCCAGATCGGCGGCATCGGTCACTTCCAGGGGAAACGCCTGGCTCCTCAGCACGTCCCACGCGACCTCGAACACGCTCCGACTGGCATCAGCGGGCTTGAGCACCGAGGCCAGGACGTTCGATTTCCGAACCGCCTGGTATCGCGCCAGCCGGTTCTGCAACGGCGTCGGCCGTTTCGGCATAGGTCACACCCCCCGAAGCCACGCTAAGCAGTCGTGCAAGTCACTATGCAGCAGCGCAAATCGCTAAGCAGTCGTGACAACAGTCCCAGCCTCCTCCAGCGCCGCCACCTCATCAGCGGGCGCCGAACCATCGGTGACAAGCTGATCCACCAGCGAGCTGGCACCGACGTAAGCATGCGCCGTCCGGCCCAGCTTGCTCCCGTCCGCGGCGGCGACGATCCGCCGCGCGGAGGCCACGATCGCGTGCTTCACCGCCGCGTCGTCGAGGTCGTAAGCCGTCATCCCCTCGGCGGCGCTCAGCCCGCAACAGCCCAGCACCGCGGTGTCGAAGCGCAGCGCGGCGAGCGAGGCGAGGGTGAGCGGGCCGGTCAGGGCACCTTCGCCGGTGCGGGGCCGGCCGCCGGGGACCAGCAGCGCGGTCGGGGCCGGGGCGTCGCTGAGCACCTGGATCGCCTGGAGCGACAGCGGCATCACGGTGACCGGCCGGCCGTGCAGCAGCCGGGCGACCTCCAGGCACGTGGTGCCGCTGTCCACCACGACCGTCTCGCCGTCGGCGATCAGCCGGCAGACCTCGGCCGCGATCCGGCGCTTGGCCTCAAGCCCCTCGTGCACACGCAGCGACCACGGCGGCTCCTCGCCCCGCAGCAGCAGCGTCCGCGCCCCGCCGCGGAACCGCTCAAGCACGCCCTGTGCGGCCAGAACGTCCAGGTCGCGCCGGATGGTCATCTCCGAGGCCCCGGTCAGCTCGGCGAGCTGCGGGACCGTCGCGCTGCCGGAGTCCGCCACGGCCTGGGCGATCAGCCGGTGCCGATCTGTGCTGCTCATGGTGCGATTGAACACCACCGGGAAACGAACAAGCAAGCTGTTCGAAATACCGACTTCCAAACATCCAATATGTTCGTTACGGTGATCGCATGGAACGTGCGCTCCGAGCCGCCCGGGTGGCGACCTTCGTCTACTTCGTCCTCGACGGCACCCTCATGGGCATGTGGCTGGTCCAGATCCCGGCCATCGAGAAACGCGTGGGCATCAGCCACGCGACCCTGGGCAGCCTGCTGGTCCTGCTGGGCCTCGGCGCGTTCTTCGGCATGCAGCTCGCCGGACGGCTGGCCGACCGCCTCGGCACCCGCGTCGTGGTGCCGGCCGCCGGCGTCCTGTGCGCCGCGACGCTCGTGCTGCCGGGCCTGGCCCGCGAGCCGTGGACGCTGGCCGGCGCGCTCCTGGTGTTCGGTTTCTGCAACGGCTGTCTGGACGTGAGCATGAACGCCCACGCGGTCCACGTCGAGAAGGCCTACAACCGCCCGATCATGTCCGCCTTCCACGCCACCTTCTCCGTCGGCGGGGTCATCGCCGCGCTCGTCGGCGCCCAGGCGACCAGCGCGGGGCTCAGTCCCGCCGCGACGCTCGGCGCGGCCGGAGCGGTCGGCATTGTCATCGCTCTCATCTTCGCCAGGAGCCTGCTGCCGACGGCGACGGCGGCTACGGCTACGGCTACGGCTACAGCTACAGCTACGACGGCCGCCGCGGCACACGTCCCGGCCGCAGCCACGGATACCCAGCCGACCACCAAGCGCCGCCCCGTCCCCCGCCGCATCTGGATCCTCGCCGCCCTGGCCATGATGTGCATGCTGTGCGAAGGCGTCGCGAACGACTGGAGCGCCGTCGAAGCGAAGAACATCCTCGGCGCGTCGGCCAGCACCGCCTCGTTCGCCTACGGCACCTACGCGGCGGCGATGACCATCGGGCGCCTGCTGGCCGACCGCGTCTCCGCCCGCTTCGGCGCGGCGGCCGTCCTGCGCTACGGCGCGGCCACCGGCGCCGTCGGCCTCACGATCGTGGCGGTATCCCCGTGGATCTGGACGGCGCTCGTCGGCTGGGCGATTTTCGGCATCGGCCTGTCCGGCTGCGTCCCGCAGCTGTTCAGCGCCGCCGGCCACACCGACCCCGCCGCCGCGGGCACCAACGTCTCCCGCGTCGCCGGCCTGGGCTACCTCGGCATGCTCGCCGGCCCGGCACTGATCGGCTGGATGACCCGCCTCACGGCGCTGGGCCACACGTTCCTACTCCCGGCCCTGCTCCTGGTCGTCGCCGCCGCGACCGCCGGGATCCTGCGAACCGGATCCACGCGCGAGGCCGAGCCCGAGCCCGAATTGGCCGCGCAACGCCTGTGAACGCGCCCGCCCCAAAGCGCGCAGCTGCTTGCCCGGGACGGGACTACGCAGGATCCGAATCCACCTGCTCCAGCCGCCCGCGCACCTGCTCCATCCCCGCCTGATCCTCAAGCTCGCCGAACACGATCAGCGCCCGTTCCCATGCCTCACGCCCCGACTCCCGCCGCCCGGTCCGCACATACGTCTCCCCCAGCTCGACGAGCGCCGCGGCGACGCCGGGCCGGTAACCGATCGTCGTCCGGATCGCGATCGCCTGCAGGAACACGACTTCGGCCTTCGCCAACTCCCCCGCCTGCAAATAGATCCGGCCGAGCGTCGCGTACGTACTCGCGGCCAGGTACTGGTCGTCCTTGGCGAGGAAGCGGGCCTCGACCTCACGCAGCGACCGTTCCGCCTCCTCGTACCGGCCCAGGAACCCCAGTGACTCCCCGATATTCAGAACGATGATGCAGTCCAGCGCGTCTTCGGTGTTGATGGCCCGAGCGCGGGTCAGGTAGTCCAGCGCCGCCTCGAAGTTGCCCAACCTGCTGTGCACGTCACCGATGTTGTTGAGCGTGATGGCCACACCCTTGGCCGAGCCGCGCTCGACGTCCAGATCATGGGCTCGCTGAAGGTGATACAGCGCCTGGTCGTACTCGCCGAGGTGGACACACCGCGACCCGAGACCGACGTGCATGCTCGCCTGCCCGGTCAGATCCCCGGACGCCTCAGCCGCCATCAGTCCCGCACTGAAGCCCTCGCGCCACGCGTCCCAAGCCGAGGCGACCCGGAAGTAGGCCCACAGGCCGGCCACGACCTGCCACGCCAGCTTGGGCAATCCACCCCGCCCGGCGACCGCGACGCACTGGAAGATGTTCTGCAACTCTTGCTCGCACCACTGCATGGCCTCCGCGCGCGAGTCGAAGGTGCGGCTGTAGTCCGAGGGGTCCAGGACCGCGCGGTCCGCCGACGGGGAGATGGCCGCGACCGCGTTGTCCGCGGCGTGCGCGTACCAGAGCATCAGCCGCTCGAAGGCGGCGTCCCGCTCCTCGGCGGATTCGTCGCGCAGTCCACGCTGCCGCGCGAAGGCGGCGATCAGGTCGTGGAACTCGTAACGGGCCGTGATCCGCTGCTGGAGCAAGTGTTCGTCCAACAGCGCCTCGAGGATGGACTCCGCCTCGGGCACCGTGGTTCCGAGCAGGACCGCGAGCGTGTCGGCCGTGAAATCGTGGCCCGGGTAGGTGCCCAGCAGCCGGAACGCCCGAGCGATGGTCTCCGGCAGGCTGTGGTATGAGAGCTCGAATACGCTGCTGAGGCTGCGTCCGCCGACGGCGCCCGTCGTCAGAATGCCGTCGAGGCGGGTGACGAGATCCGCGAGCGTCCAGGCCGGCCGGGCGCGCAGCCGACACGCGGCCAACGACACGGCCAGCGGCAGGAATCCGCAGGCCCGGACGATCTCGGCGGCGGCGTCGGGCTCGGCCGCGACCCGCTCGTGCCCGGCGATCCGGGCCAGCAGCTCGATCGCCTCGATCTCGTGGAAGACGTCCAGCAGGTGCAACTCGGCGCCGTCCAGCCCGGCCAACGTCCGGCGGCTGGTCAGCAGGACCAGGCTCTGCGCGTCGGCCGGTATCAGATCCCGTACTTGCTCCTCGTCGGCGACGTTGTCCAACAGGATCAACGAGGCCCTGCCGTACAGCCGGTCGCGGAACATCGCCGCGCGCTCCTCCACCATCAGCGGGATCCGCCGCGCCGGGACGCCGAGCTGCCGCAGGAACGCCTCCAGGACCACGGCCGGATCGGCCGGGGCCCGTTCGGCGTCGAAGCCGTGCAGGTTGGCGTAGAGCTGGACGTCGTCGAAGCGGCCGGCCTGCACGAGCCGGTGCGCGGCGTGGACCGCGAGCTGGGTCTTGCCGACCCCGGCCATGCCCTCGATCGCCGAGACGACGACGGTCGCGGCCGCCTCGTGCGGCCGGGTGGCGGCGTCGATCAGCCGCTGGAGTTCCTTCTCGCGCCCGGTGAACGTCGACAGGTCGGCCGGCAACTGCCGGAACACGCCGCCCAAGCCGCCATCGGCTGAGGGCGCCGACGTGCTCTCGCGCTTCGGACCGGGCGCGGCGGGGACGTCGACCTGCTCCGAGGCCGGCTGAACATCGAGCGCGGGATCGACATTGAGGATCTGCTGGTGCAGTTCCTGAATACCGGCCGAGGGCTCGGCTCCCAGTTCCTGAATCAGGGTCCTGCGCAGCTCCCGATAGGCCTCCAGCGCCTCCGCGCGCCGCCCCGACCGGTACAGGGCGAGCATCAGCTGCCGGTGGAAGGGCTCGTGCAGCGGGTTCGCCGATATCAGCCCCCGTATTTCTGTGCCCAGTTCCCGGTGCCGTCCGAGGTGCAGATCCGCCTCGATCCGTCCCTCGTAGGCGAGCAACCGGTCGTCGCGGAGCTTGCGCAGGTGCGGCTCAACTCCGATCAGGACCGGCAGGTCGGCCAGCACCTCACCGCGCCACAGCTCCAGCGCGCCGGTCAGCGAAGCGGACGCCTCAGCCCACCGCTGCTCCCCCACGGCCCGCAATCCCTCGGCGCACAACCGCGCGAAGTCGTCGGCGTCCAGCTCGCCGGGCTCGACCTGGATCCGGTACGCGGTGACGCCGGTCTGGATCCGCTCGGCCGCACCGTCGCCGAGGGCGTGGCGCAGCCGCACGACGTGGTTCCGGAGCGCGGCGGCCACGGAGGTCGGCGGATACTCGCCCCACAGCGTGTCGATCAACCGATCGAGCGACACCGGCTGATTGGCGTTCAGCAGCAGGGTGGCGAGCACGCCGCGCGGGAGGACGCCGGGCAGGCGGATCGCGTGCCCGTCGTCATCGGTGATGGTCAGCGGTCCCAATACGGCAAAGCGCAAGAGCGTGTCCCGTCAGATCCGAGGGGATGTGACGGTGTTGATTGTAGGAGTTCTGGTCCGGCCGGGCGTAGGAGTCCACGGTCGGCCGTCGCCGGCGACGCCGGTTCCGCCGACGTCACCGGCTTCACAAGCGTCACCGGCTTCACCGGCTTCACCGGCTTCACAAAACGTCACCAACGCTGCCCGATCTGGGGAGCGATCAGCTCGTCGTACACCTCACGCACCGCGCCGAGCTGCTCCTCGGTCAGCGGCGCCAGTTCGGCGGCGGCGGCGTTCCCGGCGGCCTGCTTCGGGTTCCGCGCACCCGGGATGACCACGCTGACGCCGGGCTGGTCCACGATCCAGCGCAACGCGAACTGCGCCATCGCGACGCCGGCCGGCACCAACGGCGCCAACCGGCGCACCGCCTCAAGACCGGTGGCGAAGTCCACCCCGGAGAAGGTCTCGCCGACGTCGAAGGCTTCGCCGTGCCGGTTGTAGTTGCGGTGGTCGTTCTCGGCGAACGTGGTGTGCTCGTCGTACTTGCCGGACAGCAGCCCGCTGGCCAACGGCACCCGGGCGATGATGCCCACCCCGGCTTCGCGGGCCGCCGGCAGCACGTCCGCGAGCGGGCCGAGCCGCAGCATGTTCAAGATGAGCTGCACGCTGGCCACCCCGGGCCGCGCGATCGCCGTCAGCGCCTCCGCGCGGGTCTCGACACTGACGCCGTACGCGGCGACGCGCCCCTCGGACACCAGCGTGTCCAGCCCGTCGAAGACCTCGTCACTGGAGTACACCGGGGTCGGCGGGCAGTGCAGCTGCACCAGATCGAGGGTGTCGACGCCCAGGTTCTTCCGGGACCGGTCGTTCCACGCCCGGAAGTTGTCCAGCGTGTACGCCTCCGGCACCTGCGGCACCCGGCGCCCCATCTTCGTCGCGACCGTGATGTCCGCCCCGGGCCGGGACTTCAGGAACGTCCCGATCAGCTGCTCGCTGCGTCCGTCACCATAGACATCGGCGGTGTCCAGGAACGACACCCCGTCGTCCACGGCCGCGCCGAGCGTGGCCAACGCGTCGTCCTCGGCCACCTCGCCCCAGTCCGCCCCCAGCTGCCACGCACCCAGCCCGACCACCCCGACCCGCCGACCGGTACGGCCCAGAACCCGCTTCTCCATCTGATAAGTCCTTCCATGCTCAGGACACCATCAGGCGCCACGAACGCCATTAGATCACCACGATGCGTGGCGCACCCGTGAGGCGCCCGGGGCCGCGACCGAGGGTGCAGACGGCCCTCCACCCCCCGCTCCGAATCCCCACCCGGCGGCGTAGCGCCGGAGAAGCGCTAGCGCACCGAATGCGCGCCGGTCATCATCGCCGCCAAGTCATCGGGATGCAGGAAGGACGGCGGGGGCGGCGGGCCCCAGGCGTAGAGGCCGCGCGCGCCTTCGAGGTCCTCGGGCGTCCAGAGTTGGTCCTCGACGATGCAGTCCATGTCCGAGTAGTACTCGGAGAAGTTGCCCGCCGGGTCTTTGAGGTACCAGAAGAAGTTCGAGCCCCCGTAGTGCCGCCCCAAGCCCCAGATATGGCGCTCGGGCCGGCCTTCGAGCATCGCGGCCGCGCCCCGCCCGACGTCGTCCACGTCGTCGACCTGCCAGGAGGTGTGGTGCAGGAAGTTCACCGGAGCCGACAGGACCAGGACGTTGTGGTGGTCGGTCGAGCAGCGCATGAAGGTGCCGACGCCCTTGATGCGGTCGCTGACCTTGAACCCCAGGCCCTGGACGAAGAAGTCCGTGGTCGCGCGGTAGTCCACGGTGCCGAGGACGGCGTGGCCGAGCTTGCGGGGACGCACCGGCTCAGTACGCAGGAAGCCCGGTGCGCGGCGGCTCGCACGCTCGATCCGTCCGGGTCCGTTGTAGACGCTGGCCGGCACGGGATTCTGGTGCAGCCGCGGCGCTGTCTCCAGCCGGACCCGAGCCCCCGTGACGGGTTCGACGGCCGCCAAGCCGGCCTCGGTCACCACCGGATCCGCCGTCCCGAGGCGGCTGAGGTTCGCGGCGGCCCGCAGGACGTCATCGCGGTCGTCGACACCCACCCGCAGCTCGACCAGGCGCCGCGTCGGAGCGTGGACGATCCGCAACTGGCGCCCGGCATCGGTGGTGCTGAACCAGTTGTCGGCCTCGGGCGAAAGCCCGAAGTCGGTGTAGTACGCCGCCGTCTCCTCGACGTTCGGCACCCCCATCGTGACCGAGAGCAGTGCGTGCAGGCTCATGGCCGCTCCATTCGTGTTCTGACTACCTCGTGTATCGACTACCTCGTGTACCGACTACCGCGTGTTCTGGCTACCTTGAGTTCCGGCTACTTCGAGTTCTGACTACCGCGAGTTCCGGCTAGGCCGCGTCGGCGACGAAGCGGTGGCGCATCTCCCCGATGCCTTCGATGTGCGTGACCAGCTCGTCACCGGCCGCGAGCCAGCGCTGCGGGTCCCGGCCGAGGCCGACACCCGCCGGGGTGCCGGTGAACACGACATCGCCGGGCAGCAGCGGGGCGACCGCCGAGAGCTGTTCGATCAGCTCGGACACCGAGAAGATCAGGCTGCTGGTCCGGCCCAGCTGCATCTGCTCGCCGTTGATCGCGCAGCCGAGTTCGAGGTCGTCCGGATTCGCGAATTCCTCGACGGTGACCAGCCACGGGCCGATCGGCCCGAACCCGGGGAACGACTTGCCGAGGCTGAACTGCGGCGGGACGGCCGCCATCTGGCTGATGCGCTCGGAGATGTCCTGGCCGACGCTGAGCCCCGCGACGTGTTGCCAAGCGTCGGCGCGCGCCACCCGATGCGCCTTCGTCCCGATGACCACGACGAGTTCGACCTCCCAGTCGGTGTGGCCACCGGCCGGCAGCACGACCTCGCCATAGGGCCCGGTAATGCACGAGGGGAACTTCGTGAACACCGGCGGCGCGGTCGTCGGCTTCGCGAAGCCGGACTCGGCGGCGTGCTCGCTGTAGTTCAGACCGATCCCGAACACCTGGCGCGGCGCGGGAGACGGCGATCCGAGGTCTTCGCGGGCGAACGACACGGGCTCGGGCAGTTCGGCCGAGTCCACCCACTTGCGGAACTCGTCCCAGTGCTCGAACACGGCAGCGGGCTCCGGGCCGAACCGGCCGCCGCTGGCGGCATGGATGTCGACGGCCCGGTCGTCGTCGCCGATGATCAGGCTGGCACGGTCGTTGACGGTGGCGATGCGCATGGTTGTTCTCCGTAGGGCTACGCGGGCGGGTACTCGACTCCACCACACCAGACGCGGCTGATGGACGAGGTCGCTTTGATGTCTTGCAACGGGTCGCCGTCGACCAGGACCAAGTCCGCGCGGCGTCCCGGTTCGACGGTGCCACGGTCGTCAAGGCGGAAGTAGCGGGCGGGCAGAGATGTGGCGGCCCGCAACGCGTCCACAGCGCTCACCCCGGCATCGATGAGCAGCTGGAGTTCGTGGTGCAGGCTCTCGCCGTGGCTGATCCGGGCCGGGACACCGACCGCGACGTTCGCGTCGGTTCCGGCCAGGATCGGGACGCCGGCTCGGTAGAGCGCTGAGACGCCTTCGCGCGGCACCTCGTAGCGCGCGCCGGGCGGTGCCGACTGCTCGATGATGCCCTCCATCATCGACAGGGTCGGGACGACGATCCGACCGTCGGCGGCGATCCGGCTCGCGGTGGCGGCGTCGACGGCGCGGTCCATCGGCACATGGGTGAGCACGTCGGCGCCGGCCAGCAGCGACTTCTGCACGGCGGCCTGGTTCGAGGCGTGTGCGACCACGAGCCTGCCGTGTTCGTGGGCTGCGACGACGAGGGCGTCGAGGGTGGCCTGGTCGTGGTCCGCCCCGGAGCTGCCGACGACGATCTTGATGTAGTCCGAGCCCTCGGCGACCCGCTCGGCCACGAACGCCGCCGCTTCGTGGACGCCGTGCACGAGCCCTCGCTGGCCGACGACCGGGATGTGGGAGTGCCCGCTGCCCGGCGCGATGGCAGGCGTCCCGGCACTGCGGATATCGGTGAGGCCTGCGATACCCCGCAGCGAGTCGACGAACTCCGGCGGGGCGCTGCCCATGTCGAGCGCCGTGGTCACACCGAAAGCGGTGAGCTGTTCCAGGTTCTCGCGGCCGTACAGGTGGACGTGCGCGTCGATCAGGCCGGGAAGCAGGACGCCGCCCTCGCCGTCGACGACCCGGGCCTGCCCGGTCGTGGTGTCGGCGACGATCCGGCCCTGTTCGAAGACGACGGTGCCGGCCGGCAGCAGGCGCCGGCCGTCGAAGACTCGGACGTTCCTCACCGCGGTGCGGTGCGGTTGCTCGGTCATGCTGCATCAGCCTCCTGTTTTGTCTCCGGGACGCCGCGTCGGCGCTGGGCGCTTCCGACAGCCAGGTCGAGATCGATGTCCGCGACGGCATCGGCGCGCCACGCGATGTGCTGGTCGGGCCGCACCAACAGAAACTCCTCGCGCCAAAGGTCACTAGGCGGTGGTTCGAGCAGCGTCAACGGAACGCCGAGCTGCTCGGCACGCTCTACGAGCACTGCGACGCCAGGCCGATCAGCTCGATCCGTCCGGATCGGTCCGACGAGCGTGAAGCCCGCGCCGAGCCGATCGTAGAGCGACGAGCCGTCGGGCAGCCAGCGATGCGGTAACCGGGCTCCCGGCTCCGTCGTAGGCGTATAGCTCGTCACCGCGCCATCACTGGCACGCGGACGCGGACCTGTCGGCTGAACAATCGGCGATCCCGCGTAGCTGTAGCCGAGAACGAGTCCGAGGCTGTGGAACTCGGCGCGCTTCGTCGTCTGGATCGCCTCGGCATCCTTCGGAAGCGCGTCGGCGAGCGCGGCCAGGTTGGTCTCAGCGCTGCGCACAGTCTGTTCCACGACACCGCGCCGCTCAGCCTCGTAGCTGTCCAGGATCCGCGCCGGCGCCCAGCCGTGTTCGACCGCTGCGATCTTCCAGCCGATGTTCACCGCGTCACCGACGCAGGTGTTGAAACCGTGCCCGCCCCACGGCGGATTCAGGTGCGCACTCTCGCCGACGAGGAAGACCCGGCGGTCGCGGAAGCGTTCCGCGACCAACATCCGGGCCGTCCACGTGTCGGTCGCGACCAGCTCGTGCTCGACGCGGTGTCCGACGAGCCCGGCGATCAACTCGTCCGCGTGCCGGACTCCGTAGTCCGCCTCGACGCCCGGCAGGATCGCCCACCAAGTGCCGTGCAGATCGAGCCGTCCCAGCACTCCGGCGCCCCGCTCGCCGACCACCCAGTACTGGACAGCCGGACCCAGCGGGCTGTCCAGTTCGGGCGCGCGGAACACCAGGTTGAAGTTGGGGCGCAGGTCAGACCGACCGGTGTAGCGCACGCCGATCTGCTCGCGTACCACGCCGCTCGCGCCGTCGCAGCCGAGTACGTAGCGGGCCCGAATCAGATAGCTGATCCCCGCGTCGTCGCGGATCGTGACCGTGACGCCTTCTTCGTCCTGAACCAGTTCCGTCGCCGCGTGTCCGAGCCTGAGATCGACGCTCGGCAGCCCGCGGACGTGGTCGCGCAGCACCTCCTCGACGACCGGCTGCGGAACCTGCTGACCCGCCTCGGCATAGCGGTCGTCACGTTCGGCGGTGAGGCCGAAGGCGTTGTCGAAATCGGTGATGCGGGGACCGGAGAGCGACTCGCAGAACGTCACGCGCTGCGACCAGGCGACCGGTAGCGGGGCGGCTGCGCGCAGCGAGTCGGCGACACCCCAGCGGCGCAGGTGCTCCATCGTGCGGATGTTGGTCGTCTTGGCCCGCGGCCGGAGGTGGGAGACCTCGGTGCGGGGCTCGACGACGACGCAGGCGACGCCGTGCAGGCCGAGTTCCGCGGCCGCGGCCAAGCCGGCCGGGCCGGCTCCGACGACGAGCACGGGGGTGTGCTCGGCGGGGTGACCGGCGGGGTTCGAAACGGTTGCGTCCACGCGATGAATCGTCGATCGAAGTGCGGCAGCGGCACAGTGATGATTTCATTGAATGAAACGAAGGCGGGGCACATGGCCGACGACACGCCGCGCCCCCGCGGGCATCGACCGCCGCAGGGCGAACCGGTCCTGGACCGTGCCTTCCGCCTGCTCGAATGCTTCGGCCCGGCGAACCGGTCGCTCTCCCTGGCCGCGCTCAGCGACCAGTCCCAACTACCGAAGGCCACGACGCTGCGCCTGGCCCGCAAACTCGTCGAGCACGGCGCCCTGGAGCGGACGGACAGCGGCGAGTACGTCATCGGCCTACGGCTGTTGGGAATCGCCTCGCTCGCGCCGCGCGGCCACGGCCTACGCGCCACGGCACTCCCCTACCTGGAGGACCTGCACCACGCGACCGGTCAACACGTCCTGCTCGCGGTGCGCGACGGCCACGAAGCCGTGCTCGTCGAACGGCTCTCGGCGCGCGGAGCCGGCCGGGTGGCGTACCGCGTCGGCGGCCGGATGCCGCTGCCCTCCACCGGCGTCGGCATGGCGTTGCTCGCCCACGCGCCCCGCCCGGCCCAGGACGAGATCGTCGGCGCGAACGCCGAGCTCCGCACGCTCCTGGCCGCGGTCCGGCGCGACGGTTTCGCCGTGGTCTCACGCCTGAAGCCGGATCCCATGACCTCCATCGCGGCGCCGATCCTCGACGGCCACCGCACGACGATCGCCGCCCTGTCCGTCGTCACCCGCTCGGAGAACGTCGACCCGGCGGCCCTGAGCCCGGCCGTCGTCGCCGTCGCCCGAGCGATCTCGCGGGCCACGGCGACGCTCGGCACACGAGTGGACTAGTTCTTCTCAGGATGTCCCGGCTCCGCGATAGCCGATTCCTATTCCTATTTCTATCTCTATTTCTATTCCTATCTCCCTGGCCCGCCTCGCTACCGTCCTCCGGTCTCGTCGAGAACGTCCAGCCGTGCCAGGTCCCGCAGCCACGCGTCCGCCGTACCGTCCGACGGCGCCCGCCAATCGCCGCGCGGGGACAGGGCTCCGCCGGCCAGGACCTTCGGCCCGTTCGGCATGGCCGAGCGCTTGAACTGCGCGAAGGCGAAGAAGCGGCGGCAGAACACCTCAAGCCAGTGCCGGATCTGGTCCAGGTCGTACGCCGCCCGCTTGGCCGCCGGGAAGTTCGGCGGCCAGGCGCCGGCCTCCGGGTCGTGCCAGGCGTGCCAGGCCAGGAAGGCGATCTTCGAGGGGCGGAAGCCGTACCGCAGGACGTGGTAGAGGGTGAAGTCGTGGAGCGCGTACGGGCCGATCTTGTCCTCGGTGGACTGCAACTCCTCACCCGGCACCAGCTCCGGGCTGATCTCAGTGTCGAGGATCGCCAGCAAAGTCTGGTTGGCCTCCTCGTCGAACTGACCGGTGCCGACCACCCAGCGGATCAGGTGCTGGATCAGGGTTTTGGGGACGCCGGAGTTCACGTTGTAGTGGCTCATCTGGTCGCCGACGCCGTAGGTACACCAGCCCAGCGCCAGCTCCGACAGGTCCCCGGTGCCCAGCACGATGCCCCCACGCTGGTTGGCCAGCCGGAACAGGTAGTCGGTACGCAGACCGGCCTGAACGTTCTCGAAGGTGACGTCGTACACCGGCTCGCCCGAGCCGAACGGATGGCCCATCTCCTGCAACATCAACCGCGCGGTCGAGGTGATGTCCAGTTCGGCGGCGGTGACACCGAGCGAGTCCATCAGCTTGTGGGCGTTGCCCTTGGTGTACTCGCCGGTGGCGAAGCCGGGCATGGTGAAGGCCAGGATGTCGGTCCGCGGCCGCCCCGCACGGTCCATCGCCCGAGCCGCGACGATCAGCGCGTGCGTCGAATCCAGCCCACCCGAGACACCGATCACCACCTTGGGATTCCCGATCGCCCCGAGCCGCTGTTGCAGGGCACTGACTTGAATGTTGTAGGCCTCGTAGCAGTCCAGCGCCAACCGGTCCGGATCCGCCGGCACGAACGGGAACCGCTCAACCGCCCGCCGCAGCCCCAGATCCGCATCCGGCGGCTCAAGCAGGAACGCAACCCGCCGGAACTCCTTGGTCGCGTCACCGTGCGCCCGACGATTCTCATCGAACGTACCCATCCGAGCCCGCTCCTGCCGCAGCAGATCCAGATCCACGTCCGCGACAGCCACACTGTCTCCCAACGGGAACCGCTCGGACTCGGCCAGCAACGCACCATTCTCATAGATCATGGTCTGGCCATCCCACGACAGATCCGTACTCGACTCACCAAGCCCAGCCGCCGCATAAACGTACGCGGCCAGGCACCGCGCCGACGCCGACCGGCACATCAACTTCCGGTCCTCAGCCCGCCCCACGGTGATCGGACTACCCGACAGATTGACCAGCACCGTAGCCCCAGCCAACGCCGCCTCCGCACTAGGCGGAACCGGCACCCACATGTCCTCACAAATCTCCGCGTGCAGCACCAACCCCGGCACATCCCCGGCCTCGAAGAGCAGATCCACCCCGAACGGCACACTCTGCCCCCCGACCTGGATCATCCCCCCACGCTCATCCTCACCCGAAGCAATCTGCCGCCGCTCATAAAACTCCCGATAATTCGGCGGATACGACTTGGGCACCACCCCGAGCACCCGCCCCCGATGCACAACCACCGCGCAGTTATAGATCCGATGCCGATACCGCAACGGAGCCCCCACCACAAGCACCGGCAACAACCCCGC
>NZ_JAAFZA010000147.1 GCF_015356865.1 Catenulispora pinisilvae
CGCGAACTCCAGCCCCCCAAGCTCCAGCCCCCAAAACCCCGAACAACCAACCCACCCTAAAACCCAAAAATCAGAGCCCCGACCCACCAGTAGCATCGACCACCCGCCCGCTCACCCAGCGCCCGTCCTCGCTCGCCAAGAACGCGACCACCGCGGCTATGTCGTCCGGCTGCCCGATGCGGCCCAGGGCCGATACCGACGCCGCCCACTGCGCGGTCTCCTTGTCGCCCAACCAGCCCGCGGTGACGTCCGTGGCGGTGATGCCCGGCGCGACCGAGTTCACCGTGATTCCGCGCGGGCCCAGGACCTTGGCCAGGTTGAGGCTGAAGGTGTCCAGGGCGCCTTTGGTTGAGCCGTAGGCCATGATCTCCGGCATCGCTATGCGGGCTAGGCCGCTGGAGATGTTGATGACCCGGCCGTGGTCGCGTAGGCGGGACAGTGCTCCCTGTGCGACGAAGAATGGTGCGCGGACGTTGACGGCGAAGACCCGGTCGAACTCGTCCTCGGTCAGGCCGGGGAGGTCTGAGCTGCGGCCGATGCCGGCGTTGTTGACGATGATGTCGACTCCGGCGTGGGCGGTCGCGTCGTCGTAGGCCTGCCAGAGGCGGTCGGCGTCGCCGTGGGTGCCGAAGGGGGCGTGGATGGCGCTGGCCTGGCCGCCGGCCTTCGTGATGGTGGCGACGGTGTCCTCGGCTGCCGCGTGGTCGCTGGCGTAGCTCATCACGACGGTGGCGCCGTCGTGTGCCAGACGCTCGGCGATCGCGCGGCCGATGCCGCGGCTGCCGCCGGTGACGAGGGCGTGCTTTCCCTGGAGGGACATGGTTCTCTCATTTCTTGAGCGATCGACCAAGAAGTTCGTCGAGGACGCTAGCACAATTTTTGGTCGGGCGTTCTACAATGGGCCGGTGAGTGCATCCGAGACCGGGACCCGCCGCGGGCGTCCGCGCGGCTTCGACCGCGACGCCGCGGTGGCCGCCGCTACCCGGCTGTTCTGGGAGCGGGGCTACGAGGCGACGTCCATCAGCGACCTGACCGAGGCGATGGGGATCCGCTCCGGGAGCCTGTATGCGGCGTTCGGAGACAAGCCCGGATTGTTCCAGACGGTGTTGGAGGCGTACCGGGAGTTGCCTTCCGGCGCGTTCGTGTACGAGGCGTTCGCCGAGGAGGCGACCGCCTTCGGGGCCGTGGCGCGGATGCTGCGGGAGGCGGCGCAGGTGTTCACGGATCCGGCGCACCCGGCCGGCTGCATGGTGACCAACGCCGCCACCAACGTCTCGCCGGCCAACGTCGAGGTGCTGGAACTGTTGCGGGACAAGCGGAACCGGAACATCGTGATGGTGGCCGACCGGCTGCGCGCCGGGCAGGCCGCGGGGGAGTTGGCGAGGTCGGTGGACGTCGACGCGCTGGCGGCCTACTACGCCGCGGTGTACCAGGGGATGTCGCAGCGCGCGCGGGATGGCGCGGACGAATCAGAGCTCTTGCAGACCGCCGAGCTGGCTTTGGCGGTGTGGCCGCGCGGCTGACGGCGGGTCTTGGCCTTGTGTGGCCGCGCGGCTGAGGGGTTTCTGCTGAGCGCGCGGTCTACTTGGTGCCGGGGTCGGCGTAGCCGTGCGTGAAGGCGTACTGGACCGCTTGGGCCCGGTCGCGGCAGCCGGTCTTGGTGAAGATCCGGTTGATGTGCGACTTCACAGTCGCCTCGCCGACGAACAGCTTCTTGGCGATCTCGCGGTTGGAGTGCCCGGCCGCGATCAGGCGTAGGACGTCGGCTTCGCGCGGGCTCAGATCGTCGGCGGGTTCGGGGCTCGTGGCCGGGGTCGTCGCGGTGCTGGAGGCCGCGTTTGTGCCGCTGCCGCTGCCATTGGCGCCACCGCCAACGCCACCGGCGCCGTTGCCGGTGGCGGCCGCCAGCAACTGCCGCTGCACCGCCGGGTCGAGGATCGCCTGGCCCGCGGCCGCCGCCTTCACCGCGCGCTCGATGTCGGCGCGGGTGGCGGCCTTGGTGAGGTAGCCGAGCGCGCCCGCGCGCAGGGCGCCGACGATCGACTTGTCGTCCTCGTAGGTGGTCAGCACGACGATGCGGATGGCCGGGTTCGCCGCCAGGATGGTCGCGGTCGCCTCGATGCCGTCCGCGCGCGGCATGTTGAGATCCATCAGCACGACGTCCGGCGCCAGCTCGGCCGCCAGCGCCGCCGCCTCCAGCCCGTCGCCGGCCTGCCCGACCACGCTCACCTCGGACATGGTCTCCAGCAGCAGCGCCAGGCCTTCGCGGACTGCTGCTTGGTCGTCGGCGATGAGTACTCGGATCTCGGTCACCGTGGGATTGTCCCGCAGATGGCGGTGCGGCGCGCGCTCTACCTCATCGGCGCGGCCTCCGACGCTCGGCGCCGTGGCGCTACCGCGCGTCAGTCCTCAGCGCCGCCGTGCCGCCAATACTCGGCACCTCGGCACCTCAGCACCGCCTCACACCTCGCCGCGCCCCATCGTCCACCCCGGCACGACCGCCCGCACCGTCCAATCGCTCCCCTCGCGCCCGACCTCCAAAGACCCGCCGGCGAGCTCCATCCGCTCGCGCAGCCCGCTGAGCCCGTAGCCGCCGCCGGTGTTCGTGAGCGGCCGGGTGGCGTCAGCCTCGGCGAGCTGGTTGGTCACGGTCAGCCGCACCGCGTCGGAGTCGTAGCTCAGGTGGACCGTGGTCGGCTTGCCGGGGGCGTGCTTGCGGGCGTTGGTCACCGCCTCCTGCGCCGTGCGGTACAGCGCCAGCGAGGCGTCCGCCGGGAGCTTGCGGGATTCGCCGGTCGTGGTCATCGTGCCGCCGTCGGCCTCGACCAGCGTCCCGATCATCTCCGACAGCGGGCCGATGTCCGTGCGCAGGGCCTGGACCGCGCGGCGGCTCTCGGTGAGCCCTTCGCGCGTCAGCTGTCCGGCGCGCTCGACGCACTTCACCGCCTTGGCGATGTCCGGGCTCTCCTGCGTCAGCAGCGCCTGTGCGGCCTCGACCTGCATCGCCAGCGCGCCGAGCGAGTGCGCCAGGATGTCGTGGATCTCGCGGGCGATGCGGGTGCGCTCGCCGAGGACCGCCGCCTCGGTCTCGGCCACCGCGGCCCGGCGGGTCTGCTCCAGCAGCTGCTCCGCCGAGTTCGCGCGCTCGGCGATCGCGTACCGGATCATGCCCATGGCCAGGGCGGTCCCGATGATGACGACGAAGCCCAGGACCGCGGTCGTCGAGGCGCCGACGAACAGCGCCGAGACCGTCAGCGAGAGCGCCCCGGCCACCGCGATCGCCGTCGAGACCTGGGGCGCCAGGTTCGAGCCGGCGGAGAACGCCGCGACCGCTGGCACCGCGATCGCCGGGCCCTGTTGCAGGATCGCCAGCAGGCCGCCGCTGACCGACAACAGCGACAGCGGGTACTGGATCGGCCACTTCCGGATGTCGAACGTGATCATCCCGACCCACGCCACCGCCACCACGGCGAGGGTGATGGTGATGGCCAGCCCGCGCTCGTGCAGGCCCGGTTTGGGGTTCACTCCGAACAGGGTGAGGCCCAGCGCCACCAGCCCGCCGGTCCGCAGGGCCTGGATGCCCCAGAAGTAGCCCTTGCGATCCATCATGTTCGCCGTCAGCGCTGCCATGTACTGATCCTCTCGCTTCCGAGCCGGTGCCAGCCTCCATCCACGGGTGGAACGCGGGTGGAATACGGCTGCGCGCCGTAGTGTGAGGGAGGGCCAGGAACCGGGTGTGTTCTGCCGCACCCGGGCATTACCAAGCGGTAGCTTCCGAACTACGCTGGCCCTGACACCATCGCGGCGCCGACCGCGCGGCCCTGAAGCCGGCAGGCGACCCGGACCCCTTCGCAAGGAGTGACCTATATGCCCGAGGCAGTGATCGTCTCCACCGCGCGTTCCCCGATCGGCCGCGCCTTCAAGGGCTCGATGACCTCCATCCGGCCCGACGACCTCACCGCGCAGATGGTGCGCGCCGCGCTGGACAAGGTGCCCGGGCTGGACCCGCGCGAGATCGACGACATGTACCTGGGCTGCGGCCTGCCCGGCGGGGAGTCCGGCTACAACATGGGCCGGGTGGTCGCCACGCTGCTGGGCTACGACCACCTCCCGGCCGCGACCATCACCCGGTACTGCGCGTCCTCGCTCCAGACCACCCGCATGGCGTTCCACGCCATCAAGGCCGGCGAGGGCGACGTCTTCATCTCGGCCGGTGTCGAGGCCGTCTCGCGCTACGCCAAGGGCTCCTCCGACGGCCTGCCAGACACCCAGAACCCGCTGTTCACCGACGCGGTGAACCGCACCAACGAGTTCGCGGCCGGCGGCAAGGTCTGGCACGACCCGCGCGAGGACGAAACCCTGCCGGACGTCTACATCGCGATGGGGCAGACCGCCGAGAACCTGGCGCAGATCAAGGGCATCTCGCGGCAGGAGCAGGACGAGTTCGGCGTCCGTTCGCAGAACCTGGCCGAGAAGGCGATCGCCGACGGCTTCTGGGAGAAGGACATCACCCCGATCACGCTCCCGGACGGCACCGTGGTCAGCAAGGACGACGGGCCGCGGGCCGGCGTCACCTACGAGAAGACCTCGACGCTGGCCCCGGTGTTCCGCCCCGACGGCACCGTCACCGCCGGCAACTGCTGTCCGCTGAACGACGGCGCGGCGGCCGTGGTCATCATGTCCGACACCAAGGCCCGCGAGCTCGGCCTGACCCCGCTGGCCCGGATCGTGGCCACCGGCGTCACCGCGATCTCGCCGGAGATCATGGGTATCGGCCCGGTCGGCGCGACGCAGAACGCGCTGCGGAACGCCGGCATGACGCTCGGCGACATCGACCTGGTGGAGATCAACGAGGCGTTCGCCGCCCAGGTCATCCCGTCCTACCAGGACCTGGGGATCGACCTGGACAAGCTGAACGTGAACGGCGGCGCGATCGCCGTGGGCCACCCCTTCGGCATGACCGGCGCGCGGATCACCAGCACGCTGATCAACTCGCTTCAGTGGCACGACAAGCAGTTCGGGCTGGAGACGATGTGCGTCGGCGGCGGCCAGGGCATGGCGCTGATCCTGGAGCGGCTGAGCTGATTCGGTACCGGGTCGGCGCTGTGGCGTCCGCTCTATAGCGCCCGACGCAAGGCGGCCGTGCTTTCCAGCACGGCCGCCATCGCTTTCTCCGCCGGGACGCGTCCATCACCCGGCGTCCAGATGAGAGTTTCGCGCGGGTCCTTCAGCGCCCGGTAAGCGGCTAACAAGTCGTTGCCCACAACCGCGATCTGGTCGCCGAGCGCGAACACCCCGAGGGCCGGCAGCCGGTGCCAGAGCGGCGGTCGCGGGCTGTCCCAGCGCTCTATCCCCTGCGCGACCGTCGTGACCTGCGAGGCGAGCCAGTAGCCGGCCTGCGCGCGATCGCCGTAGGGCTCCAGCCGGAGCGCGAACTTGGAGTGCGGGAGGCGCCGGTAGCCCTCGGCGAGCCGGGTCAGCTCGGCCGCGAGGGCGTCGGCGGCGGCAGGATCCCTGTCCGCACTTCGTCCCCCCGGTTTGGTGCTGGAAGTCATCCGGGAAGGATACGGGTGGCGAATGCCGCGATAACGTCGTGGCACGTCACCGACCGCCCGGCGGACACCTGGCGCCGGAATCGCCAGGTCCCGTTCCTCTTGCCAGTGGCCCGACCCTCAGGCACGCTGGCGCACACGGACCGTATGCCCAGTCCATTCGCGGAGGCGCCCGTATGACGATCCATCACTCCGAACAGACCCACCGCAACCTCCTCGCCCGCATCCCCGCCGCCACCGGCCGCAGCTTGGACACCTGGTTCCAGCTGGTCAACGAAGGCCCGTCCCTCCCCCGCTTCGAAGAGCGGGTCAGCTGGCTCCGCGCCGAGCACGACCTCCCGCGCGGCTACGCCAACGCCATCGTGCACGAGATGGACCTGAAGCGCGCCGCCCGCGCCTTCGGATAAAAAAGCCCCCACCCGGATTCCCACAGAGCCCTCGGCTGTGCCGCGGGCTCTGTAACCGTGTCCGGAACTGTGATCGCGGCTGAGCCCGCAACCAGCCCGCAACCGTGCCCGCAACTATGCCGGCGCGGCATTCCAGCAGCTCGCGCACCCGGGCCGACGATGTGCCGAATCGCATATCGCCCGAATGCCCACACGATGCCCCACAAGGCCCGCCGGCCACCGCGCCGAGCGCGAACGCCCAGGGAACAGCGACCGGAAGTCCGGTGAAAGTCCTCCCCTCCCGGCGCCCCAACCCCCCTTACGACCTGCGCCCGAACAGGACCTTCAGCGGACCAGCGCTGGAACTCGATCACGCTTTCGCGCAGTTCTCGCTACGCTGAAGCCCGAAGGATCATCCCGACGATCTCTTCGGGCCCAGATGGTGGAACAGGCAGACACAGCGAGCTTAAACCTCGCGGCCTTCGGGCGTTGCGGGTTCGACTCCCGCTCTGGGCACTCGGGACGGGCGGCCGGTTCGTCGGAACCGGCCCGCACCCCTTGCGTATCAACCTTCTTATATCGCCGGGCCGCGGCTCAGGCCGAAGCGGACTCCGCCGCGGCCCCGGCGCCCGAATCGGTAGCCTCGCCTCCGGCTTGCGCGCTGGCGTCGGCCCCGGGCGGCACCACCGGCTCCGCGATCTGCCGGCGCCGCCGGTGGCGCAGGATGCCCCAGCCGGCGCGGGCGGCGCTGCCGACCTCGCGGCCGACTTCGGTGCCGCCGTGCCTGGCGGCCAGGACTGCGGCGCGGGCCAGGGGCATGCGGGCTTCGCCGCGGGCCGGTTCCAGAGTGTCCGGTTCGCCGGTCTCGGCGTCGGGCCAGCGGCCGAGGGCCGCCGCGATCGAGGGGAGCAGGGCCATGGAGGCCGCGGCGTAGCCCTCGGCGCTGGGGTGGAAGCGGTCCGGGCCGAACATGTCCTCGGGGCGGGCGGCGAATTCCGGGCCCAGCAGGGAGCCCAGGGAGACGGTGCGGCCGCCCGCGGAGACGACTTCGACGGTCTGCGCCGCGGCGAGCTGCCGGGACCAGCGGCGGGCCAGGCGGCGTAGGGGCTGGGCCACGGGGCGGATGGAGCCCAGGTCCGGGCAAGTGCCGACGACGACCTCGGTGCCGGCCGCGCGCAGCCGGCGGACGGCGTCGCCCAGGAACCGGACGGATTCGGCGACCTTGACGCGGTGGGTCACGTCGTTGGCGCCGATCATGATCACCGCCAGGTGCGGGCCGCCGCCGTCGGGTCCGGCCGCGATCACCCGCTCCAGCTGCCAGCCCAGGTCCGAGGACTGGCCGCCGACCTTCGCGACGTTCTGTAGCCGCACCGGGGCGCCGGCGGCCTCGGCCAGTCCGGACGCCAGCAGCGCGCCGGGGGTGCGGGCCGACTCCGTCACGCCGTAGCCGGCCGCGGAGCTGTCGCCGAGCATCGCGATGCGGATCACGTCGACGCCGGGCGCGGCGTACCACGCCCCGTAGACCCCGTCCGCGCGCGGCGGATCACCTTTGGTGGGGCCGATGGCCCGCCGGGCGAGTTTCGCCTCGGCGACGATCAACCCGATGGCGCCGCCGGTGAGGACCCCGATCCCCCCGCCGCTCAACGCGGCGGCAGCGGCGACGCGCTTGGCGACGCCCAGCCTTGTGAGCCCGGTCATCGTCGGCACACCTCCTGCAAGCCTCAAACTGAAGTATGTCCGCCGTTCCAGCGACCTTACCTTGAGCACGGTTGGCTACGACGTGGTGGTTTCACCCCGTAACCTGTGAAGCACCGAGTGACCACCGTAAATTGCCGGTCCACACAAGAAGCGGAGACGCCGCCGATGAAGTACGCCGAGTCCATGGTCGAGCTGGTGGGGGACACCCCGCTGGTGAAGCTGAACAACGTCACCAAGGGACTCCAGGCGACGGTCCTCGCCAAGGTCGAGTACTTCAACCCGGGCGGGTCGGTGAAGGACCGGATCGCGCTGCGGATGATCGAGGCCGCCGAGCGTTCGGGTGCCTTGAAGCCTGGTGGCACCATCGTGGAGCCCACGTCCGGCAACACCGGTGTGGGATTGGCCATAGTGGCGCAGCAGAAGGGCTACAAGTGCGTCTTCGTCTGCCCGGACAAGGTCTCCACCGACAAGATCAACGTGCTGCGCGCGTACGGCGCCGAAGTCGTCGTGTGCCCCTATGCGGTCGCCCCGGAGCACCCGGACTCCTACTACAACGTCTCCGACCGTCTGGTCCGCGAGATCCCCGGCGCCTGGAAGCCCGACCAGTACTCCAACCCTGAGAACCCGGCCTCGCACTACCACTCCACCGGCCCGGAGCTCTGGGAGCAGACCGACCACCGGATCACGGCGTTCGTGGCCGGCGTCGGCACCGGCGGCACCATCTCCGGCACCGGCCGCTACCTCAAGGACGTCTCCGAGGGCGCGGTCAAGGTGATCGGCGCGGACCCGGAGGGCTCGGTCTACTCCGGCGGCAGCGGCCGGCCCTACCTGGTCGAGGGGGTCGGCGAGGACTTCTGGCCGACCGCCTACGACCGGACCGTGGCCGACGAGATCATCGCGGTGTCCGACAAGGACTCGTTCCTGATGACCCGCCGCCTGGCCCGCGAGGAGGGCCTGCTGGTCGGCGGCTCCTGCGGGATGGCCGTGGTGGCCGCGCTGAAGTACGCCGAGCGCCTGGGCCCGGACGACGTCGTCGTGGTCCTGCTGCCGGACTCCGGCCGCGGCTACCTGTCGAAGATCTTCAACGACGACTGGATGGCCGACTACGGCTTCCTGAACCCGGGCACCGACGAGCCCACGGTCGCCGAGGTCTTCTCGCGCAAGGGCCAGGGCCTGCCGGACCTGGTCCACATGCACCCGCACGAGACCGTCGGCGAGGCGATCGAGACGCTGCGCGAGTACGGCGTCTCGCAGATGCCGGTGGTCAAGGAGGAGCCGCCGGTGATGGCCGCCGAGGTGATCGGCTCCATCGTCGAGCGCGACCTGCTGCGCGCGCTGTTCTACGAGAAGGCCTCGCTGGAGGACCGCCTCGACGAGCACATGTCCGCGCCGCTGCCCCAGGTCGGCTCCGGCGAGCCGGTGTCGGCGCTGGTCACCGCGCTGGAGAAGGCGGACGCCGCGGTGGTCCTGGTCGAGGGCAAGCCGCAGGGCGTGGTGAGCCGGCAGGACCTGCTGGGCTTCCTGGGCACCGAGGTCGCGGCGAGCCACACCGTCGGACACAGCGCTCACCTGTAGCGCCCTCACCTGTAGCGCCCTATAGCGACTAGCGGTCTATAGCGTCACGCACCCGGCGTCACCCACCCACCAGCGGAGCCAGGGAAACGCCTAAGTGCAGCCGCAACCGGTCTCGACCGTCAGCCAGGTCGAGACCGGTGATCCGCTCGATCTTCTCCAGCCGGTGGTAGAGCGTCTGCCGGTGGATGCTCAGCGCGGCAGCCGTCTGCTGAACGCTTCCGGCGTGGTCGAGGTACGTCTGTACCGTGACAAGCAGATCCGGCTCCTCTAATAGCCGGCGTACCGCGGGGTCTACTACAGCGTCACGCAGTTCTCTCTGCGGACCGCACGCAAGCAGCCGGTAGATCCCCAGGCCCGCCCACACAGCCGTGGGCCGGAACGCCGGAACCGCTCGCCCGACCCGCACCGCCAGCCGAGCCTCCCGCCAACTGGCCCGGGCTTCGGCGAGATCGTCGCGCGGCGCACCGATCCCCACCAATACGTCGTCCCGCGCATCGTGCTCTAGACGTTCTCTGTAGAGCTCCAGCGCGCGTTCCGCGATATCGGCGACGGAGTGTGGCTCCGGAACCAGCAGACTGATGTGATCCGTCTCCGGAGCGGCCAGGACCGAGCGAGGCAACCGCCACAGGTTGATCGGTATCGACTGCCAGTCCTGGGTCCGCGCCTCCAGGACGACCACCGAGATCCGCCGGTCCCGGTCGACCAGCCCCAGATCCGAGATCTCCTCCGCGGCCTGTTCCGCGACTCCGCGCTCCGGCGACAGCAGGTTCTGGAGCCGTTCCTCCATCCGTTCCCTGACCCGCGCCTGTTGCGCCAACAGCGCCCCGGCCCGGGACGCCTCGTGCATCGCGCTGGCGAGCATCGCGTCGTCCAGCCGGCCGCCGGCTTCCAACAGCCACACGTACCCGTACGTCACCCCGTTCCAGCGCGCGGGCAGGCATACCCGCGGCAGGACCCCGTGCTCCGGATCCGCCGGCGTGCGCACCGGCCGGTCGCTGCGCGCGATCCCGAACCCCTCGAACCAGGCCCGCACCTCCGGCGTGGAGCGCCGTTGCAGGATCGAGCGCTGCCGGATGACGTCCAGGCCGCCGGACTGCGAGGCGAACGCCACCAGGTCGAAGTCCCGGTCCTCCAGCGTCGCCGAGGCGGAGGCCAGCTGGGAGATGAGGTCCACCAGGTCCTGAAGCTGGTCGGTGGTCTGGGTCGCCATCAGACAAGTGTATGACGAAACCGGACAGTGATCGTGGCATTCGTCCATATGCCCGGCGGACGAACCGACTTACCGTCGTCCCAACAGACTCCGCCATGGATTCGCCACAGAACCGCGACAGATCCCGCCACCGCTGCGCCACCAGGTGCGCCACCAGGAAAGACAGGCCCGCCATGCTCAGCCGCACTCTCCTAGCCGCCTCCCGCAGTCCCAAATTGCGAGGGATGATCACCGGGGTCCCCCTGACCCGGCGCGTGGTCGACCGGTTCGTCGCCGGGGACAACCTGGACCAGGCCGGCCTGGTGATCGGCGACCTGGTCGAGGAGGGGCTGGCGGTCACCGTGGACCGGCTCGGCGAGGACACCCAGAGCGCCTCCGACGCCGCGGCCACCCGCGACGCCTACCTGGAGATGCTCAAGCGCTTCTCCGACCTCGGCATCGCGCACCGCACCGAGGTCTCGCTCAAGCTCTCGGCCCTGGGCCAGAAGCTCCCGAAGGACGCCGAGAAGATCGCGCTGGAGAACGCCATAGCGATCGCCGAGGCGGCCCGCGACGCCGGCACCACCATGACCCTGGACATGGAGGACCACACCACCGTCGACGCCACCCTGGGCGCCCTGCGCGAACTGCGCGGCGACTTCCCGTGGGTCGGCGTGGCGATCCAGGCCGCGCTGTTCCGCACCGAGGGCGACATCACCGACCTGGCGACCGCCGGCTCCCGGGTCCGGCTGGTGAAGGGCGCGTACATGGAGCCCGCCTCCGTCGCGCACCAGGAGAAGCACGAAGTGGACAAGGCGTACGTGCGCGCCATGAAGACCCTGATGCGCTCCTCGGCGTACCCGATGATCGCCAGCCACGACCAGCGCATGATCGACATCGCGCACGCCATGGTCGCCGAGACCGGCCGGGCCCAGGACAGCCACGAGTTCCAGATGCTGCACGGCATCCGGACCACCGAGCAGCACGCCCTGGTCGCCGGCGGCGACACCATGCGCGTGTACGTGCCCTTCGGCGACGACTGGTACGGCTACTTCATGCGCCGCCTGGCCGAGCGCCCGGCCAACGTCATGTTCTTCCTGAACTCGCTCGTCAAGCGCTAAGCGCGCCAACAGAGGGGAACACCCGCACCGCCATGGATGCCATCACCCGCACCCCCGCCCCGGTCAACGAACCGGTCCGCGCCTACGCCCCGGGCTCGGCCGAGCGCGAGTCGCTGCGGCGCCGCGTCACCGAGCTCGCGGCCGACCGCCACGAACTGCCGATGACCATCGCCGGGCGCCGTCGGATGGCCTCCGGCGAGCGCATCGAGGTCGTCCAGCCGCACAACCACAAGCACGTCCTCGGCGAGACCGCCAACGCCTCGACCGCCGACGTCGCCGACGCCGTGGCGGCGGCCAAGGCGGCGGCGCCGGCCTGGCGCGCGCTGCCCTTCGACGAGCGCGCGGCGGTCATCCTGCGCGCCGCCGACCTGCTGTCCGGCCCCTGGCGCGACACCGTCAACGCCGCCACGCTGCTCGGCCAGTCCAAGTCGGTGCAGCAGGCGGAGATCGACGCCGCCTGCGAGCTGATCGACTTCTGGCGCTTCAACGTGCACTTCGCCCGGCAGATCCTGGCCGAGCAGCCGCCGGCGAACTCCGCCGGGGTCTGGAACCGCACCGACTACCGGCCGCTGGACGGCTTCGTCACCGCGATCACCCCGTTCAACTTCACCGCCATCGCCGGCAACCTGCCGACCGCGCCGGCGCTGATGGGGAACACCGTGGTGTGGAAGCCCTCGCCGACGCAGCAGCTGGCCGCGCAGTACACGATGGAGCTGCTGGAGGCCGCCGGGCTCCCGGCCGGCGTCATCAACCTGGTCACCGGCGACGGCCTGGCGGTCAGCGAGGTCGCGCTGAACGACCGCGAGTTCGGCGGGCTGCACTTCACCGGCTCCACCAAGACGTTCAAGACCCTGTGGCGCCAGACCGCGCAGAACCTGGACGTCTACCGCTCCTACCCGCGGATCGTGGGCGAGACCGGCGGCAAGGACTTCGTGGTCGCGCACCCCAGCGCCGACCCGGCCGCCCTGGTCACCGCCCTGGTCCGGGGCGCGTTCGAGTACCAGGGGCAGAAGTGCTCCGCGGCCTCGCGCGCCTACATCCCGCGCTCCCTGTGGGAGTCCGGCGTGCGGGAGCAGTTGGCCGACGTCACCGGGACCATCACCTACGGCGACGTCACCGACTTCTCCTTCTTCGGCGGCGCGGTGATCGACCGGCGGGCCTTCACGAAGCACAGCGACCTGTTCGCGCGGGTCCGTGCCGAGGGCAAGCTGGAGATCCTGGCCGGCGCCACGGCGGACGACTCGCAGGGCTTCTTCGTGCAGCCGACCGTCCTGGTCGGCGACGACCCGCACCACGAGATCTTCACCGACGAGTTCTTCGGTCCGATCCTCGCGGTGCACGTCTATGACGACGCGCGCTATAGCGAAGTCCTCGACCTGGTCGACAGCTCGACCCCCTATGCGCTGACCGGCGCCGTGTTCGCCACGGACCGCGCGGCCGTCGAGGAGGCGCACAGCAAGCTGCGCTTCGCCGCCGGCAACTTCTACGTCAACGACAAGCCGACCGGTGCGGTCGTCGGGCAGCAGCCGTTCGGCGGCGGCCGGGCCTCCGGCACCAACGACAAGGCCGGGTCCGCGCAGAACCTGCTGCGCTGGCTGAGCCCGCGCACCGTGAAGGAGACGTTCGTGCCGCCGGTGGACCACCGGTACCCGCACATGGGCTGACGGCTTCCCTCAGCCGTCTCAGCCCTCTGGCCGCCGCTCCAGCTCCCGGGCTACGAGCAGCAGCCACCGCCGCAGCATCCGCCAGAGTCGCCGGATGCTGCGGCGGTCTTGTTAGCGCCGCCGACGTTCACCGCGACCGCGGAGATCAGCTTGACGGTGTCGTCGTGTCCGGCGGGGCACACGGCGGGAGCGGACGCCTCCGCCATCGGACGGGACAGCTCGAAGGTGTCGCCACACGCGCGACAGCGGTACTCGTAACGGGCCATGCCCCGCATCATAAGCGGTAAGTGATTTCCGCCTAGTGTCGGAAAAGCCGCTATAGGGATTTTCACAGAGGTTTGCGTTATTTGCTATGGCGCGCGATCCTGGGGCGCATGCCGCACCGCTTGGGGTCGCTCATGGGTGTCTGTGGCATGGCCGCTTTGGCGTTCATGCCCCCTACGGTGCGGGCGGAGGACGCCGTACCCAAGGCCGCCATACAGTGGCCGCTCACGTACCTGAAAGCCGACCAGGTGTGGCAGCACACCAAGGGCGCCGGCGTCACCGTCGGCCTGGTCGACTCCGGGGTCTCGCCGCTCGGCGACACCCGGGACAACCTGCTGCCCGGCGCGGACTTCTCGCTCGGCCCGGACAGCACCGGCATCGCGCACGTCGACACCGACATCGACAGCCACGGCACCACGATGGACGTGCTGATCGCCGGGACCGGGGCCGGCGACGGACTGCACGGCCTGGCGCCCGAGGCGAAGATCCTGCCGGTGCGGATGCAGCAGGAGGACGGCTCGGACCCGGTGCATATCGCCGACGCCATCAAGTACGCGGTGACCCAGCACGTCAAGGTGATCAACATGTCGCTCGGCACCGCGGACACGCCGGGGATGGCGGCCGCGGTGAAGCAGGCCGAGGCCGCGGACATCGTGGTGGTGGCGGCCGCCGGGAACTTCGGGACCGAGCACGTCATCATCCCGGCGGCCTATCCCGGTGTGGTGGCGGCCGGTGCGATCGACGACACCGGTGCCCGGTGGTCGGGCTCGTCCTACGGACCGCAGGTCTCTCTAACGGCTCCCGGAGTGGGGATCCCTGTAGAGGACGCCTCAGGTATCCCGAAGACCTCGAAGGGCACCAGCGAGGCTTCCGCTTACGTGACCGCCTCAGTCGCGCTGATCCGCTCGATGCATCCGGACTGGACCGCGGGCCAGACCATCCGCGCGCTTCTGGCCACCGCCACCAAGGCCGGCGGAGCCAGCGGCCTTCAGCGCGACGACGCTTACGGCTACGGCATCGTCAACCCGCTGGCCGCGCTGAACGTCGGTGCTCCGGTAGCGAAGGACAACCCGCTGCTGCCCGGCGCGGCTCCGCTGGCGGCGTCGCTTCCAGCTCCGGCACCTGTGCCGGTGGCGAGTACTGGTGCGGCGCCGGGTACGTCCGCTACACCCGCGCAGTCCTCGCCGGCGCACATGGCTACCGAGGCACTAAAGGGTTCCAGCAAGGCGGCCGCTACAGCGAAGACCAGTCTGCTGCCCTCTCGCCGAGACAAGATCCTCGCCGCGTTCGCGGCCGTGGTGGTCCTCGCGCTTTTGCTCTGGCTGGTGGCCGGCGGGCTGAAGCGGAGGGCGGACCGGAGGAACCGGATCTGGCGCTAAAGCGGGTTCCTGGGCGGGGGGCACAGTCAGTGGGAGAGTGAAGAAGTGGACCACATCGCGCACTTCGAGAGGGAAACAACGGCTTTCCACCGTGCCGCCCTGATGGCCGCCATGCCGGCCGCTCCGCCGCCGGTGCCGTCGTGTCCGGACTGGACCACGGCGGACCTGGTGCGGCACATCAGCCGGGTGCACCGGTTGGTGAACCACGTCATCGTGGACCGCTTACAGTCCCCGCCGCCGGACCGGCAGAAGTTGTTCACAGCCCCCGCGGACGCGACGGGCGAGGACCTGGCCGACTGGTTCGCCGAGGGCGCCATCGCGCTCGCCGCGACGTTCCACTCGACCGCTCCGGAGGTGCCGGTCTGGACCTGGGGCACCCAGCATGACGTCGGCTTCTGGCTGCGCGTCCAGACGATCGAGGTGGCCGTCCACCGCTGGGACCTGGAGGGCGCGATCGGTTCTCCCCAACCTGTGGACGAAGAGTTGGCGGCCGACGGCGTCGCGCAGTTCCTCGACGTCGTGGTGCCCTTCCGCCGCGGCAGCCTGAAGGACCTGCCGCCGATGGGAGGGGAGAGCTACCGCTTCCGGCAGACCGACGGCCGCGAGGTCTGGTCGATCGTGCTGGACCCCGACGGTCCCCGCCCGCTGGGAGAGGACGAGCCCGCCGATGTCGAACTCGCCGGCAGTGCCTCGGATCTATTGCTCTTCCTGTGGCATCGCATTCCTGGGGAGCCGCTTATGACGAAGGGCGATGCGAAAACGCTAGAGCGTTTCTTCGTAATGGTTCCGACGGTATAGCCCTCTATCGGGGATGGACCGCCATCGCTAATAGGTACTTGTTCGTATAGCGGTTCTGGATTATCCGCGTTACCGGGCCGCCCAACCGCGAGTACCAGAGAACGGATTTGGAGAACGCCATGACGGTGAACTCCACGAGGCCTTCTCCTCGGGTCACGTAGAAGGCCTCGCGACCGTCTTCAGGGTGCCCGGGCAACGTCTCATAGGCGTACCCGGCGTAGTCCGCGCTGGCGAACTCCGCAGTGACGACCCGGAACGGTGCGCGCAGTGGGATGACTCCGGCGACCCGCGAGATCAGTTGTCCTTCGAGCCCCACCGATGGTGCGGGCAGCGGCACGGCCTCGTCCTGGGCCGCGGTCGCCTCGATCCGCATCCCGGCGCCTATCTGCGGCCCCCAGGACTGGAGCATCGATCGGGCGCGCTCGAAGGCGCGGTCCAGGCCCGCGTCCCGCGGATCGAAGGAGTGCGCCAGCGGGATCGAGCGTCGGAAGTACCGGTAGCCGTCCGGAGCCGGGCCGAGGGCGGCGTCCCCGGGATGCGGGTGAGGCTGGGGAGGTCGCGGCTGAGGTGCCATGAGGCGGGCTGTTCGGCGCCGACTCAGCTCCCGCTCTGCGGCGGGCCCACCTGGGAGTCCCGCCCCAGCGCGATCAGCGCCAGGTTGTACAGCGCGGTGTTCCCGGTGCGCAGGTAGTCGCTGTGGCCGCCGGTGCCGGCGTTGAACAGCCGGGCCCCGAACGCCGGGTCCACCGGGTCGTCCCCGAAGCCGACGCTCACCCCCAGTAGGTCCACCTGGACGTGCGGGACGTCGGCGATGCCGTCGTTGGCGCTGCGGCCGGCCCAGACCTGCGCGGAGGTGTCCAGGTCGGACACCGAGCCGACGCCCATGCCGGGGGAGCCGAACACGGCGATGTCCGTGACCTTCACGTGCGGGGCGGCCTGGCCGCACACCACCGAGCCGTAGCTGTGGCACAGCAGCGAGACGGGGGCGTTGTTCACGGCCTTGATCTGCGACAGGAACGCCTTCAGCGCCTTGGCGCCGGCCGCGGCGTGGCCGAGCGTGGTGACGTGGATGCTGTCCATGGACGGGGCGTCGTAGCCGAGCCAGCCGATGACCGCCAGCGAGCCGTGCGCGCCGAGTTTCTGCGCCTGGTCGTACAGCGCCTCGGCGCCGACGCCGGTGCCCTTGACCCCGTCGAAGTTGGACAGCGTGTTGCCGGCCCCCGGGACCACCACCGCGATCCGCTTGGCGTGCACCAGGTCGCCGACCACCTCGATGCCCCGGCCGTTGCCGGAGGGGTCGAAGGACAGGAAGTCACGGGACGGGATCGCGAGGTTGCGCAGCGAGTTCGCCAGCGCCGGGTCCCCGCCGAACTGGGCCTCGTCGGCGGCCTTCGCCATCGCCGCACGGTTCAGGTCATAGCGCTGAGTCAGTGTGGAGGCACTGAGCGTGGGCAGCTTCGGCGGCGGGCTGTAGTTGATCGCCGCGTGCGCCGGACTGCTGGTGACCAAGGCGGCACTCAGGGCGATGGACACCGCGAGGGTCTTGCGCGGGATCCCGCTCGGCATGATCTTCCCTGGCCGCAGATGGTCGATCGGGTGGCGCAGGCTGTCCGGGACGACCGCGGCCAGGCCGATGCGGGCAGAGTCGAGCAGGCGCATCGCATCGGTTCCTAACGGCTTGGGGGGGATTCAGACGATCCTACGCGATCCGAACAGTGCGACGGGGCCGGCTCGCATGATGAGGTTCTTGAGATCATCCGCACTCGTTGATCGATCATCTGGTGTTGATGAGGATTTGTCGAGGGTCACCGGGCGTATATCCAAGTGCGCCAAGTGAGGGACCGGCCGGTCAGTCGAACAGCGACCGCGGCCAGCTCCGCCGGGCCCGGACCACGTCGGTCGTCACGGCGATCAGGGTCAGCCGGGCCTGGAGGTAGATCCACGCCACCAGCCCGAGCACGAGCCCGAAGACCCCGTAAAGCGTTGAGGCGTGGGCCAGCTGATGCGCGGCGATGAAGCCGCCGAGGTATTGCAGGCCCTGCCAGAAGACCGTGGTGAGGATCGCGGCGAGACGGAGGTCACGCGCCTCCACCTCGATGGCCGTGGCCGAGCGCATGCCGAGCCAGAACAGCAGCGCGGTGAGCACGAACGAGGCGGCCACCAGCGCCAGCCGCAGGCCGGCCGGGAAGAAGGCCCCGGAGGCCCACTCGCCGAGCGCGGTCATCGCGGTCGTGGACAGCACCCCGAGCCCCATCGTCCCGATGATCCCGACGCTGCGCAGCCACGACTGCGGGAATTTCGGCCGCCGGTCCTCCGGCACCCCCCACAGCAGGTTCATCGCGTACTGCGCGGCGTTGGCCAGCCCCAGCGCGCCGATCGAGGTGAAGACGATGGAGATGGCCAGCGCCGGGCCGCTGCGGCCGAAGTCGTGGATGTTGTTCTTCAGCTGGTCGCCGATCACCGGGAAGTCGACCAGCGCGGAGTTCAGGACGTCCTGCTGGAGCTTGGGGTTCGAACGCAGAACGGCACCGAGCACGGTGGTGAGGATCAGCAGCAGGGGGAACAGCGAGACGAACGCGAAGAACGTCAGTATCGCGCCGAGGTACCCGGCTTTCATGTCCTGGAGCTCCCGGAAGACGGCGACCGGGAACGCCAGCACGGGATGCCGTTGCTGGAACCGGTCCACACGGTCGGCCAAGGCGCGCAGCCGGGACAAGAACGCCATGCCCTTCATATAAGCATCGGCGTCCCGCCGGGCCCCCACACCACGCTGACGACTCGGGGAACGCCAGCCGCATTCGGCGCACCGGCCACCGCGAGCCCGCGCCCGGGCGTGGGCGCGGGCTTCTCGGGCCCGGTGGCCCGGTGGCCCGGTGGCGGCGTGGGGCACGGCGAGTTCCCGCGGGGTACTCAGATCCCGGTTGAGTACCCGCGCCCTTGTCATCGACGGCCGTGCGGACCAGGCTTTTCGGTATGGGATACCGATTCCTCATCGATGCCACGATGACGGTCCACTACGCCTTCGTGGCGTTCGTGGTGGTCGGCGGATACCTCGCGCTGCGCTGGCCGCGCGTGTTCTATCTGCACGCCACCGCGGTGGTCTGGCTCGGCGTCAACGCGCTCGGGGTGAAGTGTCCCCTGACGCTGATCGAGAACTGGTGCCGCGAACGTCTCGGGGAACCGGGAATCCCCCAGGGCTTCATCGCCACGCACGTCACCGGTGTCCTGTATCCGTCGAATCTGGAGTGGCTGTTCCGGTGGCTGGTGGTGCTCGCTATCGCCTGCTCGTGGTTCCTGCTCGCGCGGCGTCATCTGCACCGGGACAAGGGCTCGAACACCGGTGGCCTTTCGGGGGTGTCCGGTTCGCTAGGGTCGAAGGTGTGAGACTGCACGTTGGCTGCGCCATGTGGACGTTCGGGCCATGGCAGGGCCGGCTCCTGCCGCATCCGCTGCCGCCGCGCGAGCGCCTCGCCGCGTACGCGACGTGGTGCAACGCGGTCGAGGGCAACACCACGTTCTACGCGACGCCGTCCCGGGCCACCGTCGAGACCTGGGCGGCGCAGGCACCGGACGATTTCCGCTTCCTGCTGAAGCTTCCGAAGCCGGTGACGCACGAACGTCGCCTCGCCCCCGACCTCTTCAGCCCCGGCAGCGCTCTGCACGGCTTCTTCAGCGCGATCGAACCGCTCGGTCGGAATGCCGCGCTGTGGGTTCAGCTTCCGGCCTCGTTCGGGCCCGCCGACCTCCCCGCGCTGGCCGCCTTCCTGGGCCGGGTTCCGCAGGGGTACCGGTACGCGGTCGAAGTGCGGCATCCCGCGTTCTTCGCGGACCCGAAGACCGAGCAGACGCTGGAAAAGTTGCTGACGGAAGCCGACGCCGAGTGGGTCCCGTTCGACACGACAGTGCTCTACGAAACCCCGCCGACGACCGACGCCGAACGTGAGGCCTGGACCAAGAAGCCACGGCTGCCACGGCGTACTCGTGCCCTGACTCGCTTTCCGGTGGTGCGTTACATCGGTCGGGACGACGGGGAGCGGACGGCCGAGGGCTGGCAGCCGTGGGCGGACACCACCGCTGAATGGCTTCGGGAGGGGCGTTCCCCGACCGTCTTCGTCCACACGCCGGACAACGTCGACGCCCCGGTGCTCGCGCGGCGGTTCCACGAGGACGTGCGGCGGCGGGTGCCGGAGCTGGCGGCTTTGGGGGAGCCGATGCCGGTGGGGCCGCCGACGTTGTTCTGAGCTGCGCTCCCAGTGTCCTGGCTGCGCTCCCGCTGTCCGGGCTGTGCTCCCGTTTTGCCAGTCTACGACCCGAGCACGCAGACGACCGGCGGGTTGAGCGGCAGGATCTCGGTCCGCAGCTTCGTGAAACCGGCTGTGGTCAGCAAGGCCCTGATCTCGTCGGCGGCGTCGCGGGAGGTGTCCGCGGTGGCGCTGTGGCAGCGGGGCTGGGAGACGATGGCGATGCGGCCATCCGGCGTCAGCCGTGCGCGGAGTGCGGCGAGCAGATCGCCAGGGCGCAGGCGGCGCGCGAGGCTATTAGCCACGGATTGCGCTGCCGGCATGAGGACGTCACGGAGTGCCCGAATTTCGGTGCCGGCGTCACCGCACGGCTGGCCGGGCGGTCACTGGCGCAGGCACATGAGTAGCTGCATTCCGCTGCTCCGCCGAGCGCCGAGCGCCGAGCGCCGAGCGCCGAGCGCCGAGCGCCGAGCGCCGAGCGCCGAGCGCCGAGCGCCGAGCGCCGAGCGCCGTGATGGCTGACATCACGGCGCTCGGCGCGTAAGTGGTTGCTCCTGCTACTTGGTGCACGTAATCGAGGCGATCTTCATCGTCTTCGTGTCGAACACGGCCGTGAACTTGCTGGCCTCCTGGCCCGGCGCGTCCGGGTGCCAGTCCGGCCACGTCACCATGTGCAGCGTGGTCTGCGTGCCGGAGGTGGTGGGCGACGTCCCATCGGCCACCGCGACCGACAAGGGGACCTTCTTCGCGCACAGCAGCGGCACGGCGCCAGTGCTGCCCCAGTCCTTGGTGAAGGCGGCGTCCGAGACGAAGAAGGGGCGGATGGCGGCCTCGGCGTCCACGCCGAGCGACTTCTGCTGGGCGGCCACGCGGTAGTAGTCCAGGAGTTGCTGCGCGTAGTCCGCGGTCTTCGGGTTGCTGCCGAGGACCGGCGGATACGCCCGGCCGCAGGTCACGCGGGAGATCTTGGCGGAGCCGAGGTCCACGGCCAACGTCGAGGTGAAGCCGGTCGGCATCGCCGGCTCGGTCGGGTCGGGAACGGTCATGACCGGCCCGGGCGCGAAGTCCCAGGTGCTGGCGGCTGACGTCGTGCCGGTCAGGGCGACGATCCACCGATCCGGTCCGCTTTGGCCGCACTCATCCGTGTTGTAGTCCCCGTCACCGGTCCAGGAGGCGAAAGCACTCGTGAAGTAGGGATGCGACTTGTTGTCGACCACCGACTGGTCGTCGGTGAGGACCGCGCCGTAATACGCCGCGAGCGGCGCGACCCCCGGGAAATCCGCCGGACTCGGTGCCCCACCGCACGCGGTGCCCTTGATGACCCCTGAAGCCGGATCCACGGTCACGCTGACCTCCGCTGCTCCGCCCTTGTTGTTCTCGTAGAGAACGACCGGGACGGTCGCGTCGCTGCCGGAAGCCTGCACGGTCCCGATGACGATGCCGTCGTACTTCGCCGTGCCGCAGTCCATCGGCCGGTCCGATCCGACGGGTCCGGTCCCCCAGGAGGCGTTCATCGTCGCCGGGCTGTCGAAGTCGGCGGCCAGTTCCGCGGTGTCGACGGTCGGCTGCGTGTAGTGCGCGGGAGCCGTCACGCCCTGCCCGAACGCGGAGGCCACTTTGGAGCGCATCGTCTCCAGTTGGGCGGCGCTGAAGGGCGAACCCGCGGTCGAGGAGGTCGTGGGCGACGAACCCGCGGTCGACGAGCCGTCGGCCGCCGGGCTGGTTGTCGTCCCCGTCCCCGGTGACGTCGCGGTCCCCGCCGCCGACGTGCTGGGCACGCCGGACCCGCCACTTGACGCCACCTTGGACGTGGCGCTGCATGCGCCAAGTCCCGCCACCAACGACGCCGCGATTGCGGCGACCGCGGCTGTACTGATGCGTGAGCGCATCATCGTTTCCCTCCCCGGGTGAACACTCTGTCGAACTTCAAGACGTGCGGCTGCCGGAGAGGTTGCGTGGCTTCGGTGACTTGCCCCGCCGGGTTTGCGTCGGGGTGCGATGTCGCAAATGGTCAGTATTGTCCTCTTCAGGTAATACGACCCGGGCACGGGAGGCGTTGATGGGTTCGCTGATCGCGGGGGCGCTGGACGGGCTCGGCCACGTGGTCGGGCTCGCGGGGGACGCCACCCCCTACGTCCCCAGCGCGCCGGTACAGATAGGCACGTCAGGGCCTCGCCACGGGGTTGCCGAGGCCGGGTCCTGGCAGGGGCTGATCGTGATGTTCGGGCTGGTGCTCGCCATCGGCGCCGCGGTGTTGATGTACGCGGTGCGGCAGCGGGCCCGGGTGTTGGAGCGGCGGCGGGTACGTCGGATGGCCGCAACCGTCGCCCTGATGGGTGATGCCGACGAGGCCATCGCCGTCACTCCGGCCACCTCGACGCTGGCCGCGACTCTGGCCGCGAGCCTGAGCGCGGGCATCCCGGTCAGGGCTGCCGCCTCCTCCGCCGGTTCCTCTAGCGGTTCCTCTACCGGATCCTCCGCCGGTTCGTCCGCCACCACCTCCGCGACTTCCGCGACCTCCGCCCCGCCCAAGCCACCGCGCACCACACCCGCCACACCGGGCCGTCCAGCCCCGAACGCGTAACCTGAAGACCATGTCCGCATCTGACGCCCATGCCAACGCCGCCTTCGAGACCCTGGCCATCCACGCCGGCCAGGACCCGGACCCGCTGACCGGCGCCGTCGTCCCCCCGATCTACCAGGTCTCCACCTACAAGCAGGACGGTGTCGGCGGCCTGCGCAACGGCTACGAGTACTCGCGCAGCGCCAACCCGACCCGCAAGGCGCTGGAAGACTGTCTCGCCTCGATCGAGGGTGGCCGCACCGGCCTGGCCTTCGCCTCCGGCCTGGCCGCGGAGGACTGCCTGCTGCGGACCGTGTGCGTGCCCGGCGACCACGTGGTGATCCCGGCCGACGCCTACGGCGGCACCTTCCGCCTGTTCTCCAAGGTCCTGTCCCGCTGGGGCCTGGGCTGGACCGCCGCCAACATGTCGGACCCGGCGGCCGTGCGCGCCGCGGTGGTGCCCGGCAAGACCAAGGCGATCTGGGTCGAGACCCCCTCGAACCCGCTGCTGGGCATCGCGGACATCGCCGCGCTGGCCGGGGTCGCGCACGAGACCGGCTCGCTGCTGGTGGTCGACAACACGTTCGCCACCCCCTACCTTCAGCAGCCGCTGGCCCTGGGCGCCGACGTGGTCGTGCACTCCACCACCAAGTACATGGGCGGCCACTCCGACGTGGTCGGCGGCGCCCTGGTGGTGTCCGACGAGGAACTGGGCTCGGAACTGGCCTACCACCAGAACGCGATGGGCGCCGTCGCCGGACCCTTCGACGCCTGGCTGGTGCTGCGCGGCGTCAAGACCCTGGCCGTGCGCATGGACCGGCACTGCTCCAACGCGCAGCGCATCGCCGAGGCCCTGGCCGCGCACTCGAAGGTGACGGCCGTCCACTACCCGGGCCTGCCCGACGACCCCGGCCACGAGGTCGCGGCCAAGCAGATGTCCGGCTTCGGCGGCATGGTGTCGTTCCGGGTGGCCGGCGGCGAGCAGGAGGCGGTCGACATCTGCGGCCGCACCGAGCTGTTCACCCTCGGCGAGTCCCTGGGCGGCGTCGAGTCGCTGATCGAGCACCCCGGCCGGATGACGCACGCCAGCGCCGCCGGCTCCCCGCTGGAGGTGCCGAACGACCTGATCCGGCTCTCGGTCGGGATCGAGTCGATCGACGACCTGCTGGCCGATCTGCTGCGCGCGCTGGGCTGACCGGCGCTGCCCGGCCGCCCCGCAACCCGGCCGCCGGCTGGGCGAACGACCTGATCAAGGGCCACTCACGCTTGAGTGGCCCTTGATGCTGACCCCACGTATCCCGCAGGCTGATCGCATACGGTCAGGGGTGCGGAGGGAGCAGGGGTATGACGCTCGCCTCGGAAGAGGGACGCTATGCGGCGACGGCTCCGGACGACACGGCTCCGGAGGGCACGGTTCTGGGCGACACGACTCTGGACGACACGGCGAGCCGGGATCTACTAGCGGACACGGCAAGTCAGGATATTGGGATAGCCAAGCCCTCAACCGCCGTCGCCCAGCAGATGACCAAGGCGGCCTGGATCGCCCTGGCCGCGGTCTACGTCCTCTGGGGCTCCACGTATCTCGGCATCCGCTACGCCATCGAATCCATCCCGCCGCTGTCTTCCGCCGCACTCCGCTTCATCCTCGCCGGCCTCATCCTCGGTGGCTTCCTCGCGATCCGCCGCGGACCGTCCGTCCTGCGCGTCACACGAGGGCAGCTGGCCTCGGCCGCGCTGATCGGCTTGCTGTTGCTGCTCGGGGGCAACGGCTTCGTGGTCCTGTCGGAGCAGTACATCCCGGTCGGCACCTCCGCACTCCTGGTCGCGTCCGTGCCGCTGTGGATCGTGGTGTTCCGCGCGCTGACGAAGGACCGGCCCAACGCGCGCACGCTGGTCGGCGTCCTGATCGGGTTCGCCGGTCTGGTGGTGCTGATGCGGCCCGGCGGCGGTGGCGCGCACAACTACCTGCTGGGCGTCTCGCTGGTCCTGATCGCGTCGGTCTCGTGGGCGTTCGGCTCGGTGGCGTCCAAGGCCTGGCTGACGCCGCCGAAGGACGTGTTCGTGGCCTCGGCGTACCAGATGGTGTTCGGCGGCATCGGCTGCGCGGTCGCGGCGGCGCTGCACGGCGAGCACTTCCACCCCGGCGCCGTCACGGGTACGTCGGCCTGGGCGACGCTCTATCTGGTCGCCGCCGGATCGCTCGTGGCGTTCTGCTCCTATGTGTGGCTGTTGAAGAACGCGCCGATATCGACCGTCGCAACATACGCATATGTGAACCCTGTTGTCGCGGTCGCCCTCGGCGCCCTGTTCCTCAACGAGGCCATCACCCTCGCGGTGGTCGTCGGAGGCTTGATCGTGGTGCTCGGAGTGGCCGTGGTGATAGCGACGGAACGCAGGTGAGAGACCGTCCGGTGAACGCCCGGGGCGTCTAGACGAAAATACGCCTCAGAGCCCTGTCGTCGCGCTGTGCAAGGGCGTGGCCCCTGTGCACAATTAGCCGCCGTGGCAGGAATATCGGGAGTCTCCGCCGGCATCGTCCTGGCGGGTCGCTACACGTTGTCCCGGCGGTTGTGGCACCGCGGGATCGGCGAGCTCTGGCTCGCCTCCGACTCGGTGCGCCGGCGCCGGGTGTGGATCCAGATCACCGCATCGGGCGGTCTGGAGAACGCGGTCTCGGCGCTGACGCACGTCACGCATCCGGCCATCGCGGTGGTCCGCGAGGCCGGTCAGAAGCGGATCGCGCACGAGGACCGGGTGGTCACCGACCACGACCAGCACTCCCACAAACTGATCCACAAGAGCGACAGTTACATCGAGTTCGCCGTCTACGACCAGGACAAGGGCTCCTCCCTCACCGCCCGCCTGATGAAGGGCGCGCTGACCTCCGCCGAGGTCGGCACGCTCGCGCTGAACGCCGCCGAGGTCTTCGAACGCGTGCACGCCGCCGGGCTGGTCCACGGCTGGCTGCACACCGACTCGATGTGGGTGGGCAGCAAGGGCGAGGCGTTCGTGGACCTGGCCCTGGGGCTCGCATTCGAGGGGGACGCGGCCGCCGCGGCGGCCGAGGCGCCGAGCGGGTTCTTGACGGCGGCCCGGCTGGGCGGGGCGGCGGCTTCGGCTGCTGATGATGTTTACGGGCTGGCTTGGTTGACGTATGCGGGGGTCTTCGGGTGGGGGATCCTGCACGAGGATTTGGTGCGGGCTCGGGCTGAGG
>NZ_JAAFZA010000148.1 GCF_015356865.1 Catenulispora pinisilvae
CCGGGCGATCCGGGCGCGATAGCCGAGGGCCGGGCCGTAGATGTCGGTGACGGTGCGGGTGAGGGCGGGGGTATCGGTCGCGTTGCCGTGCCGGCCGCGCGGACCGACGGTCAGGTCGGTCAGGTCGGCCAGGTCGGCCAGGTCGGCCAGGTCGGTCAGGTCGGTCACGTCGCCGCGAGGCCGAAGGGCGCCGGCATCCACGGCGCGGCCGAAGCAGCGTTGCGCAGGACGCGAGACGCCGTGGAGCCGGTGCTGCGTACGGCCGTCGAGACGCTGCCGGGCCGATTACGCTCGATCGCGGCGTACCACCTGGGCTGGGAGGACGCCGACGGCGCCGCGCTGGGCGGCATCGGCGGCAAGCTGCTGCGGCCGGGCCTGGTCCTGGCCGCCGCGGCAGCCGTCGGCGGGTCGGCGACCGACCCGGCGGTGCTGCGGTCCGCGGCGGCCGTGGAGCTGGCGCACAACTTCACGTTGCTGCACGACGACGTCATCGACCGCGACCAGACCCGGCGTCATCGGCCCACCGCGTGGACCGTGTTCGGCGCCGAGAACGCGATCCTGGCCGGGGACGCGATGCTGGCCCTGGCGCTGCGGCTGGTCGGGGGCGCGGCGGCGAGCCGGCTGGCGGAGTGTGTCATCGAGATCTGCGACGGCCAGTACGAGGACTGCGCGTTCGAGCAACGCGACGACGTCACCCTCGACGAGTGTCTGACGATGGCCGGGAAGAAGACCGGGGCGTTGCTGGGCTGCGCGTGCGCGCTCGGGGCGCTGGCGGTGCGGGCCGATCCGCTGGCCGTGGCGGCGCTGGACTTGTTCGGGCGGGAGATCGGGATGGCGTTCCAGCTCACCGACGACCTGCTCGGCATCTGGGGCGATCCGGCGGTCACGGGCAAGCCGGTGGGGGCGGATCTGGCCGCACGCAAGAAATCGCTGCCGGTGGTCGCGGCGCTGTCGGGCCGGTCGGCGGCGGCTGGGGAGTTGGCGCGGCTCTACGCGCTGGGACGGGACTTCACTGAACACGAGCTACGGAGTGCCACCGATGCTGTGGAACGCGCGGGCGGGAGGGCCTGGGCGGCTACGGAGGCCACGGCGCGGATCGCGAAGGCGCATGCGCACTTGGGACGGGCGTCGAGGGTGGAGTTGAGCGCGATGCATGATTTGCGCGCCATTGCCGAGCTGATCACTCGACGGACCAACTGAGGCGGGGAACCGCGCCGCCACGGCCCCGCGAGCGCTCGCCCGCCGGGCCGCGAACCAGCACGCCGCGCAGCACAGCACAGCACAGCACCACAGGACTAAACCGCGCCACAAGCGCAGCACAGCACAGCACTGCTAGGCGGCGCAGCCCACGACGGCACAGCGCCGCCACAGCACAGCGCAGCACCACCACATCACGCACCACCAAACCACACCGCACAGCGCCACACGCGCACCACAGCACCACACCGGGAGGTCGCCATGACCGCCAAGGACTACGGCACCATCGTCGCCGTCCTCATTCTGACCTTCATCACCCTGCGTCTGTTCGAACGCTTCATCCCGCACCATCGCCGCGAGCCGCACAACGACGTCGCGGGGTTCATCTTCGCCACCGTGTCCGTGGTCTTCGCGGTGCCGCTGGCGTTCGTCGTGGTGGCGCTGTGGACGAACAACGACACCGCGCACCAGACCACCTTCAAGGAGGCGAACGAGCTCGCCGGCATCTACTGGATCTCGCGGCAGATGCCGTTGCCGCTGGGCTCGCAGTTGGAGCACGAGACGCTCGACTACGCGCACACCGTCATCGATCAGGAGTGGCCGCTGCTGGCCAAGCACGAGACCAGTCCGACGGCGACGAACCTGGTCTACCAGATCCGGGACAGTGTCTTCGCGTTCCATCCGGCCGACATCTCCCAGCAGGTGCTCTACGACCACGTCCTGACGCACGTCGAATCGTTGGCCGAGCAACGAAGACAACGATTGAACGAGACCGAGGAGTCGTTGCCACCGCTGTTGTGGGCGATTCTGATCGGCAGCGCGTTGGTGACGGTCGCCTTCACTTTCCTGTTCGGCCTGTCGAGTTCGTTCGCGCACACCGTGATGGTGATGACGCTGGCCGCGTTGGTGGTGGTATCGCTAGTTGTTGTCAGGGAAATGAGTTACCCGTACTCCGGGACGATGAAGGTCGATCCAACGGCGTTCAAAGTCTTCCTCGACAGGTTGCCAACACCTCGATAACGTCCGAAAGAAAAAGCAGGCGCGCCCCGAATAACCGGGGCGCGCCGAATAGTGCCTTGTTCTATCAGAACTCAGATTCAAGAACCCAGGACTCTGGGCCCTGAACCCAGAACCCTGAACCCAGAACCCTGAACTCAGAACTCAGAACTCAGATGACGTCCAGATCCGCGAACTGCTCAGACTCGACCGCGCCGGCCGGCGGAGCGTAGCTGGCCCGGCCGCGCACCAGCCACCACACCCCGGACAGCAGCATCGCCGCGACCAGCGCGATCGGCGCGTAGTTGAACGTCAGCGCGGTGACCGGGGAGGCCTGCGGCAGGCAGAACAGCACGACCTCGATCACCACCCACACCGAGGCGGAGTACCCGACCAGCGGGCCCCACTTGCCCAGGCTCCAGGCGCCGGGCTTGAAGTTCTTACCCTGCCTTGCCCGCAGGAAGCCGGGGATGACGTAGGCCGGGGCCAGGCCGATCGAGGCGATGGCGGTCACCGCGCCGTAGGCCTGGATGGTCCACAGCGAGGGCAGGGCCAGCAGGAACGCCACCACGACCACCAGCCACATGGCGTTGGTCGGGACCGCCGAGCGGTTGACCTTGCGCCAGGTCGGGGAGCCGGGCAGGGCGCCGTCGCGGGAGAAGGCGAACACCATGCGGGCCGCCGAACCGATGGCGGCCAGGCCGCAGCACAACTGGGCGACGATGATGACCAGTGTCAGCACCTCGGCCCAGTGCTGGCCCAGGGCGTCGAGCATGATGATCGACGGCGCCGTCACCGCACCGCCGTAGCCGGAGCCGGCGGACTCGGTGACGTACTGGTCGCCGCCGCCCTGGATGGCGAACAGGAAGGCGACGATCAGGACCAGGCCGGCGATGCCGGAGACCCAGATGGACCGGACGATGCCCTTCGGGGCCAGCGTCGAGGCCTGGGAGGTCTCCTCGGACATGTGCGCCGAGGCGTCGTAGCCGGTCAGGGTGTAGCCGGTGAGCAGCAGGCCGATGGCGCTGACGTAGATCGCGCTCTTGAAGCCGGTGGTGTTGGCGTAGTGGGTGAACACGAAGCTGGCGCTCTGGTGGTGGGACGGGACCAGGAACAGCACGGCCACGATGAACGCCACGCCCAGCAGGTGCCACCAGACGCTGACCCGGTTGAACAGGTCCAGCACCCGCACGCCGAAGGTGTTCAGGACGCCGTGCAGCAGCAGCACCCCGGCGAAGATGGCGACCAGCCCGTACTTGTCCGGGGTCCAGCCGAACGCCATGCCGGTGAAGGCGCCGATGAACTCCGCGGCGCCGTAGTCGATGCCGGCTATGACGCCGAACAGGCCCAGCATGTTCAGCCAGCCGGTGATCCAGCCCCAGCCCTTGCCGCCGAGCCGGTGTGCCATGAAGAACAGCGCGCCGGAGGTCGGGTAGACGCTGGTGACCTCGGCCAGGCTCAGCCCGATGAGCAGGACCGCGATGGTGACGCCGATCCAGCCCCAGACCATGACGGCCGGGCCGCCGGTGGACATGCCGAAGCCGAACAGGGTCATGCAGCCGGACAGGATGGAGATGATGGAGAAGCTGATCGCGAAGTTGCCGAAGCCGGACATCTTGCGGGACAGCACAGGTTCATAACCGATCGCGCGCAGCTGCGCGGCGTCGGCTGAGTCCGCCTCGTTCGGGACGGGAATCGCTGAGGTTACTGAGCTTTCAGTCATCGACTTGCCCTCGTTCCATGGTGCCTTCGAGACCTATAGGGGAAGGTGGTACGTCTGGCGATGGTGCGAATGAGCTCCCCGCGATACCGCTGGTACTGCTGGTACTGCCTTTTGCTCGGCGCCGGTGGCGGATTTCGAAAGCGAATCCGTTCCCTGCGGCCCTACCTGTCCGCCGGTGCGCCGGTACGCCGGTCCGTCAGCGCGCGGTCCTAGGGGCCGGCGCGCTGCCGCCCGCGCGGGTCGGAACGCCGCGCCGCTGCCGACAGCGCGGTGGTCCGGGCCCGGACGAACTCCTCCACGGCGTCCCCCGTCGCCGAAATCGTGGTCCACGGCCGGTTCGAGCCGTAGGGGCCCAGGGCGTCGAACACGTCCGCGGCCAGGTCCGAGCGGCCGCCGACGACCAGCGCGTGGGCCAGGTGGGACAGGTCCACGACCAGCCAGTCGTCCTGGGTGGAGGCGGTGAACCAGTTCCATCCGCGGGCCATCTCGGTGCGCGCGGCGTCGGTGCTCCACAGCAGGTGGGCCAGGCCGTCGCGCTGGTTCTTGCGGTAGTCGTAGGCGATGACCAGCGCGTACAGCGGCAGCAGTTGCAGCGGCGAGCGCCCGCTGAGCCCCACGCTGCTGACGATGCTGGAGGCGAACAGCTGCGCGGCGGCCGGGCTCGGGCCGGTGCCGCCGCCGACCGCGCCGAGCATCCGGTGGCAGCCCTCGCGGTTGGCCGGGTCGATGCGCCACAGGTCCCGGAAGGCGTGCCAGGGCCCTGGTACGGGGCAGGAGGCCGGGCCCTCGATGTGTTCGTGGAAGCCGGCGGCCAGGGCGAGCCGGCCCAGGTAGGGCACAGGGTCCCCGGGGGCCAGGGCGGCGGCCTCGGCACACAGCTCGCCGGCCCGGTGGCCCAGGTTGCGGGCCTGCGGCACGCCGTTGGCGGCGGCCTTGCAGGCCCGCTCGACCGCCACCCGGGCGGCCATCGCCACCGCGTCGGGGTGGCCGGGGCGCTCGGCGACCCATTCGTCGGCCGCGTTGGATCCGGCGGCGACCTGGGCCAGCAGCGCGATCCGGGTACAGCGCAGCTTGCTGTCACCGCTGGAGGCGGCCAGCAGTTCGGCCATCGAGAACCAGTGGCCGGTGCGGACCTCGCCGAGGATCCGGGCCAGCGGCTCGTCGAAACCAGCCGGGTGCATCACAGGTTTGAAGTCTTGGGCGCTCATGGCGAGTCGGCCGGTATCCGGCGGGGATCCGGCAGATGGGTCACGCCACGCATATCCCATGACCGCGAAAAGGCTTCGGGCACCGCGCAATGATGCCCGACATCACAGGTGTCGAACAAGCCCCTGTGTGATCACATGATCACCACGATGTGATCAGGGCCGCCACCTGCCGGAATCCAGTTCGGCCAGCTCCTGGACCTGCAAGCGGCACCAGGGCGAGACTTCGAAGGCACCGGAAAGCACTTGAGTGGAGAATTCGGCCCACGGAATCCAGCGGTATTCGCCTACTTCGTCGGGGTCTGGTGACGGCGTAATTCCCGACGCCACGGTGGCCTGGAAGACCGGGCAGATCTCGTTCTCGACGATGCCGTTGGGCATTACCGCCCGGTAACGGAAGTCCGGCAGGATCGGGGTGAGGACTGAGATATTCAACCCGAGTTCACTGGCCAGTCGGCGCCGGACGGCGTCCTGGATCTGCTCGCCGGGGCCGGGGTGCCCGCAGGCGGAGTTGGTCCACACGTCCGGCCAGGTGCGCTTGGTCCCGGCGCGCCGGGTCACCAGCAGCCGGTGCTGGTCGTCGAAGACGTAGCAGGAGAACGCCAGGTGCAGCGGCGTGTGGTCGGTGTGCACCGTGGCCTTGGGGGCGGTGCCGATCGGCGTGCCGTCCTCGGCGAGCAGGACTACTTCTTCAACTTCCACATTGGTGTCCACTCCTCGAAGGATGCACGCTGAGCACCGGGCCTGTCACCGCGGGTGCACTATTTGGCGTCCCCGTAACACTCCACCGAGTGAACGCTCATAGGAAATCGCACGGGAGAGGGACCGAAGACCAGCCGGCCGGCCGCGGTGGCGCACTCGGTGATCATCTCAGCCACGGCCGGGGCGTGCGCTTCGGGTGCGTGCACCATGACCTCGTCGTGCTGGAAGAAGACCAGCTGCGGGCCGTCCAGCGTGCGCAGCCGCCGGCGCAGCAGGGCCAGCAGCACCTCGGCCCACTCGGCGGCGGTGGCCTGGATGACGAAGTTGCGGGTGAACCGGCCCCGGGCCCGCGCCACCTGGCCCGAGCGACGGTTGCTGTCGTCGGCGGCGTCGGCCTCGGCGTCCCCGGCGACCGTTTCCTGCCAGCGCTGCGAGGGCGGCGGGCAGGTGCGGCCGAGGTGGGAGCGGACCAGGCGGCCGCGCTCGCCTTCGCGGGCGGCTTCGTCGAGCAGCGCGACGGCCTTCGGGAAGCGGCGGCGCATCAGGGCCAGCGGGGCGGCGGCGCTGCCGCCGGTCTGGCCGTACATGGCGCCCAGCAGCCCGAGTTTGGCCTGGTCTCGGGAGCCCTCGAAGACGCCGGCCAGGGCGGAGTACATGTCATCGCTCTGTGTCGCCTCGGCCATGCCCGGGTCCTGCGACACCGCTGCCAGGATGCGCGGCTCCAGCTGTGCGGCGTCGGCGGAGACGAAGACCCAGCCGGGGTCGGCGACGACCGCTTTGCGCAGCCGGCGGTCGATCTGCAGCGCGCCGCCGCCGCGGGCCGCCCAGCGTCCGGTGACGACGCCGCCGACGGAATACTCGGCGCGGAACCGGCCGTCCACGACCCAGGTGTCGCGCCAGGCCCAGCCGTTGAACGAGTACATCCGCGAGAGCTCTTTGTACTTCAGCAGCAACGGGATCGCCGGGTGGTCGATCTCCTTGAGCTCCCAGCGGCGCAGCGAGGGCAGTTTCACCCCGGCGTCGGAGAAGGCCTTGGTCACCTGCGGCGCGGAGTCGGGATTCAGGGCTCGGACACCCAGGGCCGTGGCGAGTCGGGCGGCGGCGGCGGTCATCTCACGCGGCGGTGAGCCGTCCAGCGGACGCGGGCCCAGATACTCCTCCAGGATGCGGCTGTGCACATCGGCGCGCCAGGGCAGGCCGTGGTGCGCCATCTCGGCGGCGGCCAGCGACGCGGCGGATTCGGCGGCCACCAGCAGCCGGAACGCGCCGGGGTTCGCGGTGGCGGCGATGCGGCGGAGTTGGTCGGCGTAGACCTCGCGCACCGCGCGCAGCGGGTCGACGTCGGCGGCCAGCTGCGAGCGGTCCGGCTCGAACAGCGCGGGCTGGGTGGTCGGGTTGTCGGCCGGGGCGGCCATGGTGCCCTCGGCGCGGTCCTCGGGGACCGGCAGGCCGTGCAGCCGGGCCCAGGCGGCGCCGAGCGAGCGGGGCTCGCCGCAGTGGCCCTCATAGGCGAGCAGCAGGGCCTCGGTGAGGGCCAGGTCGTGGCAGCGGTCGATGCGGACGCCACGCCGGAGCAGGGCCGGGGCCAGGTCGGCGGTGGCCGGCCAGACCCAGCGCGGGTGGTCCGGATCCCCGGGCCGGGACGCGGCTTCCAGGGCTCCGACCTCGGCTTCCAGGTCGGCGACGGCGCGCGCCGCCGCGGCCGGGTCCGCGTCGGGGGTGATCGCTTGAACGAAGCCTCGATCCCTGAAACCCTCGGGGTCGTAGGTCGCCGCGATCTGCATCCGATCATTGTCCGCGATGGCACTGACAAACTGGCGCCTGGAACCTTCTGCGGCCAACTTATGGCCGATTATGACCGACTTATGACCGACCGATAAGGACGCACCATGACCAAGACCGCCGTCGTCACCGGAGCCAGCAGCGGCATCGGGGCCGCCACCGCGCGTCGGCTGGCCGCCGAGGGGTACCGCGTGGTGCTCGTCGCACGGCGTAAGGAGCGGTTGGAGGCGCTGGCCGCGGAGATTGCCGAGTCGACGAAGATTGCCGAGTCGGCACAGAGCGGGGGCGCTGCCGAAGCCGTGGCGCTGGACGTGACCGACGCCGAGGCGATCAAGGCGTTCGCCGCCGGGCTGGAGTCCTGTGACGTGCTGGTCAACAACGCCGGCGGGGCGATCGGCGCGGATCCGGTGGCCGGGGCGGACCCGGGCGACTGGCGCTCGATGTTCGAGACCAACGTCCTGGGCGCGCTGAACTTCACCCAGGCGCTGCTGCCGAAGCTGATCGCCTCCGGCGAGGGCACCGTGGTGATGCTCACCTCGACCGCCGGCCACATCGCCTACGAGAACGGCGCCGGCTACGCCGCGTCCAAGCACGCGATGCACGCCATGACCGCGACCCTGCGGCTGGAGCTCTTCGACCAGCCGGTCCGCGTCATCGAGATCGCCCCGGGCATGGTGATGACCGATGAGTTCTCGGTCAAGCGCTTCGGCGGCGACGCCGACAAGGCCGCCTCGGTCTACGCCGGTGTGCCGGGGCCGCTGCTCGCCGAGGACGTGGCGGACTGCATCGCGTGGTCGGTGACGCGGCCGGCGCACGTGAACGTGGACTTGATGATCGTGCGGCCGCGGGCGCAGGCGGCTCAGCACAAGGTTCATCGGGTCGCGGACTGACCATGTCTGCCGGGTGACGGACCGACCACGTGTGTCGGGTCGCGGACTGACCGCGCTCAGGCGATAGCCGCCGCCTCCGGGCCGCAGTCGGAGGGCTCGACCACCGACTGCGCCGGTCCGTCCGCGACGGCCACGGCGGCGGCCGCCCCCTCCCTGCGCAGCGTGGAAAGCACCAGCCCGACCATCACCAGCGGGAAGCCGACGATCACTCCGGCCTTGATGTCCTCGCCGAGGAACAGCACGCCGCCGGCCACGGCGACGGCCGGGTTGACGAAGGTGATCATCGAGGACTTGGCCGGGCCGGCCTCGGCGATCAGGTCGAAGAAGAGCAGGAACGCCGAGGCGGTGCAGATCAGGCCCAGGGCGATGACCGCGGCCAGGGCGTTGGCCCTCGGCATGTGCGTGGGGTGGCTGAAGGCGGCGAAGGGGACGTAGAGGAGCGCCACGCCGGTCAGGGAGATCGCGATGATGGCCAGGCTGGGGACGCCGACCAGCTTGCGGTCGGCGATGATCGGGGCGATGGCGTAGCCGACGGCGACGGCGATCACCTCCAGCATGCGCGCCACCTGGACCTGGCCGATGTTCAGGCCGACGATCGCGACCACCCCGGCCAGGCCGATGAACAGGCCGGCCAGCCGGGTGCCGGACACCGCGGAGCGGTCGCCGAGACGCCACATGATCAGCGCCACGAAGAACGGCACGGCCGCGATCAGCAGTCCGGCCAGCGAGGAGGTCATGTGCTGTTCGGCGTCGCCGAGCAGCAACCAGGGCCCGGCGATCTCCAGGGCCGCGAAGGCCGCGATGTAACGCCACTGTTTCAGGGCCGGGCCGACCACGCCGCGGCGCATCGCCACCGGCAGCAGCACCGCGGCGCCGATCGCGGTGCGGGCGAACACGATGAACGGCGCCGGCATGCCTTCCAGCGCGATCTTGATCAGCAGGTACGGGATACCCCAGATCACTGACATGGCTGCGAACAGCAGCCACCCCCGCTTCGACACGCGTGCCCCCTCAAGGCGAGGAAATCGAACGAAACCGATGCCCGTCGCCCGACATGAAACCCCCGGTCGATGACGGTCTGACCACCCCCGGTAACAGCCGTGGGGGGCCTGAGCATATTCCATCGGTGCTTCCCAGGAAATGAGCCCTCTGCCAAAGTGGACAGCCCAGCAGGGAGCACGGAGAAGATCACGCGGAGGAAGCAGATGTCCATCCCGAGACGCAGACGCTCCACCACGGTCGCCGCCCTGGTCACGGCGGCCGCCCTGACCGGCACCCTGACCGCGGCGCGGGCCGCCCCGGCCCCGGCCGGGCCCGGCGGCGCCCAACCCCCGCGCAACCCGGTGGCCACCGGGTACGGCGGCGCGGTCGCCAGCGTGAGCCCGTACGCCACCCAGGCCGGCCTGGACGTGCTCAAGCGCGGCGGCAACGCCGTGGACGCGGCGGTGGCCACGGCGGCCGCCCTGGGCGTCGTGGAGCCGTACTCGGCCGGGATCGGCGGCGGCGGTTTCCTCGTGTACTACAACGCCCGCACCCACAAGGTCTCCACCATCGACGGCCGTGAGTCGGGACCGGCGGCGATGAACACGAACTGGTTCATCGACCCGGCCACCGGCCAGCCGCTGTCCTTCAACGACGCGGTCGACTCCGGCCTGTCGGTCGGGGTCCCGGGCACGCTGAAGACCTGGACCACCGCCCTGGACGACTGGGGCACCATCTCGCTGAAGCAGGCCCTGCAAGGCGGGATCGACATCGCCTCGAAGGGCTTCGTCGTCGACCCCACGTTCAACTCCTTCACCGCGATGAACCAGGCCCGGTTCTCGCAGATCGCCCCGACCGCGAAGCTGTTCCTGCCCGGCGGCGCGCCGCCGGCGGTGGGCTCGGTGTTCAAGAACCCGGACCTGGCGGACACCTACAAGCTGCTCGCCAAGGACGGTCCCGGCTTGTTCTACGGCGGCGAGTTGGGCCAGGAGGTCGCGAACACCGCGCAGCACCCGCCGACGATCCCGAACCCGACCATGGACTTCCGGCCCGGCAAGATCACCGCGACCGACATCGCCGGCTACAGCGCGCCGGTGCAGGCCCCGACCCACGTGGACTACAAGGGCCTGGACGTCTACTCGATCGCCCCGCCCTCCTCCGGCGGCACCACGGTCGGGGAGGCCCTCAACATCCTGTCGAACTTCGACGTCACCCCGACCAACCAGGTCCAGGCGCTGCACCTGTATGACGAGGCCTCGAAGATAGCCTTCGCGGACCGCAACCGCTGGGTCGGGGACGCGAACTTCGGCGACGTCCCGACCAAGCAGCTGACCTCGGCGCAGTACGGCAAGGACCGGGCCTGTCTGATCAGCCCGACCAGCACCCTGGCCTCCCCGGTCGCGCCGGGGAATCCGTTCGAACCGGGCGGGGGCACGCAGTGCTCGGCCACGGCGCCGACCGGGACCTCGTACACCGACACCGAGGGCATGTCGACGACGCACCTGGTGACCTCGGACAAGTGGGGCGACGTGGTGTCCTACACGCTGACCATCGAGCAGACCGGCGGCTCGGCGATGACCGTGCCCGGCCGGGGCTTCCTGCTGAACAACGAGATGACCGACTTCGACTTCACGCCGCTGTATCCGGGCGTGCCGGACCCGAACCTGCCGGCCGCCTTCAAGCGGCCGCGCTCGGCGATGTCGCCGACGATCGTCTTGAAGGACGGCAGGCCGTTCATCGCGGTCGGCTCCCCGGGCGGGGCGACCATCATCACCACGGTGTTGCAGATCCTGGTCAACCGGCTGGATCTGGGGATGAACCTGGAGCAGGCGATCGCCGCGCCCCGGGCCTCGCAGCGCAACGCCGGCACGACGCAGGCGGAGCCGGCGTTCCTGAACCTGCCGGAGATCCCGGGACTGGAAGCACTCGGTGAGACCTTCACCCTCGCGCCGCCCTCGGGGACGCCGACACCGGAGATCGGTGCCGCGACCGGGCTGGAGTTCCTGCCGAACGGCGCGGTCGAGGCCGCGGCCGAACCGGCGCGGCGCGGCGGTGGCGCGGCTGCCGTCGTACACCCGGTGAAGTAGCGCACAGAAGGCTAAGTAGCGCGCACAGAGCTGAGGAGCGTGAATCAGGGCTGGATCGGAGCTCTTGGAAGTCTCCGGTCCAGCCAGGCGCCCGGACCATAGCACGTGCGATCGTCACGCCTTGACGATATCGCCCCAGGTAGAGCGCGGATCTGACGCGGACGTGGAATCGGGCCGTCTCACAGACTGGACACGGTAAGGGTCGCCGAGCCGATCCACCTATAGTCATATCCATGATCGCGAACACGAGCTCCCGCATGCCCGCCGCCGCCATGGCGCCGGGGATGATGTGCTGCCGTTTCGCGTGTCGAATGTGCGGCTGCTGAGTCTTCGACTCCCCTGACCGGTTTTAGCAGCCCCTTTCTTCCCCTGTAAGCCTTCGTGGCGCGCCGTTGTCGCGCGCCCGCCGCACTCCTTCGCGGCTCCCTGGAAAGCATCATGATTGAAATAAACAACCTGACAAAGGTTTACCCTGCACGGACCCATCCGGTGACCGCGCTGGACGGCGTGGACCTGTCGGTCGCCGCCGGCGAGGTCTACGGCGTCGTCGGCCGCTCCGGAGCCGGCAAGAGCACGCTGATCCGCTGCGTGAACCTGCTGGAGCGTCCCACCTCCGGCACGGTGTCGGTGGCCGGGCGCGAGCTGACGGCGCTGTCCGGGCGGCAGCTGCGCGCCGAGCGCCGCCGGATCGGCATGGTGTTCCAGCACTTCAACCTGCTGTCCAGCCGGAGCGCGCGGGAGAACGTCGAGCTGCCGCTGGAGATCGGCGGCTCGCTGACCCGCCGCGAGCGCCGGGCCAGGGCCGATGAGCTGCTGGACGTGGTCGGGTTGGCCGACCGGGCCGAGGCACATCCGGCGCAGCTGTCCGGCGGGCAGAAGCAGCGGGTCGGGATCGCGCGGGCGCTGGCCGCCGATCCGCACGTGCTGCTGTCGGACGAGGCGACCTCCGCGCTGGACCCGGAGACCACTCGCAGTGTGCTGAGACTGCTGAAGGAGGTCAACGAGCGGCTGGGGGTCACGGTGCTGTTGATCACGCACGAGATGGACGTGGTCAAGGCGGTGTGCGACAGCGCGGCGCTGATGCGCGAGGGCCGGATCGTGGAGTCCGGGACCATCTCGGACCTGCTCACCCGGGAGCGCTCCGAGCTGGCGCGGGAGCTGTTCCAGCTGGGACCGGCGCCGGAGCCGGCGGGGTCGGAGTCAGGGTCGGAGTCGGAGTCGGCCCCCACCACGGTGCTGGACGTCACGTTCCACGGCGACTCCACCGCGCAGCCGCTGATCTCGCAGCTCGCCCGGACGTACTCGGTCGACGTGACGATCCTGGGCGCGGCGATCGAGACGGTGAACGGGCAGACGGTGGGGCGGATGCGGATCGGGCTGCCGGGGCGGTTCGAGGACAACGTCGTGCAGGTCGGGTTCCTGCGGGAGCGGGGGCTCAATGTCGAGACTGTCGTGCCCGAGACGGTCACGCCGGAGGCTGCCGGGCCCGAGACTGGCGCGCCCGGGAACGCCGCGGCCGACTCGCTTCAGGAGGTCGCGTCGTGAGCTGGTCGGACATGCAGCCGCTGCTGTGGCAGGCGAGCCTGGAGACGTTCCAGATGGTCGGCTGGTCGGCGCTGTTCACGGTGCTGATCGGGCTGCCGATCGGGCTGTTGCTGGTCCTCACCGACCGCGGCGCTTTGCTGGCGAACGCGGCGGCGAACAAGGCGCTGGGCACGGTGGTGAACGTCGGGCGCTCGCTGCCCTTCATCATCTTGCTGATCGCCATCACCCCGTTCACCCGCGGGATCGTCGGGACCACGATCGGGGTGGACGCCGCGATCGTGCCGCTGGCCGTCGGGGCCGTGCCGTTCTTCGCCCGGCTGGTGGAGACCGCGGTCCGCGAGGTCGACAGAGGCCTGATCGAGGCCTCGCAGGCGATGGGCGCCTCGCATCTGACGACGGTTCGCAAAGTCCTGCTTCCCGAGTCGCTGCCGGCGCTGGTCGCCGGACTGACGACGACCGTGATCGCGCTGGTCGGCTATTCGGCGATGGCCGGCGCGATCGGCGGCGGCGGGCTGGGCGACCTGGCCATCCGCTACGGCTACCAGCGCTTCGAGAACGGGCTCATGATCGCCACGGTCGTGCTGCTGATCGTGCTGGTCCAGATCGTCCAGTTGCTCGGCGACTTCACCGCCAAGCGCCTGGCCCACCGGTGACCGCCGGCCACTGCTCCACTCCCATTCACACCCCCACTCCCATTCAAACTCCCATTCCCACTCACACACCCGGAAGAAAGAAGAACTTGTTCATGCGTAACAAGAAGCTCGCCGCGTCCCTGACCGCCCTCGTGGGCGTCCTGGCCGTGGGTCTGACCGCCTGCTCCTCCGCCAAGTCGTCCGGCTCGGGCTCCTCGGCGGCCGGCGCGGCCGGCGGCGTCGACTCGATCACCGTCGCGGCCTCCCCGGTCCCGCACGCGCAGATCCTGGACTACATCCGCGACAACCTGGCGGCCAAGGCCGGGCTGAAGCTGACGGTGAAGGAGTTCACCGACTACGTCCAGCCGAACCTGGCCACCCAGGACGGCGAGGTCGGCGCCAACTACTTCCAGCACAAGCCGTACCTCGACGACTTCAACAAGTCCAAGGGCACGGACCTGGTCCCGGTGGTCGGCGTCCACCTCGAACCGCTGGGCCTGTACTCGCACAAGGCCAAGTCCCTGGACCAGATCAAGGACGGCGCCACCGTCGCGGTCCCGAACGACGCCACCAACGAGGGCCGGGCGCTGAAGCTGTTGGCCGACAACAACCTGATCACCCTCAAGCCCGGGGCCGGCACCACCGCCACGGAGAAGGACGTCGCGAGCAACCCCAAGCACCTGAAGTTCAAGCCCCTGGAAGCCGCCGAGCTCCCCCGGGCCCTGGACGACGTCGACGCCGCGGTGATCAACGGCAACTACGCGCTCCAGGCCAAGCTCACCCCGAACAAGGACGCGCTGGCGCTGGAGAAGACGCAGGACAACCCCTACGTCAACCTCCTGGCGGTGAAGAAGGGGCATGAGAACGACCCGGCGGTGAAGAAGCTGGCCGCTCTGCTGACCTCGGACCAGGTGAAGCAGTACATCGAGAAGACGTTCAACGGATCGGTGATCCCCGCCGGCTGACACGGGTTTCCGGCCCGGCCGCAGTCAACGTTCCCGGGCCGGGATCTTTTAGGGCCGATGGCCGTCCGCTTCCGACGAGGGAGCGGGCGGCCATCGGCTTTTGCGCCGGGCCGCTACCGCCGCGCGGCCTCACGCCCTGGCGGCCATCGCCACCCCCAGCGTGATCATCGTCAGGGCGATCACCCCGTCCAGCACCCGCCAGGCCTTGGGGCGGGCCAGCACCTTGCCCAGGCGGCCGGCGCCGAAGCCGAGGCCGGAGAACCACAGGATGCTGCCGGTGGTGGCGCCGGCGGCGAAGTACCAGTGGGTGTTGCCGTAGCTGCTGCCGACGGTGCCCAGCAGGAGCACGGTGTCCAGGTAGACGTGGGGGTTGAGCCAGGTCAGGGCCAGGCAGGTGAGGACGGCCGTGCGCAGTGAGGTCTCGGCGGTGCCCTCGGCGGCCAGGTGGTCCTTCTGTCTCCAGGCGCGGCGCGCGGCCAGGACGCCGTAGGTCATCAGGAAGGCCGCGCCGATCCAGGCGATCACGGTGACCGCGGTCGGCATCGAGCGGACCAGTGCCCCCAGGCCGCCGACGCCGGCGGCGATCAGGACCGCGTCGGAGGCCCCGCAGATCGCGACGATCGGTCCGACGTGCTCGCGGCGGACGCCCTGGCGCAGGACGTAGGCGTTCTGCGCGCCGATGGCGACGATCAGGGACAGGCCGGTGCCGAGACCGGCCGCGGCGGCCATGAGCGGGGTGGTCATGAGCTCGATGCTAGGAAGGCGTGTGATCTCAAGGCCAGCTAATCTTTCTTGGGTATCATTAGAGATCATGATGACGGATCTACCTCTGGACCATGTGCGCACGCTCCTGGTCGCGGTGGACGCCGGCACCTTCGAGGCGGCGGCCCGCGTCCTGCACGTCACGCCGTCCGCGGTCAGCCAGCGGATCAAGGCGCTGGAGCAGCGCACCGGCCGGGTGCTGCTGGTGCGCTCCAAGCCGCTGCGGCCGACCGAGTCCGGCGTCGCCGTGGTGCGGTTCGCGCGGCAGCTGGCGTGGTTGGAGGACAACGCGCGCGCCGAGTTGGGGCTGACCGGCGCGGCCGGTGGGGCTGGTGAGACCGGTGGGGCCGAGACGGACTCCGAAGGCGGCCCGGGCGAGCGCCGCCGGACCTGGCAGACCCTGTCGATCGCCGTGAACTCCGACTCGCTGAGCACCTGGTTCCCCGAGGTCACGGCCCGGTTCGGCGCGGAGTCAGCGGTCTGCTTCGACCTGCACCGCGAGGACCAGGACCACACCGACGAGTTGCTGCGCTCCGGGCTCGTCATGGCGGCCATCTCCTCCTCGCCGAAGCCGGTCCAGGGCTGTACGGTCCGTCCGCTGGGCCACATGCGCTACCGGGCCGTCGCCACCCACGCCTTCATCCGGCGCTGGCTGCCGGACGCGATCGCCGCGACCGGGCTGGCCGCCGCGCTGTCCGTCGCCCCGATCATCATCTTCAACCGCAAGGACGACCTCCAGGACTCCTTCCTGCGCGGCCTCGGCGCTCCCGCCAGCGGGCCGCGCCACTATCTCCCGGCCACGGACGCCTTCCTGTACGCGGTGGAGTCCGGCCTGGGCTGGGGCCTGATCCCGGACGTCCAGCGCAAGCAGTTCGGGCAGGTGGAGCTGGTCGATCTGGCGCCGGGCCGGACGGTGGACGTGCCGTTGTACTGGCAGCAGTGGAAGCTCGCGCCGCCGATGTTGACCGAGGTCGGGGCGGTCGCGGCCGAGATCGCCGCGCGCCGGCTGCCTTGAGGGGACTGCGCCGCTTGAGGGGACTGTGCTGCCTTGAGGGGACTGTATTGAGCCGGCTGTATTGAGCCACCCAGCGCAGAACCCGCGCCGCGCGGCGCCGCCCGGATCAGACCGACCCGCATCAGATCCCGAACCGCGCCGCCAGCCCGTCCAGCAGAGCCTCGACCCCGAGATCGAACTCGGCCGCCGCGTCCGCCGGCGCCAGCCCGTCCTGCACCACCTTCGCGAAGCGCGGATAGCGTCCGCTGCGCAGCAGCCACTGCATGTTGGAGCGCAGCAGGATCCTGATGTCCCCGTCGTATCCGAAGCCGCGCCGCTCCAGCATCATCCGCTGGTACACCTCGCCGTCGGATGCGCCGCGCGAGTATGAGTCCAGGGCCCGGATCAGCTGCATCTTCTGGTCGCCGGTCAGCGGCAGCGCCTCCAGCGCGCCGAGCATGCGCTCCACCGCGAGGTTGCGGCTCGGTGTCAGGGTGGTCGGCACGTGCGCCTGGGCCGCGGACAGCCACGGGTGCGCCAGCGCCGTCTCGCGGCGCCGCAGGGCCACCTCGCGGAACACCGCGCGCCAGTCCCCCGGGTCGGCGACCATGGCGGTGGAGTCGATGACCGCGTCGGTCATCAGCTCCAGCAGTTCGTCCTTGCTGTCGACGTAGCGGTAGAGCGCCATGGTCGCCACGCCGAGCCGGTCGGCCAGCTTGCGCATCGACACGGCCTCCAGCCCCTCGGCGTCGGCCAGGGCCACCGCGGCCTCGGCGATCCCCTCGTGGGTCAGGGTGGTGCGGCCGCCGCGCGGGGTGTCCAGACGTTCCCAGATGCTCGGCTGGGCCGCACCGTCCTGCTCCGCGGGATCGCACGCCTTCTTGATGTTCGCCATGGGCGGAAGTCTCCTCGTCGTCGCGCCTTGTGTACATCGTACGCCCAGATGTACGGTGTACGCACTGGAGCGTACGGCGTACACAACCACACATCCAGCGCCACGTCGCCCATTGCCACGTCGCCCATTTCCCTGGAAGGGGATCGCCATGACCGCCAACGCGACACAGGACACGCCGCGGGGCACGCAGGAACCCCTGCACGTCGCCGTCATCATCGGCAGCACCCGGGACGGCCGCTTCGGCCCGACCGTCGCCGACTGGTTCGTGGCCCAGGCCGCCCAGCGTCACCCCGAGTTCGACCTCGACGTCGTCGACCTGGCCGAGGCCGACCTGCCGCTGACCATGACCGGCTTCGGACAGCCGCGTCCGCCCGCGGTGGCCGACCTGGCCCCGCGCCTGACCGCCGCGGACGCCTTCGTCGTCGTCACGCCGGAGTACAACCACAGCTTCCCGGCCGTGCTGAAGAACGCGATCGACTGGTACCACGGCGAGTGGAGCCGCAAGCCGGTCGCGTTCGTCTCCTACGGCGGCGTCTCCGGCGGGCTGCGCGCGGTCCAGCAGCTGCGGCACGTCTTCATCGAGCTGTCGGCGGTGCCGATCCGCGACACGGTCAGCTTCCACGAGTACTGGACCCAGTTCGCCGAGGACAAGTCCTGGCCGCTGCCCTCCGAAGCCCGCGACACCGCCGTGCGCTCCCTGCTCGACCAGCTCTTCTGGGCCGGGAAGACGCTGCGCGCGGGCCGGCGGGAGGCCGTCGCGGCGTGAGAATCTTGCTCTGAGCGCAAAAAACTAATTGCGCTGAGCGCAAGTTCGGAGGAGGGTGGAGCCGTGTCGGGAGACGAGAACGAAGCGGGCTCGCTGCGCGAACGCAAGCGACTGGAGACCCGCAGAAGCATCAGCCAGGCGACCATGGAACTCGCCGTGGAGAACGGCGGGCTGCAGAACGTCAGCCCGGACGACATCGCCGAGCGCGCCGGCGTCTCCCCGCGCACGTTCCACAACTACTTCCACAGCCGCGAGGCCGCGCTCGGCGCGCTGACCGGCGACCGGGGCCGGCGCGTGGCGCTGGCCTTCAGCGAGCGGCCGGCCGGCGAGCCCTTCGCCGACGCGCTGGCCGAGGCGGTCGTCGCGGAGTACACGCTGGACGGCCGGGAGCCGGACAAGGCGAGCGTCCACAAGTTGCGGGCGATCATGGCCGACGGCGGCTACAGCAAAGAGGCGCTGCGCAAGGTCATGGCCGAGGAGGGGGCCCGACCGCACTTCCTGGAATCGATGCGGCAGCTCGAGGAGCAGCTGATCCCGGTGATCGGCGAGCGGCTGGGGCTGGATCCGAACGAGGATCTACTCCCCCGGATCGTCGCGGCCGCGGTCAGCGGCGCGGTGCGGGTGGCGACCAGATATTGGCTGCGCGACGACGTCGACGCCCCTTACACTGCCCTGCTGCGCCAAGCGGTCCAGACCGCCGCGGCGCTCGCCGACCAGCCGCCGTTCCCGTTCACAGATCAACCGCCGCCTGACGCCAGTCTATCAAAGAACGAAAACCCCTGATTTCGCATACAGTGCTCGCCCGGTCACGCCGACCGCCACCGTTCGTCGGCTCGCCGAGCCAGATGGGACGACCGCCATGCTTATCAAAATCCTGAGACAATACCTGCGACCATACCGAACACCGATCGCGCTGGTCCTGGCCCTGCAGTTCGTGCAGACCCTGTGCGCGCTGTACCTGCCCACGCTGAACGCCGACATCATCGACAACGGCGTGGTCAAGGGCGACACCGGCTACGTGCTGCAGACCGGCGCCTTCATGCTGGTGTTCTCGCTGCTGCAGATCGCCTGCTCGATCGGCGCGGTCTACTTCGGGGCGAAGACCGCGACCTCGCTGGGCCGGGACCTGCGGGCCGGGATCTTCGACCGGGTCCAGGCCTTCTCCACCCGCGAGGTCGGCCGGTTCGGCGCGCCCTCGCTGCTCACCCGGACCACCAACGACGTGCTCCAGGTGCAGATGGTGGTCCTGATGACCTTCACCATGGCCGCCGCGGCGCCGGTGATGCTGATCGGCGGCGTGATCCTGGCGCTGCGCCAGGACGTCCCGCTGTCCGGACTGCTGGTCGCGGTCATCCCCGCGCTGGGCATCGCCATCAGCATCATCATCGCGCGGATGGGCCCGCTGTTCCGGGTCGTGCAGGTGCGCATCGACAAGATCAACGGCGTGATGCGCGAGCAGATCACCGGCATCCGGGTCATCCGCGCCTTCGTCAAGGACGAGCACGAGCACCGCCGCTACGGCGCGGCCAACAACGAACTGCTGGACGTCTCCCTGCGGGTCGGCAAGCTGATGGCGCTGATGTTCCCGATCGTGATGACCATCGTGAACTTCGCCAGCGTCGGGGTGCTGTGGTTCGGCGCGCACCGCATCGACTCCGGCGGGATGCAGATCGGGTCGCTGACGGCGTTCCTGAACTACCTGATGCAGATCCTGATGTCGGTCATGATGACCACCTTCATGTTCATGATGGTGCCGCGCGCCGCGGTCTGCGCCGACCGGATCGGCGAGGTGCTGGAGACCGAGTCCAGCGTCGTCGTGCCGACCACGGCCAAGGTGCCGCTGACCTCGGGCACGCTGGAGCTGCGCGGGGCGAGCTTCAAGTACCCGGGCGCCGAGGACTGCGTGCTGAACGAGGTGTCCCTGACGGCCCTGCCCGGGGAGACCACCGCGATCATCGGCTCCACCGGCGCGGGCAAGACCACGCTGCTGAACCTGGTGCCCCGGCTGGCCGACGTCACCGACGGCGCGGTGCTGGTGGACGGCGTGGACGTGCGCGAGCTGGATCCCAAGACGCTGACCCAGTCGGTGGCCATCGTGCCGCAGAAGCCGTACCTGTTCACCGGTACGATCGCCTCCAACCTGCGCTACGGCCGGCCCGACGCCTCCGACGAGGAGTTGTGGGAGGCGCTGGACACCGCGCAGGCCCGGGACTTCGTCGAGCGGATGCCCGAGGGCCTGAACGCGCCGATCGCCCAGGGCGGGACCAACGTCTCCGGCGGTCAGCGGCAGCGGCTGGCGATCGCCCGCGCGCTGGTGCACAAGCCGGAGATCTTCCTGTTCGACGACTCGTTCTCGGCCCTGGACTACAGCACCGACGCCCGGCTGCGGGCCGCGCTGGTGGACCAGACCCGGGAGTCCACGGTGGTCATCGTCGCGCAGCGGGTCTCCACGATCCGCAACGCGGACCGGATCATCGTCCTGGACCTGGGCGTGGTGGTCGGGTCCGGGACGCACGGCGAGCTGATGGAATCCAACCAGACCTACCGCGAGATCGTGCTCTCGCAGCTCACCGAAGAGGAGGCCGCGGCATGAGCACGGGGGACGAGAACCACGAGAACCACGAGAACGGCGAGAGCGGCGAAAACCGCGAGAGCCGCGAGAATCACGAGAACGGCGAGGTCGTGAACGCCGAGCAGAACGGTGCCGCGGCGAACGGCGCCAGCCAGAACGGTGCCGCAAGCAACGGCGCCGCAAGCAACAGTGCCGTGCAGAACGGCGCTGCGACGAACGGCGCCGCGACAAACGGCGAGAGCCAAAACGGCGCCGGCCAGAACGGCGCGGAGCCGCAGGCTCCCGGCTCCACGGGCCCAGACGGCGACCGCCTGGAGACCGAGAGCGAAGGCGACGCGCCGCGTCCGCAACAAGGCGGCGCGCTGCGCGGACCGGCGTCCTTCATGTCCGGACCGGCCGCGAAGTCGAAGGACTTCAAGGGCTCCTCGCGCCGGCTGCTCTCCTACCTGCGCCCGGAGCGGCCGATCCTGATCTTCTCCATGGTGATGGCGGCGATCGGCGTCGGGATGTCGGTCTGGGGGCCGCGGCTGCTGGGCAAGGCCACCGACCAGATCTTCGCCGGCGTCATCGGACGCCAGGCCAGACCCGGGCCGAACGGGCAGTACCCGACCAAACAGCAACTGGTCGCGAACCTGCGGGCCACCGGCCACGGCACCCAGGCCGACCTGGTGAACTCCATCAACTTCAGCCCCGGGCACGGCATCGACTTCAGCAAGGTCGGCAGCATCCTGATGGTGCTGGCCGGGCTGTACGTCCTGGTGTTCGTCTGCATGATGATCCAGTCCCGGCTGGTCATCGTGGTGGTGAACCGGTGCATGGCGCGGCTGCGCACCGACATCGAGGCCAAGCTGAGCCGGCTGCCGCTGTCCTACTTCGACAAGCAGCCGCGCGGCGAGGTGCTGTCCCGGGCCACCAACGACGTGGACAACCTGGCGCAATCGCTCCAGCAGTCGCTGGCGCAGATCGTCATGCAGGTCTTCACGCTGCTGGGCGTGATGGTGATGATGATCTGGACGTCCTGGCTGCTGGCCCTGATCGCGATCGCGATGGTGCCGCTGTCGGTGCTGGTGGCCGGGCGGATCGGCAAGCGGTCCAAGCCGCAGTTCGTCCAGCAGTGGGCGGCCACCGGCCGGCTGAACGCGCACATCGAGGAGATGTACACCGGCCACCAGCTGGTCAAGGCGTTCGGGCGGCAGGAGGAGTCGGCGGCGGAGTTCAAGAAGCAGAACGACGCGCTGAACGACGCCAGCTTCAAGGCCCAGTTCATCAGTGGCCTGATCCAGCCGGCGATGATGTTCCTGGGCAACGTCACCTATGTGCTGGTCGCGGTGGTCGGCGGGCTGCGGGTCTCCTCCGGCGCGCTGTCGCTGGGCAGCGTGCAGGCCTCGATCCAGTACACCCGGCAGTTCATGATGCCGCTGTCGCAGGTCGCTGCGATGGCCAACCTGATGCAGTCCGGGGTGGCCTCGGCCGAGCGGATCTTCCAGATCCTGGACGCCGAGGAGATGTCCGCCGAGCCGGACCAGCCGGTGGAGCTGGAGCGGGTCGCCGGCCGGGTGGAGTTCCGGGACGTGAACTTCAGCTACTCCGCGGACCGGCCGCTGATCGAGGACCTGTCGCTGGCCGTGCAACCGGGCCAGACCGTGGCCATCGTCGGCCCGACCGGCGCCGGCAAGACCACGCTGGTCAACCTCCTGATGCGGTTCTACGAGGTGGACTCCGGCGCGATCCTGCTGGACGGCGTCGACACCGCGTTGATGTCCCGGGAGTACCTGCGGGCCCAGACCGGCATGGTGCTCCAGGACGCGTGGCTGTTCGGCGGGACCATCGCCGACAACATCGCCTACGGCACCGACGGCGCCTCGATCGAGCGGATCCAGGCCGCGGCGGCGGCCACGCACGTGGACCACTTCGTGCGCACGCTCCCGGACGGCTTCGACACCGTCATCGACGAGGAGGGGTCGAACCTGTCGGCCGGGGAGAAGCAGCTGGTCACGATCGCCCGGGCGTTCCTGGCCGAGCCGGCGATCCTGATCCTGGACGAGGCCACCTCCTCGGTCGACACCCGGACCGAGGTGCTGATCCAGCGGGCGATGAACAAGCTGCGGGAGGGGCGGACCTCGTTCGTCATCGCGCACCGGCTGTCCACGATCCGCGACGCCGACATGATCCTGGTGATGGAGAACGGCCGGATCGTGGAGAAGGGGACGCACACGCAGTTGCTGGACGCCGACGGCGCCTACTCGCGGCTGTACGCGGCGCAGTTCGCCCAGGCTCTGGCCGAGGTGGACTGAGCCAGGGTCCTGCGTCACCAGAACCGAGACAGGGTTCTGTGTCATCGGGACTGAGCCGGCCGACTCCGAGGGGGGAGTCGGCCGGTTCGCCATTCGCCGGCGGCCCGGCTTCCCCGGCTTCCTGATCGGCGGCGGTTCAGCTTCCTCATCGGCGGCGGTTCGTCGCGTGCGGCCTCACAGATCACGTTGTTAAGCTCCGAAGATGGTCTACGAGCATGCGGCAGAACGTTTCCTGAAGGCCCTGGACGCGACGCTCGCGCCGGACATGGTGCGCGGTGTCTACGTCGTCGGGTCGGCCGCGCTCGGCGGCTGGCAGCCGGGGCGCAGCGATCTGGACGTGCTCGTGGTGATCGACCGGCCGATGACCGAGACGGACCTGGCGATGGTCGGCGAGATGCACACGCTGCTGGAGTCCACGCGCGCCGACGACGAGCCGCATTCGGACGGGCACTACGTCACCCCGAATCTGCTCGGTGCGCGCACTGAAGCAACGGTGCCGTTCTCGGTGGACGGGGTGTTCAAGACCGAAGGCGGCACGACCGATCCGGTGCTGTGGGCGATCCTGGACCGGCACGGCGTCACGCTGCACGGGCCCACGGCCTCGGAGCTCAAGGTGGCGCCGGATCCAGCGTGGCTGCGGGAGTGGAACCACGGGAATCTGGAGTCTTACTGGCGTACCCACACCAACTATCGGGCGCAGCTCTCCGAACGGAACCCCGCGTCGCCGATCGACCCGTACCTGCTGGCGTGGGAGGTGACCGGGCCGGGAAGGCTGCACGCGACGATCGCGACCGGTGACATCATCTCGAAGGAGGCCTCGGCCGACTACACGGCCGGGCTGTTCCCGGAGTACGCGGATCTGTGCGCGAAGGCGAAGGCGTACCGGGCGGGCGAGGCGGCGGTGACGTGTACGGCCGCTGAGGCGCTGCGGGCGATCGATCTGGTGGAGGCGGTGTGCAACTCGGCAAAAGAGTTGCCATGACCTCGTGACTTCCTGGCTACCTGCGAGTAGCTTTACCGACCGGTAACACGCGCGTGTGACCCAGATCACCGAAGCCGCTCACCCCACCGGTCCCCAGGGAGTCAGCATGCGTCAACGCCAACACCGCACCGCCGGCGCCGCCCGCCCGGTCCGCGCCGGTACTCGTGCCCGTACTCGCACGCGAACCAGCACCAGCACCCGCACCCGAACTCGCACCACCCTCGCCATCCGCGCCGTGACCGCCCTGCTGCTGGCCGCGCCGTTCGTGGCGCTGACCGCCCCGGCGCAGGCCGCCACCTCGTCGGGGATCAACGACTTCTCGTGCCGGCCCAGCGCCGACCACCCGCGCCCGGTGGTGCTGGTGCACGGGACGTTCGGTAACGCCGCCGACAACTGGATCGTCGGCGCGCCGTACATCGCCGCCCGCGGCTACTGCGTCTTCGAACTCGACTACGGCCAGGAACCCGGCATCCCGGTGTTCCACGGCCTGGCGCCGGTCGCACAGTCGGCGCAGCAGCTGTCGGACTACGTCGACCAGGTACTGGCCGCCACCGGCGCCTCCCAGGTCGACATCGTCGGGCACAGCCAGGGCGGGATGATGCCCCGCTACTACCTGAAGTTCCTCGGCGGCGCGGCCAAGGTGCACACCCTGGTCGGGCTGGCGCCGTCCAACCACGGCACGAACCTGGACGGCATCGAGACCCTGGCCGCCGACTACTTCCCGGGCGCGATCGGCCTGATCGGCACCGCGTGCCCGGCGTGCACCGACCAGATCGTCGGCTCACCGCTGATGCAGCAGCTGAACGCGGGCGGCGACACCGTGCCCGGGGTGCAGTACACAGTGATCTCGACGAAGTACGACGAGGTCGTCACGCCGTGGCAGACACAGTTCCTGAACGGGCCGAACGTGCACAACGTGCTGCTACAGGACCTGTGCCCCACGGACATCTCCGAGCACGTCGCCATCGGGACCACGGACAAGATCGCGCTGCATGAGGCGGTCGACGCCCTGGATCCGGCGCAGGCTACTCCGACGACTTGCCTGTCGGCTTTCTCGTAGATCCGCGGGCGGGGTGGTGCCGCGGTTCTCGTCGACGCGGCACCGCCCGTATCCGTGCTGGGCTCGGGCTCGGGCTCGGGCTCGGGCTCGGGCTCTAAGATCGTCGCCCGTGAGCAACCACCACCCCGACTGCTTCAGCTGCCGGAACGACGAGCGCCTGGCGGAGTTGCCGCCGCGCGAACGCGTCGCCGCCGACGAACACTGGCGCGTGGCGCACGCGATCGGCACGTCGGTGCCGGGCTGGCTGGTGCTGCTGCCGCGGCGCCACGTCACGGCTATCGCGGAGTTGAGCGATGCCGAGGCCGCAGGGCTCGGGACCTGGCAGGTTCGGCTGTCGCGGGCGCTGCATGCCGTCACCGGTTGCGAGAAGACGTATGTGGCCCAGTTCGCCGAGGCGGCGGGGTTCGGGCATGTGCACTTCCACATCATCCCGAGGATGGCCGATCTGCCGGACGGCCTTCGGGGGCCGCTGGTGTTCCGGCAACTGCGGCCCGGGGACGGGGACGCGGGAACTGTTGCGGATTCTCGGATGGACGAGATCGCCGAGGCTTTGGCGGCGGAGTTGGGTTGATGGGATGGGATGGGAT